>JAYKIX010000028.1:0-17646 GCA_035286005.1 Synechococcus sp. | reverse complement strand
GGAGTGAGCGGAACAACTGCCTGGGAGCGGCTTGGCTGCCATCTCCATCAAACCCGCCTTCTCGGCAGCATCCAGAGCACGCTGTATTGGGATCAGAACACCCGCATGCCGAGTGGGGGTGCGGCCTGGAGGGGAGAGCAGCTCACCCTTCTGGCTCGGCAGCTGCATCAACGCCAGAGTTCTCCCGACTATGCCGCGCTCGTAGCAGAAGCCCGTGCGGACTGGGAGCAGCAGGTGTCCGCTGGCGACCTGCGTGCGCATGACCGTCTCGAACAGGGACGCAATCTCGATTTACTGGAGCTCGATCTTCGCCGTCAGCAGCGCCAGGATCCTGAGTTGGTGGCGGCACTGGCCACCGCCAAGGCCGAGGGCTATGACCGCTGGCAACAGGCCAGGACCGACAGTGATTTCTCCCTGTTTGCACCTGCCCTGCGTCGGTTGATCAGCCTGCGACAGGAGCAGGCACGCCAGCTTGATGAACCACGCGGCTGCTGGGAAACCCTTGCTCAGCCTTTTGAACCAGATCTGCGTCTGGATCGCCTTCTTGAACTGTTCGCCCCCCTGCGCAAGCGTCTGCCTGAGCTGCTCGATCAGGTGCAGGCGGCCCCTCGCCCGCCCCACCTCAGCTGGGATCTTTCCTCCCTTCAGCAGCAGCGTTTGTGCGACCAGTTGCTGAAGGAGTGGGGGCGTGAGCCTGCGATTTCCTGCGTGGCTGAATCCCCTCATCCGTTCTCGATCACCCTGGGGCCCCGTGATTTCCGCCTCACCACCCGTGTGGTGCCCGGACAGCCGCTCTCTTGTTTTCTGGCTACGGCTCACGAATGGGGACACTCCCTCTACGAGCAGGGTTTGCCCACGGCGAGTCATCAGTGGTTTTCTTGGCCGTTAGGGCAAGCCACCTCGATGGCCTTGCATGAAAGTCAGTCGCTCTTCTGGGAAAACCGTGTGGCCCGTAGTGCCCCGTTTGCCGAGCACTGGTGGCAGCGATTCCGTGCCGAAGGTGCTCCGCTGGAGTCGGCGAGTGAGCTTTGGCGTGCCATGAATCCCGTGACACCTGGCACCAACCGGGTTGAATCCGATGAACTCAGCTATGGGCTGCACATCATGATCCGTACGGATCTTGAGCTCGCCTTGCTCGAACAGAGCCTCCCTGTCGAGGATCTGCCCTCGGAGTGGAACCGTCGCTATCGCGAGCTTCTCGGCGTGGTTCCGATGAATGATGCAGAGGGCTGTCTCCAGGATGTGCACTGGAGCGAGGGATTGTTTGGCTACTTCCCCTCCTATCTGCTCGGTCATCTCGTGAGTGCCCAGCTCAGCGAGGCCATGCAGGCGTCGATTGGAGCACCTGAGCATCACATTGCCCGTGGGGATGTGAGCCCTCTGCTTGGCTGGCTCAGGGAGCATGTGCATCCCGTTGGCCGAGCGCTCAATGCCGAGGAGTTGGTGGAGAAGGTGAGTGGTCAGCCCCTCTCGAGTGCTCCCTTCCTTGCCTATCTGGAGGCCAAGCTCGCCAGACTGGAGAGCGCCGAACGACCTGTGGGATGACCGATCACAACGGCCAATCGCTGACGACTCGCGAGATGGTGCGGGCCCATGCCTATCCGGTGCTGGCCCTGGTGAGCAGTCTCAGTCTGGTGGCGATCGCTTTGCTCCAGCTCCCCACCGCGGTGAAGGATCACCGCTTCAATCGCTGCATCGACCATCAGGTCTCCCTACGCAGTGATGTGCTGAAAGGCCAGGATGGGCCAGGGCGTCTGGTGTATCTCAAAGCGGTGGAGCATTGCAACGGCCTCTAGGGAATTGAACGCCTGAGCTGCTTGTTCGGCTCTTGGGGAGTGAGTCGATGCTTGTTGCGAAGACGTGAAGAAACGGAACGAAGATGGGCATTCGCCTCTGTTTCGGCTGAGATGGGCTTGCGCGGAAAGAAAAAGATGGCAGATCAATTCCCCCGCAAGCGCATTCGCAACTCACAAGCTGCTGATTCGAGGTGGCGAAGTGAGGACCAATCTCTGGTGAATCAAAATCTGGAGAGAATTCTTGAGTCCACGAGTTATCGGCTGGCCCATGCCGATGAAGCACTGCTGGAGAGTGCGGAGATGCGCGGTGTTCGCATGCTGCTGGAGATCACAAAACCCCAGCAAATTCTTGATGCGGAAGGTATCAGTTCCACCATCATTGTTTTCGGTGGGGTGAACATTATTGAGCGTGATGATGCCGAGCTACGGCTGGCCCGAGCACAAGCCGCATTGGCTGCCGAGCCACAAAACCGCCGTCTGGAGCGCCAGTTGGGCCGTTGCCAAGCCCAGGTGGAGTTTTCGCGCTACTACGGCGCGGCTCGCGAGTTCAGCCGTCTGGTGGCCCAGGGGCATCAGAACGGCGAGCACGCCCATGTGGTGGTGACCGGTGGAGGCCCAGGCGTGATGGAAGCCGCCAATCGCGGTGCGTTTGATGCGGGTGGTCGCTCCATCGGCCTCAGCATCAAACTGCCCGGAGAGCCGGAGCCCAACCCCTACATCACCCCCGAGCTTTGCTTCCAGTTCAATTACTTCGCGCTGCGTAAATTCCATTTTGTGATGCGCTCCGCAGCAGCGGTGTTGTTTCCGGGTGGGTTCGGCACCCTCGATGAGCTCTTTGAAGTGCTGACGTTGCGTCAGACCGCGATCAAGAGTCCGATGCCGGTGATTCTGTTTGGCAAGGAGTTTTGGAGCCGTCTGATTGACTTCAGCTACCTGGCCGACTGCGGTTTGATTCGCGACGACCATCTTGAGTTGTTCCAGTTCGCCGATACCGCCGAGGAAGCCTGGCATTTGATTCAGGCCTTTGACGCGGAGCACCGGCAGCAGGATGAACCCAAGGCAGGCCCTGCTGATGTCTCACCCTTGGCGGCCTGAGCTCAGGGTTTGCTTGCCGGCTCCATGGCGTGTGCGGCCAGAGGGCGCCCTTTCCACGTCCACCCTCGCCCAGTGAGACTGCGCCAGACGGAGGTGGGCGCGATCGCCGCCACAATCAATCCGCCTGCTCCCATCAGCCACCAATGGCGGAGAGGCACTGCAAAGCGCAGGCGCATCCACAGCCGCAGCACCAGTTGCAGGCTGATGCCGAGTGCGGCGAGCCCGAGCGTCGACAGAGCCCATCCGTGCAGGCTTGATCCCTCTCCGCTCTGAGAGAACAAGAGCAGCACCACGCTGGCCCCTGCTCCGCACAGCCAAGGGCCGCTGAACATCAGCAACACAACGGCCCCCGCTCCGAGGGCTTTCGCCACGTTGCGGTCGAGCCCGAGAAACCAGTTTTTGCTCCAGCCTTCCCAGAGGGCACTGAGATCGGAATACATCTGAAGATCCACAGCATCAAGGCCCAGGCAGTAGCGAAGACGCCTGCCGCTGCTTTTGATCCGGCGGGCCAGAGCGAGGTCTTCGACCACTTCTCCGGCCAGTTCCCGATGGCCTCCGATGGCCGCATAGGCCTGTCGCTGAAACAACATGAAGGGGCCAGCGGCAAACGCCACCTCAGAGCTGGGATCATTGGCTTCCAGAATCGGAAATCCGAGGCCGAGCAGGCTGGCCATGATCGGCTGCACCATCCACTCCGCAAGACATCCGCACACCAGGCGCGGCGCCAGGCTGAAGAGATCAGCGTTGTCTTGTTGGGCCTGATGCAGAGCACGGCACAGGGTGTCGCGGGCCAACGCCACATCGGCATCGATGAACAACACCCAGTCGCTGTTCACGTTTTCCATGGCGCGGCAGCAAGCCCAGTTCTTGCCGACCCAATGTTCACCTTGGGGCCGGGGGCCCGCCTGGAGCACTGAGGCTATGGACGTGGCTTGGTAGGCGTGGATGGTGGCCTCGGCAACCGAAGCCGTGGCATCGCTGGATGCGTCATCAACCACCACCACCTGCCAGTCCGTAGAGGGCGGGTCGCTGCGCAGCACACTCCCAAGGCATCGGGCGATGTTGGCCTCCTCGTTGAAAGCCGGAATCACCACCGTGAGCGAGCTCTCCTGCAGGGGGCGCTGATCAACGGAGGCGTTCTGGAGCACGGGGGCGACTGCAAACACCCTCTGCAGGCCGATCAGCAGGATGGTGAGGCCGAGGACGGCGGCGACGGCTCCCCCCAGCAGCAGTGCCGTCAGAAGCAGAACAAGCATCCCTTCAAGGCCAGGTGTTCATCGCGACGTCACCACTCTGGGGTGCCACAAGGCTTGGCATCGGCCGAGCGCGCGTGATGTGGTTGCTCGGGCTTCTCCAGCATTTCTTTCTCTTTATGGGATGCGTGATCGACCCCTACCGATAGCGTTGAGCCAGCTGATGGCCAAGGATGAACGCCATTGATCTTGAGGTGGTGAATGTGCTGCTGTTCCAGCAAATGTTGGATGCGGTGGAGCAGCAGCGATGGGATGAAGCGGCAATGGCGCTTTACAAGCTCGATGCGATTGAGGGTGGTGAACGTTTTGCCGATCTAGCGCTTGAGGAGTCCACGGAGGCCGGAGACCTTACGGTTCAAGCTGCCTGAAACCCGTTGGCTTGATGGCCTGGATCTACGTCTCGATTGCAGCCTCGGTGCTGCTGGTATCGCTGTTGCTGTGGGCTTTGAATCTCGCTGAAATGGATCGCGTGTTGTCCAAGCCGAGGCGGATGATCAAGTCGTTGCGCCATCGCACCCGCCGGCACATGCGCTGGTGAACGGTTGGATCACGGTGTGTTGCAGGTCAGGGCCTCCCTCCTGTGGCGCAGTGCTCATCAACGGCATAACGCACAGAGCAGTTGCTGATGGGCTGATGAACGCCAGTCGCACGCCAATTCGTTTTCATCATTCCCAGGATGAGGCCCCGTGCCGATGTCTGGATTGCCGCCGGCTGGAGGATGCGATCCGCCGGGCCGTCACCGCACAGCCCCTGATCAGATCAACATCAGCCTGAGCGCGATTGCCAGTTGTTGGCAGTTGTGATCGTTCTGATTGGTGTCGCTCAGTTCGAGATTGAAGAACAGGGCGCTGGCCTCTTCGAAAAAGGGTCCTGCATGCCAGGTGCCCTGATGCAGTTTCAGGCCTTCCCCTGGCATCACCTTCACGAGTTGCACGTTGGTGTGATCAAGGGCCCCGGGGGATAGGCCTGGTTCCGCCAGGGCGATCCACCATGGCCGGGCATCGGCTGATCCCAGGCACTGAGTGGCATGCAGGTGGCGGGTCATGCTTGCCACCACCGGCGGCCGTCGTTGAAGGCGCATCAGGTAGTAGCGCAGGTTGTCACCGCCAAAGCGAAGCCGTGGCTCCTCAGGGCCAGCGGGTTGCATGTCTTCCACCGGGAGGATGGCGGTGCCAAAGCGCTCCAAACGACACTCGCTCAGGCCGAGTGCGGTGAGTGGGGCGGGGGTCATGGCGTTGCCGTTGCGGTGGTGCAGGCATAGCCAATGATCTCGCCGCGCCGTTGTTTCCACTCCGGATGAGCAGGATCCAGGGCGCGCCACCACCAGCGGCCGTCGGTGTAGCTCGGTGCACCGGCGTTGTTGGTGCGTGGGAGCTGCAGAACCTGTCCCCGCCATGCGATCACCACGCCGTCTCCGGGAGCTGTTCCAGCTTCAAGGTTGGGAACCGTGGCAGGCAGACCCTGCAGATCCACGCCTCCGCTGGTGAGGGTGAGGGTCAGGGGGTCGCCGTCGCAGATCCAGTGTGATGGCTCCGCTGCATGGACCGCCAGACCGGTGAGGACCCACACCATCACGAGGCCGAGCAGTTTGAGCGCGATTGCTAGCCGCATCGAGGGTGGGTGGATGGTCTTCATGCTCTCCTGCATCGGGATGGAGTTCTGGGCTTGATGGGGAGTTCGTTGCTGCGCGATCTTTCCCCCACGCAGAGCTCAGCATCGATGGCCCTCACCCTCGTCTACGACGGCGGCTGTCCGTTCTGCCGCCATTTCGCTCTTCGCAGTGAACTGGCGGCGGGGATTGCCGATCTGGAAATCGTGGATGGTCGCCAGGATCATCAGCTCCGCCATCAGCTCAGGCAACGGGGCCTGAACCTTGCCGATGGCGCCGTGTTGCTGGATGGGGCTCAGGCCTGGCACGGCAGCGCTGCGATCGCAGAATTGAGCAGGCGGATGCAGGCCAGCGATCTGTTGTTGTCGCTTCTGCAGCAGCTCTTCTGCAGTCGTCAACGGGCTGCACTTGTCTATCCAGGTCTGCTGATTGCGCGCCGTCTGGCCCTGGCTGTTCGCGGGTTGCGGCCGGATCCGGATGCCTAACCAGACTGGGTACAGCGTTGCTGTTCGGCTGTGCTCACCCTGATGGTCGCCACTGCTCTGACCCATTCCGTTGTGGCCGCTGCCCCGCGGCATTGCCCTGGCGGGGTGATGGCCCAACTGAATGGCTTGTACCAATGGCAACTGGCACGCCAGAACAGTGGGAGTCGTGGTGATCTGGCTCTGGTGCGCCAACGGTTCACCCCCTCACTGTTTGCGTTGCTTCAACGGGCCTGGGATTTGGACCCCCAGGTGGATGGTGCCTATCTCGATTTCGACGTGTTCAGCGGCACCCAGATGAACACTTATGGCGCTGCAGTGCAACGTTGTCAGGTGCTTGGCGTGAACCTGGTGAACGCCCGTGTGGCGGTGGCCTGGGGGCGTGGTGGTCGCCGTGATCCATCGCCTTCGCTGCTGGATTACCGCATGGTTCGCAACGGCAGTGGCAACGGCAACGGCTGGCGGATCAGCGAGATCACCTATCTCTCCAACGGTCAGTCCCACACCCTCACCAGCAGCCTGTCCAACCTGCTTCGCGCTGCATCACGCAGCCCTCGATGAGTGGAAGAAAACCCGAAGCCTGACGCCAACCGATGCCAGGGCTGTTTAGCGGTGGAGTACCCCCATCGCGAGGTTTCACCCATGTCGATGAAGCAACTGGAGACCTTCATGGCGAAGGCCCAAAGCAACGATTCGATTCGGAGCGAAGTCCAGGCCTGCGGCAAAGACAACACCTGCGTGGCCAAGGTCGGTCAGCGCCATGGCCATAAGTTCTCCCCGGCCAATCTCACCCGTTGGCAGCGTGAGCACTAAGGCGTGAGGCTGGAGGGGGCTCCCATCCCCCCTCATTGTTGTCTTGTTGAAGATCAAGAATTGGAACGCTGCGCCGTTGCTCTGCCTGGAAGCGGAGATGCTCGGTTGATGGGAATCACTCACTGTCCTCTCTGCATCGGTTTGGCCGTGCTTTCGGCGGTGCGCTTCATGGCCAATGCCGCCATGGTGTTCCAGCTGGAACGTCGGGGGGCCGAGCAGTCGGCCCATCCCGCCAGCTTGCTGGGAACGGTCTTCGAGCTCTAGGGCGATGCAGCAGTTGCCCGGTCATCAGTCCCCTCGGTGGCTGCAGAAGCTGGTGGCGTTTGTCATCACAGTGATGGCCACCATCTGGTTGGTTTCACTTCTGCCGGTGTTGCTGCTGATTGGCCTTGTGGCAGGGGTGATGCTGGTGCCTGTGCTGCGCCAGCTGCGTCAGGAGCTGGAACGCCTGGAGAGGGCGGAGCCATCGCATTGGGCTCCTGCTGCTTCAACCCTGCGCGATGCAACGCCTTGGACCCAACGGTTGCGCAATCGCCTGCGGATCTAGGGCTCTTTCAGCCTGGGGGCATGCGGCAGAGGGTGTGGCCATCCACAAGGGTGCGCACATGGCAGAAGCGATCCCCGTGGATCAGCCTTCGGCGATGGCGTGGAGGCATGGAGTTCTGGAAGCCCACAGCCGTGCAGGCTGACCAGACGGTGAGCAGAACCAAGCGCGCCATGGCGAAGGGCTAACCCCCAGCTCTTGTCAGCTTCTTTCAGGAACCTGGTTTGCACTACCCCCATCCGGGGGCAGTGCAGGGGTGGGTTGAAGGGTGGATTCGACTGCGGTCGAAATCGCGGTTGCGCACGTGCGGCCAAAGCCTGGGAGCGAGTTCGCCGTCGGCCAACTCGAACTGGTCATGCGTCAGTTCCCGAACCATCGGGAGACAGCAAATAAAAAGATGGCTTGAACACGCGCGCGCTGCGTGATCAAGCCATCCGTGGGGATTGAAGGGGGAGACTCAGGCCGCCGGGCGGTGCTGGTGAAGGCTGTTGACGTTGGTGTTCTTGGAACTGAGATCGCCTGTGATTTCAGCGGCTTCCCGCAGGATGCGTTGAGCCTCTTCGCGGGACAGGCAGCGGTAGGCGGTGGCTTCGAGGTTGACGAGCCGCTTATGGGTTCCGTCCATCGCAGGTAAATGTTTGGTTAAAAGGATATTAAAGGAGGTTTTTGGAAATGGCGGTCTCTGCCCTGAATTCATGACGGAACCCCGATGCGGGATGTTCTGGGTTTGCGACCGATCGGCGGTGGTGAAGAAGGGCTAAGGGCCGCTGCAGGGCCGACGGGGGGCGCAAGACTGAGGTCATCAGCCGAGGGAGGCTGACATGGCAGCACTGAACCGCAAGGGGTGCCAGCACGCCCAGCGCCCCCACTGCCTGAAATGGGATGCTCGTGGCGAGTTGTCCTCCGTGGATCTCGTCAGCGTGCTGGAGCGACTGCGGGTGGTGGATGTGCAGGCCCAGGGGCTTGATCGCTGTGAGCTTGGTTGTGAGCTGGTGCGGCCTAGCCACGGTTGAGTGAAACCACTCAACCCTCCTGGCGTCGGGCCACTTAGACCGATGGGTGGAACGGTCAGCACTGCACCTTCGGCTGACCCCACTGGGGAGGCGCCCATGGCCTCCCCTTCCGCTTTTCAGGGCATCAGGGCTGCCGCCAGAGCCGTTCAAGCTGCTCCCGTATGGCCTGCGTACCTTGTGGCTTCATGGCTGGCGCGGCATTCAGGCTGCCCCGCATGGCCCGCGCGAGCCGGGCAAATTTGAAGGCGGCTGCGATGGCGCACACGCCCCATGCCAACAGGATCCAGCGCAGATCGTGCATCGTGTGCATTCCTCGAACCGCGCCCTCCGGCCAACGCTAATGCCCTGCGGCGCCTTGGGCTTCCCTTGCCAGAACCTGAAGACCATCCCGCGGGCTTGGGCTGGGAACCAGCTGCAGCGAAAGGTCTTGCCCGGGGTTGAGTTGCAGCTCTACCTGCTGAAGCAAGCCCACCACCATCAGGCGAATTTCCAGTTCCGCCAGGGCTTTGCCGAGGCAGACCCGTTCCCCACCCCCGAAGGGCATCAGGGTGGGTCCTGTCGGGTCAACGTTCAGGTGTCGGCTTGGTCTGAACACCTCCAGATCGCCAGGTCCATGGCGATTGGAGGCGGCCAGGGCCACTTGAATCACCCGTCCAGCGGGAATCTGCACACCCGCCAGGGTGATGGCCCGGGTGGTGCGCCGGAAGAAACCACCCACCGGAGGAGTCATCCGCATCACCTCCTGCACCAGCGCATTCAGGCGTGGAGCCCGTGGGGCATCGAACGCTGTGGTGGCCTCCACTGCTGCAGGGGGCCAGACGAGAGAGGAGGTCTCCTCCCGTAGCCAGACTTCGACGTCGGGATGGAGCAGCAGTTCGCGCATCAGGCAGCTGAGTGACGAAGCGGTTGTCTCATAACCAGCGAAGAGCAGCAGCAGCAATTGCTCGACCATGTCGTCGTCGCTGAGCGGAATCCCAACTTCATCCAGGCCTCCTCGGATCAGATCCAGTCCCCCGCGGCTGTCATCGGCTCGGCTGAGCACATGTTTCAGGCGATTCAGCAGACGTTCCCGTGCCGCCAGGGCGCGAGCGAATGGCGTGCCCGGGATGGCCACCGGCACTGAAAACAGGGCTTTGGTCCAGATCTCGAAATCCCCAAACAGGGCCTCTCGGTCTTGGTCGTCCAGGCCCAGCACAGTGGAGGCGATCACGGCAAAGGCGAAACGACGCATGCGTTCCGCCAGGGCCACAGGCTTGCTGGCACTGCACAGATCCTGGGTCAGCGTGTTCACCTGGTGAACGATCGCCGGGCTGTAGCGCTGAAGCGCGGCATTGGAGAACAGCTGGCCCACCACGCGACGCCTGGCCTTGTGGGCTTCGCCGTTGCGATTGGCCAGGGATCGACTGCCGAGCAGACGTTTCACGCTCTCGGGCCACCACCCTTCCACGGCATCGGCCTGACGGAACAGGTCCCCGATGGCCTCCTCGCCGCGGATGAAGATCAGGCGCTGTCCGATCAAGGTGGTCTCGAACACATCGCCATGGGTCTCGAACCGCTCCTGGGCGAAGGTTGGGTTGCGAAAAAAGGCCAAGGCTTCACCGAATCCGGTGATGGCCCCGGTGTTGGGCAGGGAACGGGGCATCAACGTGCGGCTGGTCTGGGGTGGATTCTGCGGGATCTGGAAATGATTCCGTCCTTTTCCTTTTCGCTGCTGCCTCGGGGCGCTGCTGCAGTCATGGTGGAACCAGCAGCGTGGTTGTGATGAGCACCGTGCTGAATCACCGGCATCCCAACCGGACTCCAGTGGTCTGTGGGCTGGTGTCGGTGCTGGCGGCTACAGCCCTGGGGTGTGGTGCCGCCGTGGGATCCGTGCTGGTGCTGGACACGGTCTTGCTCGACCCGTTGGTGGCCGCCGAGCCGACGGTGTTGCTGGTGTTGCTTGCGGGTTCCGCGTGGCGGGAGCGCACGTGCCGAAAGGAGTCTGTCGATGAACCTGGTCAGGAATGACCTTTGCGCCATCAAGGAGGTCTGATCCCATGAATCGCATGCGTCAGTTCAGAGGCCGGTCTTCACCGGGGTGTCGGGCACCCATCAGCGAGCGTGATCTGGCTGCCGACCTGCAGGGTGACCTGGAGGCACAGGCTGCTTTTGATGGCTTTGTTCCTTACCAGGCGCCGTTGGCTTCAGCTGTTGTTGCCCGGCCTGTTGTTGCCCGGCAGCAGAACCGCCGCCCGACCAAGGGGGCACGGGGGCTGGTGCGCGGGTGGATCAACCATGTGCGGAGCTGGTTCCAGCGCTGAACATGTCCAGCTTGGATTCGCCTCATACGCCATGGGACTGCAACAGCGCGGCGCCACGGCGATGAATTTCGCAGGCGTAGTCGGTCCAGGTGCCTTGCCCCCAGTAGCGGAAGCAACTGGTTTCCAGCAGCAGCAGATGCAGAAGGCACTCCTGATAGCTGGGGCTGGCCGTGAGGCTGGGATCTTGCTGCACAGCCGCATCAAACCGGGCGTGGAAGGCGGCGCTGAGCTGATGCATCGGGGTGAGCACGTTGGCGTAGCCCTCCACCCAGCTGAGATTGTTGGTCCACGAGGCGCCGTCCATCGCAAAACCAGGGTCGGCAGTCTTGATCTGTGCGATCGCTTGTTCAATGCTGCTGGCGCTCACGGGTCCGTCCAGCGCATCCCAAAGTCGTCGCTGCTGCACCGCCTGAATCGCTGGATACTGCTCGGGGCGAAAGCCATCCGCTTCCAGCAGTTCGAGGTATTCGCTTCCGTTGATGGCCTGGGTGGAGTCGTGACGAACCCGCTCGTGCGCCTGAATGAAGGCTGACGGGAATTCATTCATCATCACGCCCCCGTTCTCTCCATCTGCGATCTGACTCACGACAGGCGGGAGGGGGCGTTCTGCCAGAGACTGGCGCTCGAGGCCGAGGGCTTCGTAGCAGGGCTGCATCTGGCCCACCAGCTTGGTGTCGGATCCCTGGGTCTTGATCAGGGCCGTGATGCTGATTTCCCTGCCCATGCTGTCGCGGGCCAGCAGGCGATTGGGCACAAGGGTTTGCTCCCCCGAGAGTGCCTCCCCTTGAAGGGTTTCCACGCTGTGTTCCTGCACCAGCAACCAGCGGTATCCGCACTGCTTCAGGGCTGCAATGAGGGCATACAGGGTGTCGGGGTGGTTGGGCAGGTGCATCTCGGGCAAGGAGAAGCCGCGCACCCGTTGCAGAGCAGCATCGCCGGCCAGAGCCGCGAACTGGTGCTGCCAGGCCTGGATGTGAAGAATCAGGTCGGGGATCGGGGTGGACGGTGCCACCGCATGGCCCCAGAAACTTCCCAGCCATTCCACGTGGCCTTGCATGCGCGGATCGCAGGCCAGGAAGCGCAAGGCTGTGGTGATGTCATCCCGCCCCATCTGCTCGAATCCCCAGAGCAGGGTGCCGGAGTAATCGAGCATGATCCGCGGGCTGCAGCCGGCATCGATCAGTTGCGGGATCAGGTCGGCCATCCGCCTGTAGCAGTGGGCGAATGGTTCGGCGTTGTGGTTGTCCCCTTGTTCGGGGTGCTCCAGCATGAACTGAAGATGGGAGATCAGGGCACCCTCTGAACCTGCGGGAATCGTGGGTTGGTGCATGTGCAGCGCGCAGGCGAAGCCAGAACGCAGAGTGTCGAGGCGGCGGTCGCTCAGCTTCAGCCACACTGGATCGGTGCTTCGCATCAGCGCTTGCAGCTCAGCCTCCCGACCACTGATGGGAGGCAGCTGGTGACCATGAGCGCTGGGGCTGAAGGCAACAGCCATGGTGAATGGATGTGGTGCTGGCCCGACCTTCTGCCGGATCACGGCAGTTGTCAACGCGATGGTTGAGGCAGCAACAAGGGCCGCTTCCGGGAGGGAAACGGCCCTTGAAAAGAGTGCGTTCTGGTTGAAGCGTCTGGCGAGGGCACACCTGGGGCCATGGCTCGAGGTGTCGGGTTGATGATTCTTCGGAGGGCACCTAGGGCGGTGCAGATGGAGTGTCCTGGGCAAGTGGCGTCATGGACGCTGGTTGCTGGACCAACCCACAGATGTTTGAGACTGTTGGAGCAGGGGCCTGAACGTCAGCGTGCTTCCGCTGCTGGCTCAGGTGGAGTGTCGGCCGTCATGGGCGCCTCCGATCTCGTTGCATGCACGATGTCAGCGGACTCACACCGCTGCATCGGTGTTTGTGCTCATCTTTCTGCAGGCATAAAAAAGGCGGGGTCTCCAGTCCCGCCTCATTCCCCCAACAGGAGTACCGACGCTTGCCGCCTCGGTGAATCCTTTATCCCGCGGCGAGAAGGGGGCTGTCGTTGGCGTTGCTACGGAATGGCCTGTTGGTCAGCATTTGCCCACTGGCATGACGCTGGGTGCCTGAGCCAGAACAAAGGGGGATGCGACCTGGCTCATGCGCTCCTCTTACGACGTGAAGCTCGACTCGCCTGCCGGCGTGAAGAGCTTGGTGGTGCGTGCGTCCAGTCGCAGCAAGGCCTGTCGGATGACGGCGGAAGCGCACCCAGGCTGCAGCTTTGTGGTGATTGGACGGGTAGGTGCCGTGCCGGATTTCCCTTGGCTCGGTCAGTCAGGTTTGGACCGCGGAAGACGTGCAACCTCTCAGCGGTCGGCTGGGGATTGAGTGTGGAGTCGGCAAGCGTCGGACTTGGCCAGTGCGGGGTCTGAAGCGCAGAGGCGTTTCAACAGCTCTGCCTGGTCATGGGGCGAGAGGGATCCGTCGACGGACCATTTCATGCAGGTGCTGCCGGTGCAGTCGTCTGCATGGAATGGATAGGTGTGGGCCATGGCGATGTCCTCCTCCTGTCCTCACGGTCTTGGGTTCACTCTCTTGACGGCGCTGCCCCTGGCGATACGCCCAAATGGGGGTAAATGGATCCGGCCTCAGCCCGCTTCCGGGGCCCATCCCATCTGTTGCTGCCAGGTGGGTGCCCACAGAGAGCAGCGTTTGGTGAGGTGGTCGCCTTGGGGTAGCTGCCGTCGCCGGATTGAGCAGCCGAGGATCGTGCGGCAGTGCTGGTCGACGCCGTAGCTGAAGTGCTGGCAGGTCATGCAGATGCAGGCGCCTTTCCAGCGGCTGAGCTGCTCGGGTTCCACAAAGTCCCAGTCATCCATGGCGCCATTGTAAGTACTCCTGTACTACTTCCGATGGGTGTCGATGGCAAGGGGCGGACGTGAGGGAGCTGTCCAACAAAAAAGGCACCCCCAGCAGAGAGGGGTGCCCGAGGAGGAGTCAGATCAGTGTTCTCGTCGGTCTCCTTAAGGGAACCCCTTTGTTCTGGCATGGCCATGGTGCAGGCTTCATGAGCGCAATTGCTCAGTGCTGAGCGGGGCTCAGGCGCCTTCCGGTTTGGGGCAGGGCATCAGCGGCAGGATCCCCCCTTGAGGATTGATCCACTCCTTGAACTCGTGATCGATCGCCAGGGCGTCGGCATTGCGATCGTCGCTGGTCAGAAGCTTCTGGCGTTGGCGGCAGTAATCAAGGGCCCCTTCGATCAGGGCCATCGCTTCCTCCGTGGTCATCGGGAGCGTGCGGTTTTGATCATGCTTGAAAGATTCGGCCCTCCTTGTCGTGCCAACGGCGACACCGGTGCGCTTTTTTGAGCATTTGCGGACCTGGCCGAGTGTTGTCTCAGGCAGACATCTCAGGCCGATAGCCATTGCAGGGCCACTTGGCGCTGGCGTGGACCATCAAGCTCCACCAGCAGCACATCTTGATAACGCCCCAGCACCGGTTGACCGTTGCTCACTGGCACCACCACCTGGTTCCCCAGCAGCAGGGCCTGCAGGTGGGCGTGGGCATTGCGGGGTTCGTCGGCCGGGATGTTGGGACGCAGCTCCAGGTCGTTGTGCTTCCAGGGGGCCGATGCGGGGGCGAGTTGACCGAGCCATTGCTCGAGGTCGTTCAGCAGCCGTTCCTCCAGTTCATTGATGATCACGGCGGTGGTGGTGTGTTGTCCGGCAATCACCACGGCCCCGTCTCGCTCGCCGTGCACCTGAATGAAGTGGCGCACTGCTGCGGTGAGGGGGATGCACGTCACGCTGGAGGTGGTTTCCACGGTGAGCAGCTGCGAGGTCATGGATGGTTCAATCGGAGCCAGGCGCACCTGCACTTTGGCGCCAGGTGGTGATGTCGCATGCTGGGCGGGGAGAGTCACGCCTTCGCCATGTCCTTGCTGCCCCGCTGGCGCTTCATGTCTGAGCAGAGCAGGGCCTTGGTGGTGCGCACGGCGATCAGTGCAGTGGCGGTGCTGCTGGCGGCTCTGGTCTTGCGCGCCCTGTTGCCCTGGGTGGTGCTGTTGCTGTTTGGGTGGTTGGCGTGGCAGGTGTTCAGGCGGCGCTGAGGAGGCCGGCTTCCCCACTGAGGCAGCTACGGCATGGCAGGTTGAAGGAACGATTCGAAGGCATGGCCGCGGAACTTTCATGAAGGCAATGCGTTGGGGCGGCAAAGCGTTGGGTGCTCTTCTGCTCGTGGGGTTGGGGGGCTGTTCCATCGTCCCTGTGCGCATGCCCTGGGGATCATCCGATCGTGAGAGCGGGTTGAGTGGTCATGACGAGGATGGCTTGCAGCAGCAAGTTCCCAAGCCGATTCTCAGTGAATTGATCGACTCGGGATTGCAGCCCGCGAGCGCAGAAGACCTGTCCCGTTGCGAGAAGGCACTTGGCTTGCCTGCGGAGGTGAAACGCCTTGCCGATCCCACCAATTTTGGCGACCGTGAAGACGTTGATCGCTGGGGGCGCCGTTTGCGTGCCGAGCCCTTGGTGATCGTTCTGCATGAAACAGTAATCAGCCAGTCAGCCACCGTGAAGCTGTTTCAGACGCCTCACCCAAATGATGCGGATCAGCTCAGTTATCACCTGCTGATTGCCGCTGATGGCACCCGTCTACGCATCGTTCCAGACCTCAAGCGAGCCTATGGCTCAGGGATGTCGGCCTTTGGAGATGCCACCCAGCGCCGTGAACCCGGGAGGGTGGGGTCCATCAACAATGTTGCGCTGCACGTGAGCCTGGTGACCCCCGCGGATGGTCGAAATGACCGCGATAGCCATTCCGGTTACACCACAGCCCAGTACAGCAGTCTTGCTGCCCAGGTTCTGCTGTGGCAAGCCCGTTTTGGCATCCCGATGTCACGGGTGACCACCCATGCGGCAGTGGATCGCAGTCATTCGCGCTACGACCCCCGCAGTTTTCGCTGGAATCGTTTTGATAAGCCGTATCGGGCCGCGGCCAAGACCTGCGGTTTTGAGCGTTTCGATAATCATCAGGCGGGTCTGTAAAGGCCGGTCTGATCAGAAGCGCACCTGGCTCTTGTGGATGAAGCCGGTGGATCCACAGGCGGATGTGGGATACCAGTTCCCCTGCAATTGGCCGACGCGGATGGTGCGGCGTGAGTCAATAGCGCAAAGGAAGCCTCCTCCGGGTGCACTCCGCACATTGCTCGGGGGATCAAAGACGATCGCCACCCCGGGGAATGCTGCGGACGCTGTAGGTGCAGGTGGAGCAGCACCGAGGCTGCCTGCACTGGTGCACACCGTGTTCAGCATCCGTTCGGTCGCTGCTGACTGAGGACGATTCAGTTGTCGTTCGGGATAACTGATCCAACTGTGATCGCTGCAGTTCGCCAAGGCCTGCACTGTTTCGTTGCCGAGTTGATACGTGAACTCTCTGAACTGCGCATCACGCTGATTGATGCTGCCCATCAGCAGTCGAATCGGAGCTCCGGTGACTGAGCTTCCCAGGTTGACCACCTCTGTGCTGCGTGGAGGCGCTGGATTGAATGCGCTTTGGTCGTCTGCAGGGGCTGATGCTGTTGCCTGGTCAAGAGCAGCCGCTGGAGCTGTGGCTGTTGAGGGCTTTGTGGGCTTCGCTGGCGCCTCATTGGGCGACTTGTTCTGAAGAACGGCGAGCAGGATCAGCCCCACGCCCACCAGGCCTAACGACACACCCAGAAGTAGAAGGAGCGCTGCCTGGAGTTTGGTGAATCCTTCTGCCCTGGGGGAGGCGCCACTGCGGGCGTACCAGTGAAGACCCATCGAATCCCTGACAACAACGTCGTTTGGGTCAAGTTAGGCCAGCTCTGTTGGTTGGTCTGCGAGACGTTTGTCGAGTCCGGCGGGTCCGGAGCGATCCGCCGGGCAATGTTCGCTTTTGTAGCGAGACGAACAGTTCCTGGGGCCGATGGCGGCCTGAATGGATCTCAGAAAGAAGTACCCAGTTGGATCTCAACGCCTTCCCGGTCGACACCTCTTTTGCGATCAGCGCCCAGAGCGTTCTTGGGCTCTTCTGGCTCCAGGCCCATTTCCCGTCTGAGGAGTGGGATGTGCTTCTGGGCGGGCAGGCGGTGTTCAGTGCCGAGTGTCTGACTGCGATCGTTGCCGATGCCCGTGCCGCTGGTCTCGACGTTGCCATGGCCACTCAGGTGCCGTTCTGAGTTGTGTCTCGTTTTGTAACATGAGCGCTGCGTTTGCTTTTTTCTTGTGACGACGCAGTCAGTTCTGTTTGTGTTCGGAGCCATCGCCGCTGCCAGTTTCACCCTCTGGATGGGGCGTCTCAATCGCTCCAAGAGCCAGTCATCGCCTGTCATGTCTGCGGAGTGATTCAGTCATCTCCCCTCAGTTGAGTGCGATTACAACGGCAGCAGTCCGGCTTACGGACTGCTGCAAAACCTCCTGACCCCCGGGCGTGAGACACCTGGGGGTTTTTTATGCCTCACTCGACTTCAGCCGGGCCGCCCGCAGGCGTGCGTGGTTGCGTCCGCTGCGTTGGCGGGGGCGGCGGTAGAGATCTGCATTCACCTTCCACTGGCGGGGGTAGGGCCAGCTGCGTTTCACGGCGGCGGAGTTGGTGGTGCGCACGCACCACCAGCAATGCAGATAAAGGGCGATCAGTCCGGTGATCACGCCGGGCATGGACTGGGCTTGCTATGGAGGGATCCTGACGATGATTGTCCGCTCTGGTGGGGCTTTCCGCCAGGTGTTGGTCGGCAATGATGGGGATCTGAGGTCAAAGTGATGGG
>JAYKIX010000027.1:0-27559 GCA_035286005.1 Synechococcus sp. | reverse complement strand
CGAGGCGCCGACAGGATTTGGCACAGTGTTCTGCCTGTTTCTCGCGATGATCTCCCTTGGCGTAAACAGGTTTGGCAGTTTTTCAAGGTTCGCCTTGAGGCATTTGTTGTTGTTTTGCTGATAGGTTTGCTGATTGTTGTTGACCAGATCAGTGGCAATTTGCGGATGGTTCCCGCTGCGGCGCTAGCCGAGCTGGTGAAGTCTCTTCCTTGGTTGAGTGCGATTTTGCGTTACATCCCTGTGCTGACGTTTGGTCGTTTTCTCGTTCCTTGTCTTGGATTTGCCGTGATGGCGTTACTTCTGCAATTTCTTTTACCGAGTCGGCGCGTGCCGCTGAGGCCGTTGATTCCTGGATCAGCATTCATCGGTGTTGTGTTGACCGTGCTCAATTTTGCGGTGAGTCGCAGCATCCTGTCTCTTGGTTCTCGCTTCCAGGCTTATGGGGTGATTGGCAGTGTTCTTGTGCTCAGCTTGTGGGTCTGGATGATTGGTGTGGTGCTGTATTTCGGTCAGTGCTGGAGTGTGGTGATTGCCCGTGGGCGTTTTCAGAGAAGCGGCAATCCGAACGTTGCAGTGGCGTCTGCAGCTGGAGGAATCGGCGACACTGAACTCTGACCCAAGCTCCGCATCCCGTGCGTTCTCCGATTCCTCTTGTCTGGATCGTCGCCTTGGCGTTGCTGTTGCTGCCAACGGCGGCTGGCCGGGTTCTGCTGGATGTGGCTGGTAGTCTGGTGTTGGTGGTGTTGGCCCTGCCGCTGCTTCTCGGTGGCGTGGGTTGGATCGGATGGAAGTTTTTGCAAAGTCGGATGACCACGTGCTCTGCCTGCGGCACGGTCAACTTGTCAGCTTCAGGAGCCTGTCAGATGTGTGGAGCCGAGCTCTCGCAAGGCTCGCCCTCGTCGAGAGGCTCTCAGGTCGACTCTGATCATTCAACAGTTCCGGCCAGCGCAGCCACGATTGATATCAGCGCCGAAGAGTTGGACTGAGTCGTTAGGGCACCATCAAGGTGGGTTGTGCCCATCCTGCTCTAGCTGGCTGAGTCTCCCTTCCCGCAAAAACAGAAATAACGGAGCACCGCATGCAAAAGAGATGGAAAAACAGGCGATTAAGGCCACCCACCAGTGTTTGATCTGCAGGCGCTTGGCCTCCACTACGATCCACAGAGAGACGGCAGACGCCCCGATCAATAAATCCCGACTCAACGAGCGTGCTGCGGGGTTGATGTTGGCGTCCGCAATGAATTGCTGCAGATCAAACCCGCTCCCTCCTGCGGCCTGCATGAATTCAAGATTGGCTTGCCAGGGAAAAATGGCTCCCATCAGGGCCAAGCTCAGATAAATCCAACGCAGCGGATTAGTCATGTTGGATCACTGTTTCAAGGGGGGCGGTGGTCATCGTGTCTGGGTCGAGTTGTAGAACCTTCTGTTCTGCTGCACTCAGCAATGCCTCGCAACGTTGGAGGTACACCTCGCAGTGCTGATAAGTCTGTTGAAGTTCAGCCAGGGGAGTGCTGTCGCTCTGGAGTTGGTTCAGCAGCAGATCGGCAGCTTGCAGGGCTTCCTCGTAGCTGAGGGATTCCGCATCCTGGCGCCATTGTTTGAGTGGATCTTTGCTTGCCCTCGGGGCCATCGCTCATGCCTCATCGGAGCAACGCTACGGGGTAGACGGTTCCTTTTGGGGGGATCGGTCGATGCCTTCGGTCTGGACCTTGAGGCTCCCGTCATGCAGGCGAACCACCAAGGCGTCGCCTTGATGGACCTCGGCCACGCTGCGGATTACATCTCCCTGTGCAGATTCCAGGATGGCAAAGCCCTTTGAGAGCCAACGTTGGGGTGAGAGGGCGGTCAGCAACTGCTGCCGACGTTGAAGTTCATCCCGGCGGCGTTCGAGTGCCCTGCGGGGTTCGTGAAGGAGCCACCGCTGCCAACGCTCTTGCAGGGCACGGCGGCAGCGCTCGAGCCACCATTGGCGGTGGCCTTCGAGCATCCGTTTGCGTTCGGCCAATTGCTGGTAGGCCGCCTCGGCGGAGGGCAGCAAAGTCACGATGGCTGCCGTTGGTGTGGCTGCACGGTGATCGGCAACGAGATCGGCGACAGTGAGATCATCTTCATGGCCGATGCCGGTGACCACTGGACAGGGGAAGAGGGCGAGCCTTCGGCAGAGCTGCTCATCGTCGAAAACCATGAGGTCTTCCCGACTGCCCCCTCCCCTTGCCAGCACCACGGCGTCAGGCCGCAGGTGCGCTGGCGCTGCCTGGAGGTTGTCCAGTGCTGTGCAGATGCGATCCGCCACTTCCCCTTGAACAGGGATGGGCACGATCAGCAAATCAGTCAGCGGCCAACGTTCCTTGGCGGTGCGCAAGATGTCCGCCAGTGCCGAACTGGGCACGCTGGTGAGTACGGCTATGCGCGCGGGAACGGCAGGGAGCCTTCGCCGGCGTGATGGGTCGATTAAGCCCTCGGATTCCAGCAGGGCTTTGGTCGCTTCAAAACGGCGCAGCACGGTGCTGAGGCTGGGCCGTAAATCGAGCACCTGAACAGCCAACGTGGCCCGCGCGGCCCAGAAATTCAGTTTGCCGACAACGGTGACACCTTCTCCATCGGCAGGGACATAGTCGAGTTGCTGGAGCTTGGAGGCCCAAGCCACCGCTGAGATGCTGGCCTCGCCGTCGGTGAGGGTCAGCCAGAGATGCCCTTTCTTGACCTGGGGACGCGAGGCGGTGGCTTGCACCAGAAACCGGGGCGCGAAACCGCGCTCCAGCAGAGAGGCGATGGCGCCATTCAGTTCACGAACGGAATAGGTCGGGGGCGCGTCAGCGGTCAAGGCGGCGGTAGGCGAAGCCCCAGAACAGGCTCAGCGCAGCAAACAACAGGGTGAAAGGTGGCCCCCAAGCCTGGTGGAATTGGGTGGCACTGATGGTGAACAGCACGAGCACACTGCTAATCAGCCGTGCACCATCGCGGCGGTTATTGACAAACAGTCTGGGCAAGACTGTGGAGCAGCTTGAGCCACTTTCGCGCAGAGGCGACCCCCTCTCAAAGGGGTCAGCTCGTTTTGATCCGAACCATCCAAGGTCGATCATGCCGTCGTGCAGGGTGAAGCACTGATGCCTGGCTGTGGTGGCCCAGATCAAAAGCACGTGAGGCTGCACTTCGTTTTGGCAGCGACCGGAGGTGCCTGCTTTCGGCGGGTCTGCTGAGCGTTATGGCCTTTGGCGATTGTCGTCTGCATGGAGTCTGGCCTTGGTTTTCGAGGTTGCTGTGCTGTTGCACGGATCTTCTGGCCAAGGGTGTTTGGGGTAGCGACCGCGCATATCGCGACGGATGTCTTTGTAACTCCCTGTCCAGAACCGCGACAAATCCTGAGTGCGCTGTAGAGGGCGCCCTGCAGGTGAAAGCAATTCGATCGTGACAGGGACGACTCCTCCCAGCACGGTTGGACCCTGTTGGCAGCCGAACATCTCCTGCAGCTTTACAGACAGGACCACATCGCTGTCGCTGTACTGCAGGCGAGCGTCGCGTCCGGAAGGAATCCGAATCCGTTCCGGCACAAGTTGCTCAAGCTGCTGGCGATCATTCCAGTCAAGATCGCCCCAGAGAGCTTCGAGCAGCGTGTCTTCCTGGAGATCTCGCCAGCGCATGCAGCCCAGCAGCGCATTGGAGAGCCATGATTCTGGGCGCTGTTGCAGTGCCGCACGATCCCGCGCAGGCCAAGGCATGCCTTGCTGCAAGTGCAGCAGCTGAAGCCTTGCTCTCAGCTGCTCACTCCGTTCTGTCCAGGGCAACAGCGATAAACCCTGTTCCCGCAGTTGGTCCAGCATCACGTCGCAGGCCTGTTGAGCGGGGGGGGTCGGTTGGCTTTGCGTTTGAAGGGTCAACGCGCCAAGTTCCAGGCTGCGACGTGCACGAACTCTGCCGATGGATTCATCCCAAAACACCTGGGTCGTCCAGACGCCTTCCAGTTCGGCGCGATCCCGAAGCCATGCTTTGGGCAAAGGGATCGCAAGTTGAATGCGGGCATCGCTGCCGCTCAAATCCAACCGGGCGATCGCCAAGGCTTCTTGGCTCATCAAGGGATCCTGTGGGTGGAGCAGGGCTCCGCGACCTTGGCGCAATTGATAACGCCCAGGTTGGTGATCCCGTTGCAGCGCCAGCCATTCTGGAAATGCAGTGGCAATCAGACGGGCGGCAACGGTCATCTTGCCCTCCTGCTCGGAGGGGGACTCATGCCAGCCGGACAGTGCGTCTGATGACAGAGGGGGGAGCTGCGTGAGCTGGCGTTTCAGCTGTTGGCTGAGGCGCCTAACCGGTGCCAATCGCTCCCCTCCCCTTTGCCATAAGCGTTCAAGACGGAGGCCAAGGTCGACACCATGCTCACGCGGATTCAGTGGGTCACGCTCACTGAGCAGGGCCGCAAGGTCAGCTCCCAATTGCTCCTGTTCCCAGGCGCGAGCCTGAAGCAGGAGCAAGGCCAGTCGCGGATGGGTGCCAAGCCGCGAGAGTTGCTTCCCAAGAGGTGTGCATTGTCCCGTCAGCGTGAGAGCCCCGAGCTGCTGCAGCTGGAGCTGCCCTTCTTGGAGAGCGGCCAGCGGGGGGGCATCGAGCCATGCCAGTTGTTCGCCAAGCCCTGCCCCCCATGTGGCCAGATCCAGGACCAATGGTTGGGGATCACAGCGGAGGAGTTCGGGAGTGTCATGGGTGGGGCGCCGCTGTTGCTCAGCGGGGGACCAAAGGCGTACGCACTGTCCTGGACCCTGACGACCGGCCCGACCGCGGCGTTGGTCAGCGCTGGCCAGGCTTGACGGCACCGTCACAAGACCTTCCATACCGCTTCCTGGGGAATAACGGCTGTGGCGACTGAGCCCGCTGTCGATCACAAGTTGAACCCCGTCGATGGTGAGAGAGCTTTCCGCAATGGCGGTGGCCAGCACCACCCGCCCCTCCACGTCAGGCCGGCAGGGTTTTAAAGCGTCGCCTTGGATGGACAGGGCCTGCTGTCCATGCAGGCAACAGATGTCCCAGTGCTCCAGGGATGGGGTTTGCTCGAGCAGCTCGCGGCAGCGCTCGATTTCCTGGATGCCCGGAAGAAACACGAGTGCCGTTGGCGGGGTGTTGCGCTTGTCGAGGCCGAGTGCATGTTGTTCCAGCGCACGCAAAACGTTTCGATGGAGAGGTTCGTTGGGGCGCGGGGCTAGATGCTCGGTCTCCACTGGGAACGACCGCCCCTCGCTGGTGAGCACGTCTGCTGCGGGGAGCCGGGCCTGGAGGTCGGTGAGATCCAGCGTTGCTGACATCAGCAGCAGGCAGAGGTCGGGCCTGAGGAGGGACTGGGTGTCCCGAACGAGGGTCAGCGCCAGGTCGCTATCGCGTCCACGCTCGTGAAACTCATCGAAGACCACGCAGTGGATTCCTGTGAGCTCCGGGTCGTCCTGGAGTCTCCTTAGAAACACGCCGGCGGTCACCACCTCCACCCTGGTGTGGTTGCTGCGCATCTGTTCGTGGCGCACGGAATAACCGATCCGCTCTCCCAGGGGTTCGTTCAGCTGACTGGCCAGGCGCGTGGCGGCTGCCTTCGTGGCGAGCCGTCGCGGTTCAACCATCAGGATCCTTCCAGGCAAGGGAGGAATCTCAGGCCAGCTGCCTAGGAGTGCTAAGGGCACCCGGGTGGTTTTGCCTGCTCCTGGGGGTGCCTGGAGCAAAACAATGGCCCCAGGCACAAGACGTCTGCGCAGGGCAGGCAGTAGGCCATCGATCGGGTACGAGCCGGAAGGCGGTTTCGCCAACGCTTGCGGACTCAGCTGAACAGATTGAACATGCCGATCAACAGCAGGCTGCTGATCGCACCCATGGCGGTAAGCAGCCTGACCAAGGGGCCGAGGGATGCCTTGAGGGTGGCCATAAAGAAAACCTTAAAGGCCGTACTGATTCTGTCTAGCTCAGGTTGTTGGGGCGTGCTGTAGCGGTTTGCACGCCTTCACACCTTCGCTCAATCACCGCACGTGGCGGGCCCCATCCACAGGGTGGTACTCCTCGCCTGTGAGCTCTTCGTACACAATCGCTGGTAGCCCCGTCTCAAACATGGTTTGAAGGGCTTCTTTGAGGTAAGGGTTCCAGCCGCCCGTGCTCACCTGGCCATGGCGCACTGTCCAGTCCCAGGTGCCCTGCAGATCCCGGGGAATGCGTCCTTCCCTGTCGCGGCGTGCCACCAGGTCGAGAGATTCGACCAGTCCGACCTGCACCGGTTGCTTGCCGTAGGCAGGCGTGAGGCTGAGTTCAAGCCGCACGGGATCGTCCTTGAGCATGCGGAGTCGGAAGCGAGGCGGCAATTTCACGGATTTGATCACCGCTGCCACGATCCGTGTTCGTTGATCCACCTGGGAGTCCCCCTACGAGTCCAATGGGCGCCGTCATGGCTGCCATGGCTCCAACCTTATTCAGTCGGGGTTCTCTAGGGAATCCTGGTCACCGCTGAAACGAACGGTGAGGAGGTCTTCTTCGGTGAGCCGGCCGTCCTGGTCCAGCAGCTCCGGATGCACCGTGACCTTGCCGGTACGGTCCTTGTCGGGTCGCACGGCTTTGAATCCCTGTCCCATCACTCGGAAGGCTTGCCACAACAGCAGAACGAAAATGGTTCCGTAAACAAGGGGGAACAGGCTGTTGAGCATCGCGTCGAAGCAGGGAGTGGGAACGGACCGCGCGATCGAGGCCCTGTCGCATCTCCCAATCATCGCTGCTGTGGTTGCATCCAGTCACGTCTGTCGTGACCAAGGAAGCGGTTCTTTCTCAGATTTCTGTGTACGGTCAAGCGATCGTCTGATCTGAAGAGACGGCCATGGACGCACGTCGTTCGATCCCTTGGCTGCTGGCGGGTGCAGCCCTGGCGACGCCCCTCCAGGTTGTTGTGCCAACCCGTTCAGTGTTGGCGGCACCTGCGGCTCCGCCGTTGTTGCAACGTCGCTCTTTCGTTGCAGATGCGGTGAAGCGCAGTGGCCCGGCGGTGGTGACCCTTGAGACCCAGCGGGTGGTGCGGGCACAAGGGATCCCGGGGCTGCCGAGGGGCTTGGAGATGGATCCCTTCTTTCGTCGTTTCTTCGGTCTGCAAGAGCCATCGCAGCCTCGGTCTCGGGTGGAGAGGGGACAAGGCAGTGGTGTGATCTACGAAGCGTCTGGTTTGGTGCTGACCAATGCCCATGTTGTGGAAAACGCTGATCAGGTCAGGGTCGGGCTGCCTGATGGACGCACTGTTTCCGGCCAAGTGCTGGGCCAGGACAGCCTCACTGATTTGGCTGTGGTGCGCCTCGATCAGGCTGGACCCTGGCCCACCGCCCCTCTTGGTGATTCCGATGCGCTGCAAGTGGGGGATTGGGCGATCGCCGTTGGTAATCCGTTCGGCTTGGAGAACACCGTCACCCTCGGGATTATCAGCAATCTCAACCGCAATGTTGCCCAGCTGGGGATTTCAGGGAAGCGTCTGGATTTGATTCAGACCGATGCCGCCATCAATCCTGGTAACTCCGGAGGACCACTGCTGAATTCAGCGGGAGAAGTGATTGGGATCAATACCTTGGTGCGCTCAGGCCCAGGCGCAGGACTCGGCTTTGCGATCCCGATCAATCGAGCACGCACGATTGCCCACCAGCTGGCAACGACAGGCAAAGCCAGCCACCCAATGGTGGGGGTGAGTCTGTCGCCCGTGCCTCCGCCTTCTCCCGGCGCACCAGCCCCCGCTGGTGCGGTTGTACGGTCGGTGATTCCCGGTGGGCCAGCATCCCGAGCGGGTCTACTTGAGGGGGATGTCATCGTTGCGATCGCGGGATCACCCGTGAACAGTCCGGCCGATGTTGTCGCCGCTGTTGATCGCAACGGAGTGGCGAAAGCTTTAACGGTTGAAGTGATGCGTGCTGGTCAACGTCTGATGCTCACCATGACCCCCACGGAGATGGGCAGCCTGCAACTCTGAGGGCTATGGCTTTGGTTTAGTTCTCGCAATCGCGCAGTTGCTCAACGCAGCGGGTGATGCATTCCCCATCGTCGAGTGAGCAGGTGGTGATGCACTGGAAATACGTTTCAACAGAATCCCAGGTTTGATCATGCTGGGATGCGGAAAGGTTGGCGCTGCTGTTCAGGTCGGTATGGTTGGGGTGGAGGCTTGTCATGGCAGACCTGAGACAGTGAGGTCAGCCTATGCACACAAAACTGAGCGGTAAAGCGAAATAAGTCTTCCTGCCTAACCAAATGTGAAGTTTTCCCTTGCGCTTTGCCTCTGATTCGTTAAGCGGACTTCTTGCTTTTCGAGGCCTTTTTCTGCTTCTGTTTTGCGTTGTTCGCTAAGCGTTTCGCTTCCTTCGTGGCAGCAGCTTCAGCCAGGCGTTCTAACTCCGCTTCTTCCTCTTTTTTCTGAAGGTAGTAGTCATAGTCGCCGCGATAGAGGATCAACTCGCCATCGCGGAGCTCAACGATGCGGTTGGCAACACGTGAAATGAAATAGCGGTCATGGGAGACCAGCAGTGCGGCTCCGTCGTAGTCGCAAAGGGCATTCTCGAGCATCTGCTTGGCGGGGATGTCGAGATGGTTGGTGGGCTCGTCGAGTACGAGCAGATTGCAAGGTGTCAGCAGCATCAAGGCCAAAGCCAGGCGTGCTTTCTCTCCTCCGCTGAGCTTTCCCACCTCCTTGAACACGCTGTCGTTGCTGAAGCAGAAGCTGCCCAGCAGCGAGCGAACCTGGGTTTGGGTCCAGTCCGGTACAGCTTCGAACATCGTGTCAATCACCGTTTTGCTCAGATCGAGAGCTTCGGCTTGGTTCTGTTCGAAGTAGCTGGCAATGATGTTGTGTTCCCCGAGGGACGCGCTGCCTTCATCGGGAGCTTCAAGCCCCATGATCAGCCGCAGCAGCGTTGACTTGCCGGCTCCATTCGGTCCGACGAAGGCGATGCGGTCACCGCGTTCCACCTCGAGTTCAGCCCCCAGAAACAGGATCTGATCGCCATAGGAGTGGGTGAGATTGTCGATCCGAGCCACCTCCCGTCCGGAGCGAGGTGCAGGAGGGAATTGAAAGCTTGGCCCGCTCACGCTGTCCACCGGAGCATCCACGAGTTCCACCTTCTCCAGCTGCTTTTCGCGGCTTTTGGCCTGGGTGCTTCGCGTGGCGCTGGCTCGGAAGCGATCGATGTAGGCCTGCTGGCTGGCGATTTCCTTTTGCTGACGGTCGTAGGCGGCTTGGGTGGCTTCCAGTTCCTGGGCTTTCTGGTCCAGATGGGCGGTGTAGTTGCCGAGATAGGAGCGGGAAACGCCTCGCTCGGTGCTCACGATCTGGTTGCAAACCCGATCGAGGAAGGTTCGGTCGTGGCTGATGACCACTAGTGCAGCTGTTTGTTGCATGAGATATCCCTCCAGCCACTGGATTGTTTCCACATCCAGGTGGTTGGTGGGCTCATCCAGCAGCAGCAAGTCGGGATCCTGCAGCAGGATCTTCCCGAGGGCGATTCGCATCTGCCAGCCACCGGAGTAGTCGGCCACGGTCCGCTCAGCACCTTCCGGTGTGAAACCGATAGTGGGGAGAAGTTTGTCGATGCGGGCTTCCAGTTCGTAGCCGTGAAGGGCTTCGAATCGAGACTGCAGCCTGCCGAGTTCGTGGATGAGTTGATCGAGGTGGTCTGGATCTGCAGCCGCTTGCTCCGATCCCATCTCCAGCTCCACCTGCCTCTGCCGGTTCAGCACTTGCGCGGCCTCTCCGAACGCTTGGAAAAGCTCTTCCCGCACAGTGCGCTGGGGATTGACGTCAAATTCCTGCTGGAGGTAGGCGATGCGAGGTTCGCCTTGGCGGATGACCTGGCCGGAGGAAGGCTCTTCAAGGCCAGCGATGAGGCGCAGCTGGGTCGACTTGCCGGCTCCGTTGACCCCGACCAGGCCGATCCTGTCGCCAGGTTTGACTTCCCAGGTCACGTCCCGGAGCACTTCCCCTGTGGGGTAAATCTTGCTGACGCGCTCCAGTCTCAGCACGGGGGTGGGTTCAAGCGTTCCACATCATCCCGTGCGGCGGGTGCGAGGCAGACTGGAGCTCTGCAGAACAGCCCTCGTGAACCATGCGGCGACTCGAACAGGTGACGGCGCTGGTTGTCGCTGCTGGATTGGCAATCGTGAGTTACTGGCTGTTCTTCAGCTGGGCTGGGGGCGGTGGCTATAGCCGCCAGAAACAGCGTTCCGGCTTGGATCAGGGCCATCGGCCCGGTCTTGACGCCGTGGTGGAGCCCAAGCAGGTGATTACTCCTCCCGTTTGACGTGGAGCGGGGTGGATGTTCAGAGACCCCCGCGGGCTTTCATCAGCCACTGCTTGGTTCGATCGTCATCAAGGCTGCCGATGTGGGCTTTGACTTCCTCGGGGGTCACCGGCAATCCCATGGATGCGCCTAGCTCGCAGATGGCAGCGATGGCACCCGACGGATTTTGGAGCGCCTGTCGGAATAGGCCGTTGGTGAGCTCGTGGTCGTTCTCGATCCGGCGGTAGAGCTCAGCGGCGTTGCTCATGACGAGGAAGTCGACTCTGGTCAAGCTATTCCGACTCTCTGGTTTTGCCTTCCTGCTGTTGCGATCCTGCTGTTGTGATCGTCACTGGATGAGAGGGCCCGTGATGGGGCGGGGCTGTCGGGACTTCCCCTCAGGCGGCGTAGTCGAGATCGGTGTCGCGCAGGCCGGTGGCTGAGGCATCTTCCATGCTGCGCGCATCCATGCAGAGCACCTTCCGCAGCTGGGCGTAATTGGCGGCCTGCGATTGACGCCCGTCCTGAACGGCGCCGAATTCTGCCCGCTGCAACACGTGATGCAGATGGGTGAGCAGATAGGTGCTGATCACTGCGGACACCAACACATCACTGTTCTCCTGGCTGCGGCGAGGGGGTGCCGTGCGGCGCCGTGCCTGACGGGTGTTGGCCCTGGCTTGGATGCTGCGACGGGTGGGTGGGGTGTTTGGAAGTTCAGGCACGGTGTTGCCGGGGGTGATGACGGCGTCCCCGGTGCTGGATGTCTTGCTGGCGGAACGGGACATGGGCTCTCCGAAAGGGTGAGCTGGGTGCTGAAGCGTGACCTCAGCATAGTGCTGGATACTATCCTTGCGCATCTGACTACACTTTGCAGTAACTCTGACGCTCTCGGGGGCATGGCCACTCGCCAAACCTCATCCAGTGGGAAGCCGAAGTCCCCTCGGATTCAGGTGGTGCTGCCTGAGGAGGTGTGCGATCGCCTTGCGGCGCTGGCGGAACAGGAGTCGCGCACTGTCAGCAACATGGCCAAGGTTTTGATCCAGCAGGGCTTGCAACGTTTTGAACAGGGTCAGGCTGACGGTGCAGCGCCCCCAGCTCCCCAGAAGAGTGCGGCTCAGATTCGCTCTGAACTGGAGGCGCAGCCTTCACGCCGCTTGCGTGGTGCACCTCGTCGTTTGCGTCTGTTTCGCCCGGGTTGAGGCGGGATCCCTTCAGCAGCCTGGGGGATTCACGCGCACGCCCAGCACGCTCGCTTTGCGGGCGCCGGTCACGGCTGGGGCATTGCCTGGATAACGGCGTTCGTTCCACCAGGCCAGAAGGGCGAACACCAGGGCTTCACGGCTTTCTGCGGGCAGGTTGAGTTCATCGCTGTGTCGCACACGCAGTCCGCGGCAGCGCTGTGTCAACTGGTTCATCAGTGAAGGGTTGCGGCAGCCGCCGCCCGCCACCACCAACTCGAGGGGGCGAGGGAGTCCTCCCTTGACCAAGCGATCGAGATCCTGGGCGATGACCGCAGCAGTGAAAGCGGTGAGGGTGGCGATGCAGTCCTCGAAGCTGTGGCCCTTGAGATCCTTGAGCCGGTGCCCAAGATCTTCGCGGCCAAACCGCTCTCGGCCGGTGGATTTCGGCGGTACTTGTTGGAAGTAAGGCTCCTGCAGCCAACGCTGCACCACCGATTCGTTGACGCGTCCGGAGCTGGCGCGTCGGCCATCCCGGTCGATGCGTTCCAGCCCGCCACTGAAGTGGTGCATCGCCAGGTCGATGAGGGTGTTCGCCGGACCGCAGTCCCAGCCCAGCACGGCAGCGCGATGGTCTGGGCCCTGGTTAGGGGGGATCAGGGTGAGGTTGGCGATGCCCCCAAGGTTGAGAAGGGCGCGCCAGCCGGGACCCGCTCCCAGCAGTGCAGCATCCGCCATCGGAACGAGGGGGGCCCCTTGGCCTCCCAACGCGAGGTCAGCCGCCCGAAAGTCATGCACGACGGGGCAATTGAGCTGGGCCGCCAGGAGGGGGGCTTGCAGCATTTGCCAACTTGCCCCCAAGACCGCATGGCCTTCCGGAGTCGCTGCCGGGGGCCGATGCCAGAGGGTCTGGCCATGGCAGCCCACCAACTCGGCCTCCCGTTGGGGGTCGCAGGCTTGGGCTGCGGCTGCGTGATGGTCCGTGATCGCCTGGGCAAGATCCAGCAAGGCCGCGGCTGGGTAGGGGATGCCCTGGCCCACTTCAACAATCTGCTGGTGAAGGTCGGGGGGATAGGTCAGGGATGAGCGGCTCAAAATCTGCCAGCGGGGTTGCCCTGGAGGTCCCTCGAAGCTGGTCAGCACGGCATCGACACCGTCGGCGCTGGTGCCACTCATCAGGCCCAGAACGCGCATCCGCTTAGTCCTTGGGCAGATGTTGGAGGTCGTCGATCAAGCCCATCACCACCAGCACATTCCCTTCCACCAACATGTGGGAGGCCGGGGGGTTCACCATCAGCTCCTTGGCCGGTCCAGCGGCCAGAACGTTCACGTGATAGTTCTTGCGCAGGTTGAGATCGCGCAGGGACCGCCCGACAAAGCGACGGGGGACCTTGATCTCCTCAATGCAGTGGCGTTCGTCGAGCTCCAGCCGCTCCATCAAGTTGGGGCGCACCAACTCAAGGCCCAGTCGTTCCCCCTGCATGCGTGAGGGGAACACCACCCTGTCGGCTCCGACCCGTTTGAGCATTTTTTCGTGCAGGTCACTTGTGGCTCGTGCAATCACCCGACGCACCCTTGTCCCATCACTGTCCTTGGCGATCAGCGTGGCAGTGATGCTGGCTTCAATGGGCTCACTCATGGCCACCACCACAGTGTCCATGTCGAGGATGCCGGCGGCGCGAAGAGCTTCCTCGTCGGTGCAGTCGACGACCCTTGCTTCCACGGATGGGAGTTGCTGACGCAACTCTTCAACGGCCCGTGCCGAACGATCCACCGCCAGCACCTCGGCTCCGTTGTCGAGCAGTTGCTGACAGACGGCACTGCCGAAACGGCCTACCCCCACCACTCCAAAGCTCTGAAGTTGTTCGCCCTGAACGGGAGACCAGTTCCACCACTCCCTCATGCCCGTCGCTCCAGCTCAGACATAGAGATCCTCTCGCGGGAAACCAATCCGATTCTGACGATTGGCACGTTCGTTGTTGAGGGTTTCCCAAATGGCACTCAACAACAGCAAGATTCCCAATCGCCCCACAAACATCCCCACCACCAACACCAGCTGCCCGAACTGACTGAGTTTGTCGGTGACGCCTAGATCGAGACCCACCGTCGCGAAGGCCGAGATGCAGGTGAACAGCAACTCCAGAAAGGTGAAGGGTTCGTCGCCTTTGAGGTTGCTACTCAACGCGAGCAGCATGGCCATGGCGAGGACGAACAACAGGGAGGCCACGGTGATGCTCACCGCTCTGAGCACCACCTTGTCGGAGATTTGGCGATTGCGGATCACCACTTCCTCACGGCCGCGCAGGGTGGATCGAGTGGCAGCGATCAGGGCCACGACGGTGGTGGTCTTGATCCCGCCACCGGTGCCTCCAGGACTGGCCCCAATGAACATCAGGGTCATCATCAACAGCAGGCCCGAGTCGGAGATGCTTGCAAGCGAAAGGGGCACTGTGGTGAATCCGGCAGTGCGGGTGCTCACCGATTCGAACAGGGCTGTGATCAGGCGTTCCGGCCAGGCCAGGCTCGACATCAGTTGCCCTTGGGTCAGGCTTTCGGTGACGACCAGTCCCACAGCCCCGACGGCGATCAGGATCAAGCTGGATCGCAACACCAACCGCGTGTGCAGGCTGAGATTGCGGCGCTGAAGTCGTTTGCGGTTGGTCCACAGATCGCTGGTGACCCTCCAGCCCAGGCCTCCCAACACGATCAACACCACCACCACCCCGTTCACCACCCTGTTGGTTCGATAGTGCTCAAGGCTGTCTTGCCAAAGCCCGAAGCCCGCATTGTTGTAAGCCGAGATGCTGTGGAAGAGGGCGGCCCAGAGCCTCCCACCACCACGGGGAAGGTCGGTGAATCCATAGAAATAGAGCACCATTGCTCCCAGCACGATCAGGACAGCTGCGGTCAGAGCAATTCCACGGAATGTGGTGCCGACGCCTCCAACCCCGAATTCATCCAGCGTTTCCCCGCGATCCAAGCGACGACGCAGGGCGGTTCCACTCACCACAAATCCCTGCAGGAAGGTGGTGATGGCCATCAAACCAAGTCCGCCCACCAGAATCATCAGCGCTAAGACGGCCTGGCCTAGGCCGGTGAGGTCACGCCCCACATCAATCACGCTCAGTCCGGTCACCGTGACGGCTGAAACAGCGGTGAAGAAGGCTTGCCACAGGCCCACCTGGGGGCCAGAGCACAGCGGTGTCACCAGTACCAGCGTGCCTGCCATGACCACGAGGAGACCCGTGACCACCGTGAACTGGGGCACCGTGAGACGGCGATACCAGGCCTGGGTGCGGTGGAGCGCGGCGGGAATGGGCATCGATCAGGCAGCGCCGTAGCGACCAAGGATCAGGGCTGGAACCAACAGGGTCATGACCAACGTGAGACCTGCGCCATAGCGGGGGATATCCAGGAATCGATAGCGGCCGGGTCCGAACACCATCAGGTTGGTCTGATAACCGATGGGTGTCAGGAAACACTGGCTGGCCCCGAACAGCACCACCAGCACCATCGCTTGGGCGGAGATCCCGAGAGGTTGGGCGAGTTGGGTGGCGACGGGGATCAGCAGAGCGACGGAGGCGGCATTGCTCATCACGTTGGTGATCAAGGTGGTGACGAGAAAAATCATCACCAGGCACCAATAGGCGGGCCACTGCATCAGCAGGCGCTCCAGGTCGGCCGCCAGGCCATCGGCCAGACCACTGGTTTGCATGGCAACACTGAAGCTCGAGAGAGACCCCAGCAGCAGAATCACATCGAGGCGGATGGAGCGTTGAACTTCCCCTGGGCTTAAGCAACGCACCAGCACCAGCAGCACCAAGGCCAACAGAACGGAGGCCACCAATGGGATGGGGGTGATGGTGGGGATCAACAGCATCAGCAGTGCGATCGTGACGGCGAGGGGCTTCCGCCGCACATTGGGCAGATCATTTTCAAGCTGATCGAGCACCAGTAAATCGTTGCTGGCCTGGAGTCCTCGAATCGCATCCAACGGTGCCTGAAGCAGGAGGACGTCGCCTTCCCTCAGCAGGGCCTGCCCGAGGCGTTCCTGCACCGTTTGCTGGCCGCGGCGTAGGGCTAGAACCGTGGCGTTGTGGCGTTGGCGAAAGCGAAGTTCTCGCAGACTGGCCCCCGCCAGGGTGGACCCTGCAGGCAGAAGCACTTCCACGGTTTTCTGGCCACCCTCATCATTGCTGAACAGCAGGTTTTCTCCACTGCTGAGGGCCATGGGATTAGCCGGAGGTCGGCTCGCTTCGGCCAACTGAATGGTGTGCTCCTGTTGCAGGCGTAGAAGATCGGCGCGGGTCACCCGCAGCAACAGCCTGTCTCCGGCCTCGAGGCGTCGGTCGGCCAAAGGCGGCAGGACCCGTTCTCGGCCCCGCTGCAGTTCAAGAACGTCGACATCGAAACGACGTTGCAGACGACTGTGTCGCAAGGTCTGGCCGACGAGGCTGGAGTCGCAGGGAATTGTGACTTCGGTGAAGTAACCGATCTGAGACTGGTCGGTGCCCAGTTTGTTGCTTGTGTCGGATCGATCGGGAAGCAAGCCCGCGGCCACCAACATGTAGGCCGAGCCCGCCAGCCACACTGGGATGCCAATGGCGGTGAAGCTGAACAGCTCGAGGGTGCCCAATCCCAGTTGGCGGCTGATGTCACTGGCCAACAGGTTCACGGAACTGCCCAGGAGCGTCAGCGTTCCACCCAGAAGGGTGGCAAACGAGAGAGGCAGCAAGACTCTTGACGGTGCAATGCCTCGGCGTTGGCACCACGTTTCCAGAACAGGCAGCAGGCTCGCGACAACAGGTGTGTTGGGTACCACTCCGGAGATCGGAGCCACCACCAAGGACAACAGCGCCACCATGCGCCGGGAACTGCGGATGCGTTCGGAAGCGATCAATTCCCGCAGTCGGTCCAGGGCGCCGCTGCGAAACAATGCTGCCGAAACGGCAAAGAGTCCCATCAGGGTGATCAGGGCTGGGCTGCCAAATCCCGCCAGACCCTGTTCCGGTGTGAGCACGCCGGTGCTCACCAGCATGGCCACGCTCAGCAGGCCGGTGAGTTCTGGCGCCAGCCCTCCGGTGATGAACAGGATCACTGCCAGCACCAGAACCGCAAGGGTGATTTGCGCCTGCGGGTTCTGCAGCGCCGCACTCAGTTCGACCATCAAGGGGCGGGCCCAACGGGCTTCGTCATCGCCACCGTAGAGGTGCCTGTTTCCTCTTCCCAGAACTGACGCTCGAGCCGCTGCTTCAAGCCTCGAAGTCCGGTGCCTTCTTTGGCCGAGATGAACACCACCTCCTCCTCCTGTGAGGCGATGGCATTGATGGCGTCGAGCTGGCAGCGATCGATCTGATTGGCCACCACGAGATGGGGTTTTTCGCAGCCCAGATTCTTGAGAAGCCTCTGCACGGAGGCGAGCTGGGCGTTCCAGTCGGGGTCTGCCAAGTCGACCACCAGCAGCAGCAGGTCGGCATCGAGGGTTTCCTCGAGCGTGGCGCGGAACGCTTCCACCAGGGCTTCTGGGAGATCGCGGATGAAGCCCACCGTGTCGGTGATCAGGAGGTCCCTGGCGGCCGCGGCAGGTTGGGGAAGGGTGAGCCGCCGGGTGGTGGGGTCGAGAGTGGCGAACAGTTTGTTCTCCGCCAGCACCTTTTTGTGGTCTCCTTTGGCGCAAAGAGCATTGAGAAGAGAAGATTTGCCAGCGTTGGTGTAGCCGACGAGTGCTAGCCGCGGCAGTCCATCACGGCGGTCCCGCAGTCGTGCTCGATGGTTTTCCAGTTGTCGCGTGGCACGGCGTAGGGCTTCAATGCGGCGGCTGATCGCGCGACGGTCTTTTTCCAACTGGGTTTCCCCTGGCCCGCGGGTGCCGATCCCTCCGCCTTGCCTGGAGAGGCTGCGACCTCGGCCCAGCAGCCGCGGCAGCCGGTAGCGCAGCTGGGCCAATTCCACCTGGATGCGCCCTGCTGCACTGGCAGCCCGTTGGGCAAAAATGTCGAGAATCAGTTCGCTGCGGTCCATCACGGGACAGTCGAGCCAACGCTCCAGGTTGCGGGCTTGCACCGGTGACAACTCGCGGTCGGTGATGACGAGAGAGGCGTTATGGCGCCGCACCTCAAGGGCCGCTTCCTGCAGCTTTCCTGTGCCCCAGAGCGTTTGCGGATTGGCGGCTGATTGTTTTTGGTGACAGGCCATCACCGGCTTGGCTCCGGCGCTACGCACAAGACCTTCCAGTTCAGCCAGATCGCGTTCGTTCCGGTCGGCATCGCTGCTGCTGAGGGTGAGCAGCAGCACCCGTTCCTCCCCAGGTTTGGCATGGGAGAACTCCCCTTCCAGGGATGCTCTCCCATGCCCTTGGGGGAGCTCGTCGGTGCAAAGCGCGGGCAGCTCATCGCTGCCAACGGCACTCCAGCCCAGCAGGGCACTGGAATCAGGCCTCCAGGCTCCTGCCCGCCAGCGTCCTCCGGCCATGGGCCTGCAGGGGTAGCGCAGCCAGCTGTCGGGGTTGAGGTCGAGGGCCACGACCGACTCGCGGGAGTCTGGGCACAGGTTGGCGTCGGGATGGCAGTTGAGGCAGCTGATCAGTCGCCAGCGGCCTTGCGCGTCGGATCGACGTCGGGAGCTGCTCGGCAAATGGGAGAGCAGCTGGCCTGATTCAGTCAGGGGACCGACCCACAGCAGTCGGCACAACCCCCGCACATCCACTAGCAGGTGCAGGGGTTGATTCAGATCAAGCACCAGTTCAGCCAGTCGTTCGAGGGCCAGTTGGTCGGCGCCTGATTCCTGCGGATGGCGGCGGTGCCCCAGTCGTTCCGCTTGCCGGATCTGGGAAGGCCGCAGGCCTTTGGTGCGACCGGCCAGGTGGGTCTGTTTCAACGGCTCAACAGCCAGGCACCGGCGGAACGCAGCCCGAGAGACCAGCGTGGCTGTCGGGCCAGATAGGTGAGGCGCCGCATCTTGAAAGCCAGGGGCCCGGCCAGGGTGAGCCCCAGTCCGGTGAGGGTGGCATTGCCGATTCCCAAGCTCAGCATTTCCCCCAGGTCGTTGAATTGAAAGGGGTCTGGTTCCCGTCCCTCGCGCAGGGCGACCACCGTTCGTGCTGCGGCATCTCCCTGCTGCATGGCCACTTGCGCTGTGCTGGGCCAAGACGTTGTGGTGTCATCGCCATCGGACCTGTGCACCGCAAGGTCCCCCAGGATGAGGCAATCAGGAAGATCTCTGCTGCGAAGGGCACAATCAACCGCAAGCCTGCCGCTGCTTGGCACGATCTCAGGGCATAGCTGTGGTCGTCTGGGGCGGCTCCCTGCTGTCCAGACCAGTCCCTGGTGGTTCAGGGTGATGGCGCGTTCTGCTTGCCTGAAGTTGACCCTGTCGGGGGTCACAGATTCCACCCTGGCGTTGAGGTGACATTGAACGCCCTGTCGGCGCAGACGGGATTCCGCCTGCTCGCGGTTGAAGGCCCGTGCCAGAGGCAAAATCTGGTCGCCCTGTTCGATCAGATGAAGGGCGAGACGTCCCTGCGCGAGGTCAGCAACTTTGCAGGCCAGCTCCACACCTGTGGCTCCAGCGCCCACGATGACCAAAGCCGGCGGCTCGCTGCTTTTGGCGCTGCGTTGAAGTGTTTTCAGGTGTTGGCGAAGCTTGGCCACATCACCGGGCGTGTGGAATCCGAGGCCATGCTCCTTCACGCCAGGGACGCCGAAATCGTTTGGCTCGGAGCCGGTGGCTAAGACCAAATGGCCGTAGGCCAGGCGTTGCCCAGACGCCATGACCAGCTCTTTGTTTTGCCATTCCACGGCATGCACCCGGTCTTCCATCAGGGCGATGCCAGAGCACGTGAGCAGGCTTGCGTAGGAGGGGGTGACTTCCCAGGGCTGTAGCTCGCCGCTGAGCAGCTCATAGAGGAGGGGGAGAAAGGCGAATTGCTTTCGGGGCTCCACCAGCACAATCGGGGGCCTTGGTTTTTCTCGGCTAAGTCGAAGGGCTACCGTGAGGCCTGCAAACCCCCCACCAACAATCACCACCGGCAGGGCTGTGTCCGCCGCGGGGCCGGTGGATGGGGCGGTCATGGGCGCTGGAATGGGTAGGAATTGACCATAGACATGCCGCGCCTGCGGGCGACATAAGAGGATGGGAGACATGATCGAAGGCCTATCCACTGCCTCTGTGGCGAATCCAACTGCATCCCTAACCACTGTTGCCGCTGAGGGTTCTCTCGCCCTCAATGAACTGTCCCCCCCTGAGCGTTTGGCCTGGGCGCATCAGCGCTTTGGTGCCGGTTTTGCTCTCACCACAAGTTTCGGCATTCAGTCAGCGGTGTTGCTGCACATGCTCAGCACCTTGGACAGAGCAGCTTCGATTCCAGTGATTTGGGTGGATACCGGCTATTTGCCCCCAGAAACCTATAGCTATGCGGCGCAGCTGACTGAACGGTTTGGCATCAACCTTCAGGTGGCACAGAGCACGCTCTCGCCTGCACGGATGGAGGCCCTGCATGGCCGTCTCTGGGAGACGGGCTCTGTGGAAGATCTCGAGCTCTACCTCCAGCTCCGCAAGGTGGATCCACTGGAAGCCACGATGGCTTCGCTGGGGGTGACGTGCTGGGCTAGTGGGGTGCGTCGCGGCCAGACCGATCATCGCCGCACCATGAGCTGGCTCGACCCGATTCGAGGTCGTCTCTCTCTGCGCCCCCTTCTGAGCTGGACTCCAAGAGACGTCTTCTATTACATGCAGGAGCACGATCTCCCGCAGCACCCTTTGTTTGACCAGGGTTATTCAACGGTGGGTGACTGGCACTCCAGCGCCCCTGACGGAGTGGAGCAATCCGGGCGTGGGACCCGATTTGGTGGGCTGAAACAGGAGTGCGGGATTCATGTCCCCAGCGCAGAGTCGGAAACCCTTTCGGGGGTTGCAGGTGAAGGCATCTAGGCATGCCCGAGGGCAGCGTCTGCCTATTGATCGGCAATAGCCGTTGGCATTGGGCCCGCTACGGGACTGGCGGCTGGACGTTTGATCACAGCCGTCCTTCTCCGGAGAGTCTTGACAACCTCAACCTCCTCCATTGGGCAGCAGTGGGACCGATCCCTCCCCATTCGGCTTTGGCCCCCAGTCGACGGATTGAACTGGGGGATGTGCCCTTGCCAGGGTCTCCCCCTTGGCTTGGGGTCGATCGGGCGTTGGCGGGCTGGGCCGCTTGGCGTGCCGCTGACCTTCGGTCTCAGGGGGGCGTGCTGGTGGCGGATGCCGGAACGGTGTTGAGTCTCACCCGGGTGGATGCCGATGGGGTGTATGCCGGGGGGCAGTTGGCTGCAGGTTTCAGCTTGCAGTTGCGGGCCATGGCCGAGGGAACCTGCAATCTCCCTCCCTCGGATGCCTCGGATGCCTTGCCCGAAGAGTTCTTCCCTCAGCCCACGCTGGATGCCATGCGCCGCGGTGCGGTGCAGTCGTTAGTGGGTCTGTTGCTGGAAGCGCAGCACCATTGCCGTTGGCCCCTTTGGCTGTGCGGAGGGGATGCCCCCCTGTTGATCCATGGACTGCATCAACGGGGGGGAAATCTGGTTCATGCGCCCAACCTGGTGATGGAAGGGATGGTGGCGCTGATCAGCTGAGCCCGAGGTCGGCAAGGATTTGATCCGCCATGCTGTCGGCCTTGACTTTCCGGTAGATCAGCTCGAGCTTGCCGCTGGCATCCACCACAAAGGTGTGACGCATCATTCCCATGTATTCGCGGCCCATGAATTTTTTGAGGCCGTAGCTCTCAAAGCTGGTGGCAACCGCACAGGGCTCTTCATCGGTGAGCAGGGTGAAAGGGAGCTCTTGCTTGGCGATGAAGCGCTGGTGCGACGCTGCGTTGTCCTTGCTGATCCCCAGCACCGTGATGTTGTGCTCTTTGAAGCGATCCCAACAATCGCGAAAATTGCAGGCTTCCTTTGTGCAGCCGGGGGTCGCGTCCTTGGGATAGAAGTAGATCACCACGCGTTTCCCTTTCAGGGAGGACAACTGCACCAATGCCCCGTTTTGGTCCGGGAGAGTGAAGTCAGGTGCAGGATCACCGATCTGAAGTGACATGGCGACTTGCTGAGGGGCCGCGGCGCAGCGTACCCGCCCTCTGGCTTCTGCCGTTGTCGCAGCCAAGTCCGACTGCCGATCTCACTCTCCAGGAGCAGGCCTGGGCCAACGCGCTGCCGGAGCGTCGTCGTGAGCACTATCAATGGTCGCGGCGGTGGATGCGCACCTTGCTGGGCGATTTGTTGAGGGTGCCGCCGTCGTGGCTGCCATTGGCGGCACCGCCAGGACAGCCCCCACAGCTCGGGGATGGTTGGGGATTCGTCAGCCTCAGTCATTGTCCCGATGCGTTGCTGCTGGCCTGGGCGCCTTGGCGCATTGGCGTGGATGTCGAGCGTTCAGATCGTGCGATCCCTGCGGCGGCGTTGCTGCGTCGTTACTTCTGTGAACAAGAGCAGCTGAGCCTCAAGGCTCTTGCTGCGGAGCCGCTCCGCCGTGCCGTGCTCGACCACTGGGTGATCAAGGAGGCGGCGGTCAAGTGGCAACAGGGAAGCCTTGGACGTGATCTTGTCTTCTGGTGCTGCAATGCCGATCGCGATGCCGTTGTTGATCAGCGCAATGGTGGTGTCTTGTCGTGTTGGCGTTGGCGTTATGGCGCTTGGACCCTGGCACTCGTGAGCCAAGACGATATGGGCTGCGCTCCGGATTGCGTCCTGCCCATGTGTGTGTATTAGAGCTCGTCTTTAACTGGCAAGATTTTGTTTGTGCTGAAGGTCTTCTTGTCATTATTAATCCGCCTTCTCTTTGGAGAGCTCGATGCGTTTGATGCGCAAAAGCGTATAGAATGGTTTTGGTAGTTGGCTTGCTTGGAAGTGAGGTTATTGGGGTTGATTCGTGCTTTAACCGCCGTGATCTTTGGGTGTTCTGTTGGTTGTGCTTCTGTTTTGGCGGGCAGGGCAGAGCCTGGTCTCTCTTTAGGGGGCTCTTTGGTCACGCCAGAAGCTGCACTCAACGTCTTTTTGCGAACAGGGTCGATTATTGATCGCGGCCTTGAAGAGGCCATTGCCTCCTCGGGTTGGAGCGCTGAGGATCTTCGTTTTGGCCTGACCAAGGTTTATGACGTCGACGTGAAGGCCGTGGCTCGTTTTTTATATTCTGAACAAGGAGAACTGTTTTTGCAATCACAGACTGCTGGTTATGCTCCGCGAGGAGCTGAGGGGCAAGCGGCTTTTGCTGCTCTGAGGTCTTCCATCGTGATGGACTCGATTGACGGACAGATTTCAGCAGTCGGAATCATGAGAAATTTGCCGGTCGGCTTCTTTTTGACTGGCGTTAAAGCTCAAAAGGTTTGCAAAGAAGGTCTCCAATCGCCGCGCGATTCTTCCTTGCTGTCTTGGTACGTATTCCTGCCGGCTTGTGTCCAGGCAAGCCAGTTGTTCTGAGCTGACCCCCCAAAAAAAACAGATCCCTAGTGGGCGATTAGGTTTTCAAGGGGTTCGTTGTCGCGGTGATGGTCAGAGATATTTGGTGGTGCTGTGACGGCTGGTCTCATCACTGGATGTAGGCCGATCATGTTGTCGTTGCGTTAAGGCCAAGGCGTTGCATCAGGTATGAAAATGGGCAGATGATCCCTACAGGATCGTTTTTGGCAGCATGAGCTGCTCTCGATCGCTTGTTGACTGACCGGTGTTGGGGCGCTGTCTACAAAAGAATTGACGTCTCCATTCGTCGTTCATGTTCAAGCGTCTCCTCCCCGGCCTTCTTGCCGGCGCAACTCTTTCGACCCTGGCTGTCGCAGCCGAAGCCGGTACCAACCGCCCTGTGCGTTGGAAGACCGGCGGCGCAGTTTGGACCACCAATGCCAAAGCGTTTGGCGCTTATTTCGCTTCCGGTGAAATCGACGATCGTGCCTTGAACCAGGGTATTGCTGAGTCTGGCTGGACCGCTGATGAAATCCGCGAGGGAATGATCAAGACCTACGACGTTGATCTGGTCGGTGTGTCTCGCTTTCTTTACTCCACCGATGGTGAAAAGTGGCTCGATGAGCAGACCCGCAGCTACTTCCCTTATTGGATGAGGAAGAAAACCTCGGTGGTTGCTCTGCGCTCGGCCATCATTGCGGATGCCGTCGATGGTCAGCTGTCTTCGGCCGGGATCATGAAAAACCTGCCCGTTGATTTTGCTTTGGCTGACAATGGCAAGTCGGATGGCGCCCAAAACGTCTGCAAAGCGGGTTTGGATGCTCCCCGTGACACCTCTCTGTTGTCCTGGTATGTGTTTTTGCCTGCTTGTGTGCAGGCCAACCAGGTGCTGCCCGCTGAGCCAGCACCTGCAGCAGCCCCCGTTCGCGGTCTCTGGTGATCATCCGGTGAAGGCCGCGGCCTTCAAGGCCGTGGCGTTTGCTTCTTTCTGCACCCTCAGCCCCAGCATCAGCTGGGGCTTTTGATTGGTTGGGTCTCTTGGCGGCGCCCAACGATGCGCCGATGGCTGAGCCGTTGCGGGAGCTGCGATCCCTGCGATGTTTGCAGTAAGCGTTTGATCAGCTCAGCTTCCGTTTTGCCTTGCTGACCCGATGCCAGGACGGCTTGGAAAGGTCGCCCTGGGCCTAGCCAACGATCGAGGAGAGAGCTGTCCACCGGAAGGGAGAGTGATTCTTCCCAGCTGTCGGTTTCCAAGTGCCACCCGTGCGTGCGTAGTTGCTCCAGGATCGTCTCCTGGTCGTGCGCCATGGCCAGCCATTGGCGCTCACGTTCCAGTAACGCCTCCAGAACTTGGTGGTCGCTTTGGCTCAGTTGGTGCTTGTTGTGCAGTTGCAACAGCGCCTCCGTTGGCCCCAGGGCCGCATCGCTGATCAGTAATCGCAGTTGGGCACCCGAGCTGCAGCGTTGGTTGATGTGTTCCAGCAGCGGGCCTTGGAAGCGTTGGGCGAGTTGCTGTCGGTTGAGGCGTCCACCCACCACCTCAAAGTGATGATCGCCTGGGAGGCACTGCAGGCCCTCATCTCCAAGGATCAGGGACGGACGGTGCAGGGGATCGAGAAGTTCCAGCTGCGCCGAGAGCCGCTGTTGTTCTTCGCGGTTGGCGCAAAGAATGGTGAGGCCACCATCGGCGACAGCGGAGAGGGGATCCAGGCTCCAGAGCAGGGCGGCGCCGCCCAGGATCAAGACGCGGTCGGTGCGTTGCCAGGGCAGATCACGCCAGAGGGTCTTCCGTAGTCGTTGGAGCCGCTCTCCGTCCTGGCTGAGTTGGCGTTGCAGCCAACGCTCCATGTCGGGCTCCTCCGGTCCGCTGCTCACCAGTAGCGGGTGTTGATCGACCGCTTCCGCGGCTGCCGCCAGTTGGGCCGCACGACGTTCGAGCATGCGTTCTCTTCTGGCTCCCTCCCATCCCTGAAGGCCCGGAGTCCAGAACACTTCTCCCTGCAAGGCCGTGGGGAGGTACTGCTGGGCGACCCAATGTTCGCGAAAGGCATGGGGGTAGCGATAGCCCTTGCCATCGCCGAAGCCATCGCCATCTCGATGGGCATCACGCAGGTGACTGGGTACGTCTTGCCGTGCGCTGGCCCGCACGTGTTTGATTGCCTCGAAGATGCCAATGGTGCTGTTGCTCTTGTCGGTGTTGGCGAGATACAGCGCAGCCTGGGCTAGTGGATAGAGGCCTTCAGGCAGCCCGACCCGTTCGAAGGCCGCCGCACAGGCTTCCACCACTACCACCGCTTGTGGATCTGCCAGACCAATGTCTTCCCCTGCGGAGATCAGCATGCGCCGGAAGATGAATCGAGGGTTTTCCCCCGCTTCCACCATGCGGGCGAGCCAGAACAGGGCGGCATCGGGATCGGACCCCCGCAACGATTTAATAAAAGCGCTGATGGTGTCGAAGTGGGCATCCCCCTGCTTGTCGTACAGAACCGCCCGTTGCTGGATGGATTCCTCTGCGATGGTCAGGTCGATGGCAATGACTCCGGTCTCTGGATTAACCGGGGTGCTTTCCACCGCCAGCTCCAGGGCATTCAGCAAGCTTCGGGCGTCGCCGTTGGCCACGTCGACCAGATGCTCAACCGCTTCAGGTGAGATCACGACAGCCCGTTCGCCATAGCCCCGCTCTTTGTCGTGGAGCGCACGGCGCAGAAGATCACGCAGATCATCGGCCTCCAGGGTTTGCAGGCGGAACAGGCGTGAGCGGCTGACAAGAGCTTTGTTGACTTCGAAGTAGGGGTTCTCCGTGGTGGCGCCAATCAGCGAGACGGTTCCGTTTTCCACCCAGGGCAACAAGGCATCCTGTTGGGTGCTGTTGAAGCGGTGCACCTCGTCAATGAACAGAATGGTGCGAAGGCCGTGGCGCTCCAGCCTTTGCCGCGCTGCATCCACTTCGACGCGCAGGTCTTTCACGCCTGCCAGCACTGCATTCAGACTGCTGAAGTGGGCGCGCGTGTGGTTGGCAATAATGCGCGCCAGGGTGGTTTTCCCTACTCCAGGTGGGCCGTGCAGCAAGAGATTGCCGACGCGATCGGCAGCAATGGCACGTCGGAGTAATCGGCCCTCAGCGAGGATGGCTGCCTGACCGACAAATTCCTCCAGGTTGCGGGGCCGCATGCGATCGGCCAAGGGAGCCTGCTTTTGGCGCAGCTGATCACCGTGATGGGAGAACAGATCGGCCGTCATGGCTCACATTCCATTCACCAATTTTGCCCCTCTCGCCAACAACAGGTTTCAGCAACCTCCCCATAATCAGTGCGACGAGGGAGTGCTTGTGAATGGTTCTGTCCGTCTTGCGTGGCTGCTGGGCCTGGGTCTGGGTTTAGGTGCCTGTGGGGCATCCCCTCCTCCGCGTCCACCGGTTGCCGTTCAACAAGCACCGGTCGCGATGGCTCAGTTCACCGAGGACGTCGAGACCGTCAGCACCCTTGAGGCCTATCAACTTGTGCAGTTGGCGGCCCAGACCTCGGGTCGTGTGCTGGAGCTGAAGATCCGTCAGGGCGATCAGGTGCGTCCGGGTCAATTGTTGGTGGTGCTGGATCAGGCTCAGCAGCGGGCTGCCCTGGCCCAGCAAAGGGCGACGACAGAGAACGCCAGGATCGAATGGCAACGGGAAGCGTTTCTGGCGCAGGAAGGGGCCTCGTCCTTACGCCAGCGGGATTCAGCTCGCACGCGATACATCGGAGCTTCTGAACAGCTCAAGGCCCTCGAAGCCACGCTCAGTTACAGCAATCTGCGCTCTCCGACGGCAGGCACCGTGGCCGACGTGAAGGTGCAGGTGGGGGACGTTGTTCAGCAGAATCAGCCCTTCACCAGTTTGGTGCAGAACAACGCCCTCGAAGCACGGGTGGAGGTGCCAGCTGTGTATAGCGATCGTCTGGCTCTAGGACAGCCTGTGCTTTTGACTGCACCCGGCAGCGACACGGTGGTGGCCACTGCCAGGGTCGAGTCCATCGATCCCCAGGTCAATCCCCAGACCCAGGCGCTGTTGGTGAAAGCGCTGTTGGCCAATGCCGATGGAACGCTGCGCAGCGGCCAACGTCTGCGCACCCGGGTGCGTTTGCGGTCAAGCGATCTGCTGTCGGTGCCTTTTGCGGCGGTGACCCAGAACTCCGGTCAGAGTTTTGTGTTCCGCATGGGCAACTTCGAAGAACTCAAAGCCAATCCTGGAAAGGCGGATCTTGATCGCATTCGCCAGGGAATGCGGTCTGGCAAGTTGCCTCCCAACACACTGTTTGCACTGCAGACACCAGTGACGGTGGGAGAGCTGCAGAACAATCGCTACCCGATCACCAAAGGACTCACTCTGAATCAGAAGGTGATTATCACCAACCTCCTCAATCTCAAGCACGGCATGCCTGTACAACTCAAGGCCCCTGGAACTCGGCCAGGGACCCCTCCCAAGTCTTGAGGCATCAGCGATACCGGCATGGAACAACGGCAGCAGTGGATCTGATTTGACACCCTCTGCAGTTGTTGCTGGTGATGGTTGGACTGATCAATCCCGTGATGCATGGTTACCTGCAATCCCTGCGACGCCGTTGACGTGTGCAGTGGTGCGGGGCTCTGGTACTTGAATTGATGGCGATAGGCTCTCCTGGATCCCCCGCCTGGTGGAAGGAAGAATGCGTTGGCTGAAGCGATGG
>JAYKIX010000026.1:0-3538 GCA_035286005.1 Synechococcus sp. | reverse complement strand
GGGTCGCGGCATCAGCCGCGCCTATCAAGGCCAGGGGCTTGCTGCAGCGGCGGATTTTGCCGAGGCTGCTTCGCTGTTCCAAGCGCTGGGCCAGCCCCAGCAGGCTGCGCGGCTTGAACAGATGAGGCTGCAAGTGCTGCAAAGTCCGGATCCCCAACTCACCGGAGGAGGCAATGGCCTTGGCGGCGCGGCCCTCGATGGGGTGATGGGGGCTGTTCAACCCTTGGCGTCGGTACTCCAGGGGCTGGCACCACTGGCGCTCAAGTTCTTGTTGCCAGTGCCTTTTTGATCGCCCCCGCCAAGCCCGTCAGGCCAACAGAGCCGTTGCGTTGGTGGTGAGCAGCTTCTTCAGGGTGTTGATCACCTGCTCCTGTTGCTCCTCGCTGAGCTCGGGAAAAATCGGCAAGCTCAACACTTCGCTGCAGAGCTGTTCGGTGATCGGCAGGCTGCCTGCGCTAAGCCCTAGGGCGCTGTAGGCCGGCTGCCGATGGATGGGGATTGGGTAGTAGATGATCGTGTTCACCCCTTGCTCCTGCAGGCTCTGCTTGAGCCAATCGCGGCAGCGGCTGCTGGGCAGGCCGAAGGCACTGGGGTTGTCATGGCATTGACCGTCGCAGCTGGATTCGCCTTCAGGGCAGAGACGCACGCGCACCACAAATTGGTTCCAGCTATGCCCCACCGAGGCGTTCGTTGCGGCGTCAGGGAGCTGAACGCCGGGCAGGTTGGCTAGGGCTTGCATGTAGCGCGCAGCAATGGCGCGGCGTTGCTCTACCCAGCGGGGAAGGTGGGGCAGCTTCACGTTCAGAACCGCCGCTTGCAGTGCATCGAGTCGGCTGTTGTATCCCAACTCCGTGTGCAGGTAGCGCTGCGGCATGCCATGCACGGCTAACTCACGCATGGTTTGGGCTAAGTCGGGATCGTGGCAAGTGACCGCACCGCCATCACCGGCGGCCCCGAGGTTCTTGGTGGGGAAAAAGCTGAAACAGCCCACATCACCCCAGCTGCCAACGGGCTTGCCGTTCCAGTGGGCGCCTGTCGCCTGGGCGCAGTCTTCCACCACCTTGAGGCCATGGCGCCGGGCGATGGCCATCAGCGCGTCCATATCCACAGGACGCCCGAAGAGATGCACCGGAATCAGGACTTTGGTCGCTGGCGTGATCGCGTCTTCGATCAGTCCAAGATCGATCAGATAGGTGTGGGGATCCACGTCCACAAACACCGGAGTCGCACCCACAGCGCTCACCGCCTCCGCTGTGGCGAAGAAGCTGAAGGAGGCTGTGATCACCTCATCTCCTGGGCCGATGCCGAGGGCCCGTAGGGCCAGGATCAGGGCATCGGTGCCGCTGTTGCAACCCACCGCATGGGGGGTGCCCACACTGGTTGCAAACGCAGCTTCAAAGCTTTGAATGTCGGCACCGCCGATGTACTGGCCGCTGCGCAGCACCCGCAGAACCGCATCATCAAGTTCTGGCCCCAGATCGGCGAGTTGCTGGCTGAGACTGAAGGGGGGCACCTGCATAGCGGAACCTTAAGCCGTCTGCCCAAACCACTGGGGCTCCTGGCCTGGATGCCATTTGATGTTGCAGCCGATCGAGGGGTGCTGCTGGCGAAGGGGTTCGGCGCCGGAGAGCACCCGATCTAGGGCGTCGCGCAAGTCATGGCCATTCACCGGCAGCGCGTTACCGGGGCGACTGCCATCCAGCTGGCCGCGGTAGCGCAGGGTTTGCAGGCCTGCTGAATCCGGGGCAAACAGATAAAACTCAGGCGTGCAGGCCGCTTGCAGTGCTTTGGCCAAGCTTTGTTGCTGATCCAGGAGATAGGGAAAGCTCCAGCCATGGCGATGGGCTTGATCGGCTAGGGCCTCGGGCCCGTCTTGTGGGTGGGTGATCCAGCTGTTGCTGGCGAGGCCCAGCAGGGTGACGCGGCTGGCGTAATCGTGATCAAGTCGGCTGAGCTCCGCTTCGATGTGCTTCACGAAGGGGCAGTGGCTGCAGAGTGCCATCAGCAGCACAGGGCGCGTCGGCAAGGCCGTGCTGCTCAGTTCAGCCGCGTCACTGGTACCAGGCGCTACGGGAAGGGTGAAGGCCGGCAGGGGGCTGCCCAGCGGAAGCATGGTGGAGGGTGTCAGAACCATGAAAGGGCCTTGCATTGCCCACAGGATGGGCTCAAGTTGCCGTTCCGTGTTGTGCCCTTGAGGCGTTCCGATCCCCTCATCCCTGCCGGTATGGGTGTGTTGCTGAGCCTGAGTGCCTGCACTGATGGCGGGAGCTCTGGCCTCAAGGTGTTTCCCCTGCAGCGCAGCCAACCGCACGATGGCCTTGCGGTGGTGAGCCAACCCGATGGGTTTGGTTTGCACATCTATCTCGAGACCGACACCAGCAAGCCGGACCGTTGTCAGCCCCGCTGGCTGCCGGATCCCGCTCGTCTGTTCAACGGCAATGGCACCACGCCCTTTTCGTCGGGGGTGGCGACACGGTCTGAATTTTTCGCGGCGGTGGTGCGCCCCGAGGTGCGCCGTGCGTTGCAGCAGGAACTGAAGGCACTGTGTGCGGCCCGTGCCCCCAAGGCCCGCTGGCATTGGATTGACCCGCCCACCCAGGCATCGGCAGTGGAGTCCCTTCGCCTGCCGGCCTGGGAGGAAAAGCATCTGCTCACGGATCCCAAGCAGGAGCAGGTCCGTCAGGACGCGTTGGTGCCAAAGCCCTCCCAGACCACGGATTCGGCCTCACGCCAGTAGCGGCTAAACCGGCCCAGCCGTGGAGGGCTTGGCAGCGCCACAAATGGCTCCGGCTCGATCAGCTCCAGGCTGAAGTGATGCTGAATTCTCTCAGCGATCCGCTGCAAGCGCGGATCCACCGGGGTGCTGCTCACCACCCCATCAGCCTGGTGACGTTGGGCGAATGCCATCACCTCATCGGCCACATGGCCTTTGCGCAGGGTGACGGGCAACTCGAGGGCGTTTTCATAAAGAAAGCCCAAGCGTTTGCGACTGATCCCAGCGTGTTCGATCCAAGGGCTGTCGAACACGAACAGGGCCGGGATTTCCGGCCAACGCAGCAGGGCTGGATTGCTGGGTCCTAGGGCTTCCTCGTGCACCCAAACAATCGGTCGTTGCAATGGCATGGCAGTTCTCAACGTTGGGGGCGTGCGGTTGCCGCTGGCGGGCGCGTAAAGGCAGCACGTCTGCCGCGCTGGTTGCGTGGGTTCGTTCGGTCTCTCGTTGTGCCATCGGCTGTGTTCCGGATGGCAGGCAGCGGTTGGAACAGCTGCTGTTCCAGTTGTTCATAGCTCCCGGCAAACGGGCAGGTCTCGGCACGGGAGCAGGTTGTGCAGAACTGCCCGTTGCTGTAGCGCTCCAGGTTGTCGCGGTTGAAGAAGTAGGGCTTGTGGCTGAAGCTGCTGGCCACCCACTGCCAGCTCAGGTGGTTGCTGGCCGGATCCCCATCGAGTAGGTGCTCCAGGAACCACTCGGCACCTGCTTTCCAGTGCACGCGGCGCCAGTGCACCACGTAGGCCGCCATCCACATACGGGCGTGAT
>JAYKIX010000025.1:0-9404 GCA_035286005.1 Synechococcus sp. | reverse complement strand
AGACCAGTTTCATGGGGTCAACGTCCCGACCATGCGTCCTGAAGGCCCCCCACGGTTTCACAGGCTGAGGAGATGCGCAACGCCAGGACCATGGAAGTCAACCCAATCCGGATCAAGGATTTAAAAGACTTTTAAAACCAAATCTAATAGTCGTAATCGGCACTGGGGAATCGGTGGAAAACCCCTTCACCTGTTCTCCAGACAAGGCTTTTTGCTTTCACAGGCCTGGGGAATGATGAAAGCCGAATGTGGACGATGTGCTGTTTTCCCTAGGTTCCACAACCTGGGGAAAGTGATGGAAGGGTCGGGCGCGTGGGTTGTTCCTGTTTTTCCACCACTTTTCTCCCCCGTTTTGATTGGTGTTCCGCAGCCGCTTTTTGTTCTGGTTGGAGGGGCGAACGGGCTGACTGGCCTCGTTGGAGACCTTTCAGCACAAAAAAGCCCCCGATTGAAGGGGGCGTTGAGGTTGGCAACGATGTTTCGAGGTCTGTTGATGGGCTTAAAAGCCCATCACCTGAGCGACTGTTCCCAAATCAGGTGCCAGGTCGGTATGGAAGGCCGCGTCGTTGTTGTTGATGGCGCAGTCGGGGTCCTTGAGTCCGTTTCCGGTGAGCACACAGACGATGGTGGATCCTGCGGGTACTTCGTGTTTGCGCTTGAGCAGGCCTGCCACTGAGGCGGCACTGGCGGGTTCACAGAAGATGCCTTCTTCACCGCCGAGAAGTTTGTAGGCCTCAATGATCTCGGCGTCAGTCACATCCAAGAAAGCGCCATGACTGGCCTCACGGGCCGCCAGGGCTTTTTCCCGGTTCACCGGGTTGCCGATTCGAATGGCGGTGGCGATGGTGTTGGGATCGTCCACCGTGGTGTTGTTCACAAGTGGAGCGGAACCACTGGCTTGGAAGCCCATCATTCGTGGCAGGGTCCGGCTCCGGCCCGCCTGGTGATACTCCTTGAAACCCATCCAATACGCGGTGATATTGCCCGCGTTGCCCATGGGAATGCAGAGCCAATCAGGGGCATCGCCGAGGGCATCGATCACTTCGAAGGCAGCGGTTTTCTGGCCTTGAAGCCTGTATGGGTTGACTGAGTTCACCAGGGTGACCGGGTAGTTCTCCGCCACCTCCCGCACGATGTCGAGGGCTCGGTCAAAGTTGCCCCGGATGGCCAGCACTTCAGCGCCGTAGACCAAGGCCTGGGCCAGCTTGCCTTGGGCTACATACCCATCTGGGATCAGCACGAAAGCACGCATTCCAGCTCGACGGGCGTAGGCGGCTGCAGCGGCTGATGTGTTGCCGGTGCTGGCGCAGATCACGGCCTCGCAGCCAGCCTCTTTGGCTTTGCTGATGGCCATCGTCATGCCTCGGTCCTTGAAGGATCCGGTGGGATTCAGCCCGTCGTATTTCACATAGACCTTCACCCCTTTTCCGATGCGTTCTGCCACGGTAGGAACGGGAATCAGAGGCGTTGCACCTTCACGTAGGGTCACCACAGGGGTGGTGTCGGAAACCGGCAACCAGCTCCTGTAGGCCTCGATCAATCCAGGCCAGTCCTGCATGACCGGTCCGGTGGTCAGACGCCTGCGGAGGTTCTGGAGCAGAGACACCGGCCAAGGGCAAGGGACCGGAGGAATCTAGGTCTCAGGGTTTGGCGTCTTTAAGACCATCCAGAGGAGATTCCGAGAAAAACTGCACCAGACCTGCGATGGACTGTGCTTTTTCGAGCACTGCGATCAGTGCCGGGATATTCACTTCCATCACTTCAGCTGGGTAGGCCTTCAGAAATTTGATAACCGTTAAGCCACCTTGATCGATTTGGAGACCGTTGATCACCGCTGCTCGAATGGCAGGCACGCTGACGTCGGGACCAGGAACCATCAGTGGGTAGATCACTTGGGCCACGCGTCGGATGATGACGTCGCCGATGCGGGTGTGCATCAAGCGGCTGGTCAGGACCAGTGGCAGCTTCATTTCCTGATTTAACAGCTTGGCCACATCCGTGGGGTTTTGTTTGCTCAGTCGTAGGAGATCTGCCATCAATCCACGCGCCTTGCCTGTTTCTGCCAGATAGGCGAGATCATCCACTGCGATTGAGCGCCGAAAAGCACCACTCACCAAGGCGACGTCTTTCGCTGCTTGAACGGGGGTGCAAAGGCTGGTTCCAAGGCCCGCGAACGCGAAACCCATACCTGTGACAACGGCAAGCAGCTTTCGCCGGCGACTTTTCGACGAATCCTTCACAGCGACAAGGCTCTGGGTAGTTTGGGTGGAATTTAGGCAGGGATTCCCGCTGCCACCTTCACTAAGCGGACAACTCCGCGTTCGGCCAGACCTTTCGCCACCTGAGCACCCATGCGTCTCGCATCGGGTTCACGCGCCAGCCTCGGCAATCTTTTCAACACAAGATCAGGGCTGAAACCTGGGAGTTGTTGCAGGACTGCCAGAAGTTGGCGAATTGGTTCGAGGTCGAGCATTGTTTCCTGCTGCATGCCCCAGGTGTCGGCATTGCTGATGGCAGCTGGTTGAAGCGCTCTCGGCAGTTGTCGGCCGAGTCGCTGCACGGTGAGCCAGCCGAAGGAGTCGAGGCGTTCCACGACTGCTTCCACTAATTGGGTCCGCAGCATTCCTCCATTGGCGGAGAAGAGAAAATCCAGCACTTGATCGAGCAGGGTCTCGAGATCGAGCTGAGCCTGGCTTGCGGCGCTGGCCACGAGGTTTTCCAGACGTGTCCAACGGAAGGCGTCACCGTCGAAGAGCATTTCCTTGAGGCTTTGCCGCAGCTGGGGGTCTGGGTCTTCCATCAACCGCTGGGCGAAATAGGGATAGGCCGCACCCAGGATCTTGAAATCAGGGTCCACACTCAGTGCAATCCCTTCCAGGGTGACCAAAGAGCGGATGATCAGCGCGTAGTAAGGGGGAACCCGAAAGGGGAATTTGTACATCACCCCCGACATGTCGTCAGTCACGCTTTTGAAATCCATCCGGTTGACCCCCATTTCCAGGGCCTGACTGAACACGGATTCGAAGGCCGGAACGATTGGTTCGAGATTCACATCTTCCGCCAAGAAGCCGAGGGTGACGAAGTCTTTGGACAGTTTGCTGAAGTTGCGATTCACCAAGTGCACGACGGCTTGAATCAGACCTGTTCGTGATTCCCGGCTGACTTCGCTCATCATTCCGAAGTCGAGGTAACAGAGGCGCCCGTCCTTGAGGGCGAGGAGGTTTCCAGGGTGGGGGTCTGCATGGAAAAAGCCGTGTTCGAGAAGCTGCTGCAGGCTGCAGCTCACGCCGACTTCAACCATGTCGTCGGGATCGATGCCGAGGGCTCGAACCGCTTCCAGGTTGGTCAGCTTGACTCCATCGATCCACTCCATGGTCAGCACCCTTCTGCTGGTGGCGTTCCGGTAGATGGACGGAACGGCGATGCGGTGGTTATGGCTGTGGAGATCGCGAAATTTCTCAGCGTTTGCGGCTTCGTTCAGGTAGTCCATTTCTTCGAACACCCGCCGTCCCAGTTCGTCGATCAGGGCGACCAGATCGCTTCGGATCAGACCGATGTTGCTGTTCAGCCACGCGGCGATGTTGCGCACGATGTAGAGATCGAGCGTGATCTGCTCACGCAAGCCCGGTCGCTGCACTTTCACCGCAACTGCCTGGCCGCCTTTTAAAACTCCACGGTGCACCTGGCCCAGCGAGGCTGCGGAGATCGGCTGGCGATCGAGGCTTTCGTAAATCGCATCCACCGGTGCGCCGAGGTCTTCTTCGATGCAGGCCATGGCCAGGTCGCTATCGAATCCTGGCAATTGGTCTTGAAGCTGCGCCAGTTCCTCCAGCAAGACCGGCGGCACGATGTCGGGGCGGGTCGAAAGGGCCTGGCCAGCCTTGATGAAGGCTGGGCCTAGATCCACCAGAAGTTCGGCGCACTCCCGCGCCCTTGATCTGGCCCGGTTTTCGTCTTTGAGGAGCTGGAAGATCCAGTCGAAACCGATGCCTAGGAGCAGCAGCCCGATTGGCACCAACGTTTGCCATAGGCGTCGTAACAGCCGTTGCGGATGACCGGCGTAAATCCGTGTAATCGCTGCCGGGTCGTAGCTCAGCAGCCCTGCTGCTTCGATGAAATCACCAAGTTCCTGTTCGATCACAGCCGGCGCTGCCATTGACCCCCTTCTAAACGAGCTAAGCAGCCGCTACGGTCAACGCGACCACCGGGGTCTGCCGTGCTAGCCGGTTTGCGACTGCACAACATTGCTCTGATCGACAGTCTGGAGCTGGATTTTGAGCCTGGCTTCACGGTGTTGACCGGCGAGACAGGTGCCGGTAAATCCCTGCTTCTGGATGCCCTTGATGCTGTTCTGGGTGGCATGCAGGGCACCTCAGCCACCCGGCTGGTGCGCAGTGGTCAGTCTCGTGCTGCGATTGAAGCCCGTTTTGTTCCCTGCAGCTCCGTCTACACCTGGTTGCAGCAGCAGGAGCTCTGTGCCCAGGCCGACGACTCGGAGGGGCATGACGATGAACTGTTGGTGAGCCGGGAGTGGCGCCGTCAGGAGGATCGCCTCTCCAGTCGGTTCCGTATCAATGGTGTGGCGGTCAACCGTCAGCAGGTGTTGGCTTTGCGGCCGCTCCTGATCGATCTCACCGTTCAGGGTCAGACCCAGCAATTGGCACGCCCTGGTCAGCAACGTCGCTGGCTTGACCGTCTTGGTGCAGCCTCTCTCGAAGCGTCTTTAGAGGTCGTGCGCCACCACTGGCAGGTGTGGCGAGAGGCCTTTACGCGTTTGCAGCAGGCTCGGGATCAGGCAGACCAATTCGAGGCGCAACACGAGGAACGCAAGGCCTTACTTGAGGAACTTGAGGCTGCGGCACTCGATGATCCTGATGAACTCAATCAACTCACAACGGAGCAGGATCGCCTTGTGCATGGCGTTCGGCTTCAGGAAGGTTTGGCCCAATTGATTGGCCGTCTCCAGGACGGGGCTGATCAGGCTCCATCCGCCATGGATCATCTGCTCGCTTGTTGCCATGAGTTGCAGCAGATGCACCAGTTGGATGCCTCTTTGCAATCCATGAATGAACGGTGCTTGGATTTGGAGGCCGGCTTACGGGATCTCATCCGGGACCTGGAGCACTACGGAGTCAGCCTCGACAGTGATCCGGCTCGGTTGCATGAATTACAGGAGCGCTTGGCTCTGATCAAGCGTTTGGAGCGTCGGCATGGAGTTGACCTCTTGGGCTTGTGTCAGTTGCGGGATGAATTGCGAGAGCAACTCGGTGAAGGGGGCGGCGATGTGGCTCTGGCACAGCTAGAGGAAACGGAACAGGTGGCCCGTCAATTCCGCGACCAGGCCAACCATCAACTCAGCCAGTTGCGTGAGCAGGCGGCCCAAGCCTTGGAGCGGACCCTGCTCGATCATTTGCGCCCAATGGGTTTGGCCAATGTGCGTTTTGAGGTGGCGATCAGTTCCTGTGAGCCCAGTGAACATGGGGCTGACGCCGTGCAGTTTCTGTTTTCAGCAAACCCTGGCCAACCTTTGGCTCCGCTTTCCGAGGTTGCCTCAGGCGGAGAGATGTCGCGCTTTTTGCTGGCTCTGAAAACCTCTCTTTCGGCTGTTGATGGTTCGAGCTCCCTCTTGTTTGACGAGATTGACTCGGGGGTGAGCGGTCGTGTCAGCGGGGCGATGGCGGAACTGCTGTGCTCGATGGCTCGGCACCGTCAGGTGTTCTGCGTCACTCATCAGCCGCTCGTGGCCGCGGCCGCTGACCACCACTTCCGAGTCAGTAAAACGGTGGTCGAGGGTCAGACCCGCTCGCAAGTGTCCCAACTGCGGGACACTCAGGCCCGAGAGCAGGAGCTGGCTGAACTCGCAGGGGGCGACCTCAACGAGGCCCGCGCGTATGCGGCAAGTCTTCTGGATCAGCGGGCGGCCTGACCAATCGGGTGCTGGCTCTCCGTAGACTTCCTCGCTGCTGATTTGCGCTGCATGCGTCCTGCCGCCGCCAAGACGAAGGACGTGTCCTCGCCAGAGCCCGTGAATCTCAGTGGAGGTTCGCTGGAAGATGTGATCCGGGTGCGTGGTGCCCGTCAGCACAACCTCAAGAATGTCGACGTCACCATCCCTCGCAACAAGATGGTGGTGTTCACAGGTGTGAGTGGCAGCGGTAAGAGCTCCCTCGCTTTTGACACGATTTTTGCGGAAGGTCAGCGCCGCTACGTCGAGAGTCTTTCGGCTTACGCGCGCCAGTTCCTGGGCCAGGTCGACAAACCCGACGTGGATGCGATTGAGGGGCTCTCGCCAGCCATTTCAATTGATCAGAAATCCACCAGTCACAACCCCCGCTCCACTGTGGGGACTGTTACGGAGATTCAGGACTACCTGCGTCTGTTGTTTGGCCGTGCCGGTGAGCCCCACTGTCCACAGTGCGATCGCGCGATCCGCCCTCAGACCATCGATGAGATGGTGGATCAGATCAGGACTCTGCCGGAGGGTACCCGCTATCAGTTGCTGGCCCCGGTGGTGCGCGGCAAGAAGGGCACCCACAGCAAATTGATTAGTGGCTTGGCTGCTGAAGGTTTTGCGCGGGTCCGTGTCAACGGTGAGGTGCGTGAACTCGCCGACAACATTGAGCTCGACAAAAACCATCAACACAGCATCGAGGTGGTGGTTGATCGTTTGGTGGCGCGTGATGGGATTCAGGAACGGCTGACGGATTCGCTGCGCACTGCGCTCAAGCGCGGTGATGGTCTGGCGATTGTGGAGGTGGTGCCGAAGAAGGATGAGCAATTGCCCGAGGGCCTAGAGCGGGAGCGGCTTTATTCCGAGAACTTTGCCTGCCCCGAGCACGGTTCCGTGATTGAGGAGCTTTCGCCACGTCTGTTCTCCTTCAACAGTCCTTATGGGGCTTGCGACGACTGTCACGGCATTGGTCATCTACGCAAGTTCACGGCAGAGCGGGCTGTCCCGGACCCTTCGCTGCCGGTCTATGCCGCGGTGGCTCCCTGGGCGGAAAAGGACAACTCCTACTACTTTTCCCTGCTCTATTCCGTGGGTGAGGCTTTTGGGTTCGAGATCAAGACCCCTTGGCAAGATCTCACCGATGACCAACGTGATGTGCTGTTGAACGGCAGCCGCGAGCCGATCCTGATTCAGGCCGATAGCCGTTATCGCAAAAGTGCTGGCTACACCAGGCCGTTCGAAGGCATCCTGCCGATTCTTCAGCGTCAGCTCCGTGATGCCAGTGGCGAAGCGATGCGCCAAAAGCTTGAGAAGTATCTGGAGCTGGTGCCCTGCGCCAGTTGTGCCGGTCAGCGCCTGCGGGCTGAGGCTTTGGCGGTGCGGGTTGGTCCGTTTCGGATCACTGAACTCACGGCTGTGAGTGTGGGCCAGACCCTGGAACGCATTGAGCAGCTGATGGGCGTTGGTGCCTCCGAAGGCTGTGATCCCTTGTTGAGCCCCCGTCAGATCCAGATCGGTGATTTGGTCCTGCGGGAGATCCGCATGCGTTTGAAGTTTTTGCTGGATGTGGGTCTTGATTACTTGAGCCTTGATCGTCCAGCCATGACCCTCTCAGGGGGTGAAGCTCAGCGCATCCGCCTTGCGACCCAGATTGGTGCTGGTCTCACGGGTGTTCTCTATGTGCTGGATGAACCGAGCATCGGTTTGCACCAGCGCGATAACGACAGGTTGCTCGCCACCCTTGAACGGCTACGCGATCTGGGCAACACCCTGGTGGTGGTGGAGCACGACGAAGACACCATTCGCGCTGCCGATCACCTGGTCGACATTGGTCCTGGGGCTGGGGTGCATGGTGGCCACATCGTCGCCGAGGGGAATCTTGAGGCTCTTCTGAATGCTGAGGATTCCCTGACGGGGGCCTATCTGAGCGGTCGCCGCTCGATTCCCACTCCTTCCGAGCGGCGTCATGCCGGTAGCCGCAGCCTCAAGCTCCTCAATTGCTCGCGCAACAACCTGCAGGATGTGAGCGTGGAGTTTCCCCTCGGTCGTTTGGTGTCCGTCACCGGAGTGAGCGGCAGCGGTAAGAGCACCCTGGTGAACGAGCTGTTGCATCCTGCTCTGGAGAACGGACTGGGCCACAAGGTGCCCTTCCCCACAGGCCTTGGGGAGCTGCGCGGGCTGAAGGCGATTGACAAGGTCATCGTGATCGATCAGTCACCGATTGGGCGTACTCCCCGCTCCAATCCGGCCACTTACACCGGTGCTTTTGATCCGATTCGTCAGGTGTTCGCCGCCACGGTGGAAGCCAAGGCTCGCGGTTACCAGGTGGGTCAGTTCAGCTTCAACGTGAAAGGTGGTCGTTGTGAGGCGTGCCGAGGTCAGGGCGTCAACGTGATCGAGATGAACTTCTTACCTGACGTCTACGTGCAGTGCGACGTCTGTAAAGGAGCTCGCTTCAACCGGGAGACGTTGCAGGTGACCTACAAGGGCCACACCATCGCCGACGTGTTGGAGATGACGGTAGAGCAGGCCTGCGAGGTGTTCTCCGCCATCCCTCAAGCCGCTGATCGGCTCCGCACCTTGGTGGATGTGGGCCTTGGTTACGTCAAGTTGGGCCAGCCGGCTCCCACCCTTTCAGGCGGTGAAGCCCAGCGGGTGAAGCTTGCCACTGAGCTCTCCAAACGCGCCACCGGCAAAACCCTCTATTTGATCGACGAACCCACGACGGGCCTCAGCTTCTACGACGTGCACAAGCTGATGGATGTGATTCAGCGTCTTGTCGACAAAGGCAATTCAGTGCTGGTGATTGAGCACAACCTCGATGTGATTCGCTGCTCTGACTGGATCATCGATCTGGGCCCAGAAGGGGGCGACAAAGGCGGCAAGATCGTCGTCACGGGCACGCCAGAAGAGGTAGCAGAACATCCCACCTCCCACACGGGTCGCTATCTCAAGCAGGTGTTGGAGCAGCATCCGCCTCAGGCAGTCGCCGCTTAACTCCACAACGAGGTCATTCGGTTGTTGATTAGGTCAACAACGGAACCAGTTCTGCCACGGCTTCATTTCCAGCAATGCCCAAGAGCTGACCAGAGCCCGTGTCGTCTTCCGCCCGCAGCTCGGCGGTATCCAGCCGCAGGCTGCGGCCGTCGTTCAACACCGCGGCCACCACAGCACTGCGATCTTCCCGGAGATCGATCAGCTGATCACCGCGTTGGCTGAAGCGCACGCCGATCTGACCGATATCGCCCCGCTGGCAACGGCGCAGGCTGTTGGCCGCGAGGCGCTTGAGTTGGCCGGAGCGGCTGGCTAGCAGCACACAACCATCGGGGCTGACACCGGCAGCCCCCACCACGCTTTCACCGGGGAGCAAGCGCAACAGCACGGGGCCTTGCGCGTTGCGGCCCATCACGGGCAGGTTGGCGTCGTTCACCGCCAGCCGCAGCATCCGGCCGGT
>JAYKIX010000024.1:0-22522 GCA_035286005.1 Synechococcus sp. | reverse complement strand
CATCGCCAACACCCATGTGGTGCGGCTCGGTGATCAACTGCTCGCTTTGTGGGAGGCGGCTGAGCCCCATGCTCTGGATCCGAACACGCTCGAAACCCGAGGCATTTCCTTGCTGGATGGGGTGCTGAGTAAGGGAGAAGCCTTCAGCGCCCATCCCCGTTTCGATCCCGGCCATCACGGCAGCCCGCGCATGGTCACCTTCGGGGTCAAAACCGGGCCCCGCAGCACGATCCGCTTGATGGAGTTCGCCACTGAAGACGATGCTGCCGCCGGCATCCGCGCTGGCGATCTGCTTCACGATCGTCGCGACAGCTTCAACGGCTTCGCCTTCCTGCATGACTTCGCCATCACCCCCAATTGGGCGGTGTTTCTCCAGAACGCCGTAGCCTTCAATCCCTTGCCCTTTGTGATGGGGCAGAAGGGAGCTGCCCAGTGCTTGGCTTCCAAGCCCGGTGGGCAGGCCATGTTCTGGTTGGTGCCCCGCGAGTCAGGCACCCATGCCGGTGAAGCCCCTCGGCTGGTGCCGGCCCCCGAAGGATTCGTGTTCCATCACGTGAATGCCTGGGAAGAGAACGGGGACTTAGTGATCGACAGCATTCACTACAGCGATTTCCCGTCGATCGGCCCTGATGTGGATTTCCGCGCTGTGGATTTCGACAGCATCCCTGAGGGTTTGCTCAAGCGCTGTCGGATCGAGTTGGCCAGTGGCCAATGCAGCACTGAGCTTCTCGGTGAGCGCTGTTGCGAATTCGCCATGGTGAATCCTGCCCAGCAAGGTCTCGCAGCGCGTTATGCCTGGATGGCCGTAGCGGAGCGGGAGCAGGGCAATGACCCTCTGCAGGCGATTCAAAAGCGCGATTCCCACACCGGCGCCACCCAGGTGTGGAGTGCGGCCCCACGTGGTTTTGTCAGTGAGCCGATCATGGTGCCCAGGCCCGGTGCTTCCGCTGAAGACGATGGTTGGGTGTTGGTCCCCGTCTGGAATGGCGCCCGTGAGGCTACGGACCTGGTGATCCTGCGGGCCGATGACCTCCGTGAGCAGGCGGTGCTGGCACTTCCCCTTGCGCTTCCCCATGGCCTCCATGGCAGCTGGGTGGCGGGTCATGGGTTGACGCACTTTGGTCACGGTTGAGAAGCGACTCGCGCTTCGTTCGCTTCAGCATGGAGATCGGACCTGACATCTCCTCCCATGCCCTTTCAACCACAATCGATGCGCACGTGGCAGAGCCCCAGCAGGACAGCTGCGGGGGCTCTAATGCTGCCGCTGGTGGTTGCAGGCACCTTGCTGCCTGCTGCTCCGGCGCTGGCAGCTGAACGGACCTGCAACGGCACGGTGCTGCAAATCCAGGTGCAGGAGCGCGGGACGACCCGCAGCGATCGCTTCCGTTTTTCTCTTCGGCTCACGGCGGAAGCGCCCACCAAATCCGAGGCCATGGGGCTTCTCAACACCCGTTTGGATCAGGCTCGCCGTGGGGTGCAGCCCCTGACCCTGGGGCAGCTCACCATCCCCGCGCCGAGCAGTTACAAGGTGGGTGGTGGCAGTGCTGGGCCGCGCAGGGATCGTGCCAGCACCAGCATCAGTGGCGAGGTCAGTCGAGCCAATTACGACGCCTTGATTCAACTGGCAGGGCGGCTCCCCGGTGTGCGGCTCCAGGGGATGACCTCCTTGGCTTCCAGTGACGAAAGTGCCTCATTGGCTGAACAATTGATGGAGCAAGCCCTGGCGCAAGGGCGTCGCCGCGCTGAAGCCACCGCACGGGCTCTGGGGTTGCGTCGGGCTGAGTTGCTGCGCATTGATCAGCGCACGAACGGTTATCAGCCGTACGCCATGGCCTCTCGCAGCGTCAATCAATCCTTCAACCCTGATGAGGCGCCCAAGCCCAGTCAGTCTCTGCGCCTCGATTTGGATTACTGCCTGCGTTGAGTCGTTGGGGTTGATCCGTCGGCGTTGACTTGGTCGTGGTTGCGTCAGCCCACGCTTTCGAGCAGCTGGCGCAGCCGGGGTTCCAACAACTTGAAGGCACGGCCGCGATGACCATGGACCTGTTTGGCTGGGGCGTTCATCTCGGCAAAGGTTTGACCTGTGCCGATCACCTCAAAAATTGGGTCATAGCCGAAGCCTTGATTGCCCCGGGCGGCGGTTGTGATCAAGCCATCACAGCGGCCTTCCACTTCCACCAGCACCGTGCCATCCGGTGAGGCGATGCAGAGGGCTGCGCAGAAATGGGCCTTCCGGTTGCGGCTCTCCCCAAGCTCCCGCAACAGCCGGTCAATGCGGGCCTGATCACTGTCGGCGTAGCGGGCGGAGTACACGCCTGGAGCTCCGTTGAGGGCCTCAACGCTTAGCCCGGAGTCGTCGGCAAGGGCCCAGTGGCCAGTGGCGGTAGCGACGGCTCGCGCCTTGATTCGAGCATTGTCAGCGAAGGTGCTGCCGGTTTCCTCCACCTCCATGCCTGCAGGTTGGGGCTGAACCTCAAGGGGGAGGTCGCTGAGCAGTTCGGCGAATTCCCGCAGTTTTCCGGCGTTGCCGCTGGCGATCACCAGGGTGCGTGTGGGCATGAGGGGTCGAGGGGCAGGGAAAGCGGTGTCGTTCAGACCGAGGTGGCGAGCCGCTGGGCCCATTGCAAAACAGCCTCAACCCGTTCGGGATTCGGGGCTTCGCAATACAGGCGCAGCAGCGGTTCGGTGCCGGAGAAACGCAGCATGAGCCAATGGCTTGGGCCCAGCCGCAGTTTTACGCCATCGGTGGTGATCACCTCCTGAACTGCTGCACTTGCCACTTCGGTTGGTGGTTCTTGGGCCAGCAGTTGTTCCAGCCGATGACGGGTGGCCATGTCGGGCAGGCGAAGATCAACACGGTCGTAGTGGCTGCCGCCGCCGCAGCGCTCCTGCAAGGCCGTAACGCGGGCTCCCAGGGCTTGACCGCCTTCCACAAGGGCCTCCAGCACCAATAGAGCGGCGAACAGAGCATCCCGCTCTGGCAGGTGCATGCCGAAGCCCACGCCACCGGATTCCTCTCCGCCAATCAACACATCGCCAGCGAGCATCTCCGCTGCGATGTACTTGAAGCCCACGGGGAGTTCCAGCACGTCGCGGCCAAGATCTTCCGCCACAAGGCGCATCAGGTCGGAGCCGCTCACGGTTTTCACCACTGAACCGGGGAGTTGGCGGGCCCGGGCCAGATGGTCGATCAGCAGCGGCATGAGCTGCTGGGTGCTGCAGAACGTGCCGGTTTCATCCACGGCAGCGATGCGGTCGCCATCGCCATCGAACACCAGGCCCACGGCGGGGTGTCCGGCGGCGGCGGCGGTTTTCACCTGGGCGATCAACGCTTGGAGATAAGGGGCCAGGGGCTCAGGGGGATGGCCACCGAAGAGGGGGTCGCGGTGGCTGCGGATTTCCTGCACCGGTCCCTCGATACCTCCCAACAGCTCCGCCATGCAACCGGCGGCAGAGCCATGCATCGGGTCCACGATCACCTTGAGGCCCATGGTCTCTAGGCCCTGGCGCAAGGCTGTGAGGTCGAGTTTCGTGCGCAGTCCTGCCAGGTGCTCAGCGCGAGCATCGAAGCGTTCGGTCTCACCCTGGATCGGCGCGGTGACGCCACCCGCAGCGAGGCGTTGCTCCACCGCGGCGGTGAAATCCCCTTCCACGGAGCCGCCAAAGGGACCCTTGATCTTGAGCCCGAGCCATTCCGGCGGATTGTGGCTGGCCGTGATCACCAGGGCACCCAGTGCTTGGCGTTCCACCACAGCCCAGCTGCAGGCAGGAGTGGGGACGGCCGTGCTGCTGAGCAGGGGGTGAAGGCCGCAGCCACGCACGGCAGCGGCAATCGCCTCAGCGAGCTCCGGGGCGAGGAAGCGGCGGTCGTAGCCGATCACCACAGTTTGGCTCGTGTTTCCAGCTGGGGCCCGATAGGCCAGCTCTTGTGCCGCGGCTGCGGCCACGGTGAGTAGCCGTTCCACCGTGATGTCGACCCCAAGGATGCCCCGCCAGCCATCGGTGCCGAATTGGATCGGTGAGGCAGTCAGAGGCAAGGGTGCTTGAGCCATGGACTGCAGGCGATGGGCCGAGTGTCAGTTCAGGATCTAACAGGCGGCCGCCGTAACGTCGAGCGATGGGTGACACCCCTTCTGCTGACAAGCCACTCACCGATCGGTTGCTGCGCAGCTGGGTGCGTTGCAGGCGCCGGGCCTGGTTGGACCGGCATGGTGATCCCGAGGCGCGTGTTTACACGGCCCATCGCACTCTGCAGCTTGATGATCAACAGCGGAGCTTTGTGGCGCTGTTGCCCGCTAAACCTGCCGCGGGAGTGCCTGGCTTGGCTCAAGGGGAAGCCGGGGTGGTCGGGGTGCGCCTTCGCGGCATCGGAGTTGATGGTGTGCGGTTGGAAGCTCACCCTCCTCTGCTGCAACGTGTCAAAGGCAAGAGTCGCTGGGGTGCCTTCGCCTATCGCCCTGTCCTGGCACGGCAGGGCCGGCGTCTGACTCGGGAGCATCGTTTGCCACTGGCTTTGGCGGGGCGCCTCTTAGCGGCGTTCCAAGGGGCTCCGGTTCAGGATGCCCTCGCCGTTGGCGGTGCTGGACGGCGACTGGAGCAGGAGCGTTTGCCTCTGAACGCAGCGCTTGACCAACAGCTCGATGAGGCGCTGCGCAAGTTGGTTCTTGATCTCCAGCGCCCTGAACCTCCTCCGCTTGCTGCGGACCGACGCAAATGCACGCTTTGCAGTTGGCGGGCCCTCTGCAATGCCGCCGCTGCTGCCGAAGGTCATCTCAGCGAGGTAAGTGGGATTGGTGCCAAGCGTCGAGAGATGTTGCAGGAGCTAGGGATTCATGGACTACGGGATCTGGCCGCGGCGGATCCTGCGCGGCTCGCGACACAGCTGGAACGGTTCGGCGAACAGCATGGTGCAGTTGCCGGGCCCCTGGTGGCCCAGGCCAGGGCCCAGCGGGATGGCTTGGTGGAGCATTTGGACTCTGCCCCCGCCCTCCCCGAGCTGAAAACGGCTGCCGGCGTTCTGCTCTATGACATCGAATCGGATCCCGATGCCCGTGACGATTTCCTGCACGGGTTTGTGATTTTGCCCCGCGGTGCTGATGGCCACTGGGATCTCAGTGGGGCCCGTTATCAGCCTTTGCTGGCGTTGCAGGAGCATGGTGAGAAGCGGTGCTGGCGCCGCATCAGTCGATTGCTGGGCCATTACCCCGATTGGCCCATCCTTCATTACGGCGAAACTGAATCGTTGGCGCTCAAACGCATGGCTCAACGCCAGGGCGCGACGGAGCGCCAGCGCGAAGCCCTCAGCCGCCGCCTGGTGGATATCCATGCTCGGGTGCGACGCACCTGGCGGTTACCCCTGAGTAGTTACGGCCTCAAAACGGTTGCGGTTTGGTGTGGTTTCCAGTGGCGACAACGTGGAGTGGATGGTGCCCGCGCGCTCCTCTGGTGGCGTCAGTGGCGAGGGGCCGGGCCTCGGGATCGTGGCCATCCCCAAGCTTTGCGCTGGATCTTCACCTACAACCAAGACGACGGCCTGGCGACCTGGGCCGTGGCGTCCTGGCTCCTGGCTCGGGATCCGCTTTGAGGTTGGTCGATCCTCGCGAAGGCTCCCATTGGTTTGCGGAAAGGACGGGCTTGGCGCATCCGATCCGTTGCATCCGTAGGCCGCCCGTCAGCATGAAAAAAGGGGCCATTTGGCCCCTTGTAAAGAATGCAGTGGGGATGGCTTGAGCTCAGCCGCCCACGCTGGGCTGCACCAGCAGATAGAGGAACCAGAATCCGCCAATGAAGGGCACAAAGTTGATGAAAATCCAAACCCACTCTTTGCCGGCATCGCGCAGACGGCGAATGGTGAGAGACAGGGAGGGGAAGATCTGGGCGATGGCGTAGATCACCGCAAGTCCAAAAACAATGCCGTTTTCGGCGCTCGCAAGCAGGGCGGTTCCTGCAATCAACAGAACCAGATAAATAATCGAGTCCAACAGGGCATACCACCAATATTCGGCACGGGTTGCCTTGCCGCCATAGGTGAACGATTTGCGCCAGGCGGTGGTGAAGGCCTCAATGGGTCCCATTTGCCAAACGATGAAAGTTCTCCATCGCAGTTTGCAGGGTTCGTGGTGGTTTGTCAGCGTTGCTACAGAAAGTTTTAGGCGGTCTTTAATTGCTGCTGCAGTCTTGAAAGGAAGGGGGCATGTGCAGAGAGATTGGCTGTTGTCCTTGAGAGAGTTCAAGGCTCGTTTGGGTGAATGCACTGCGACGGATTAAGGCCAGGCCTTGCCAGCTGTTGTCGTGCAGAACGGCCGACGTGATCACGCCTGCGCGATCACCATCGCGCAGGAGAAGGGTTCCGGGTGTAGGGGCTGCTGCGGTTGGGCTGGATTGATGAAGGGTCCAACAGCGCAGTTGTTGTTTCACACCATCGCGGGCGGCAAGTTTGGCCACCGTCTCTTGCCCGAGATAGCAACCTTTCTCAAGGCTGAGCCACTCCCCCAGGCCGAGTTCGAGCGGATTGGTCTCCCCATTGAGTTCGTTGGCGCTCAAGGGCAGCCCTTGGCTGATGCGCCAACGCTCCACTTGCTCGGGGCTGGCCATCGGGAGAGCATCCCAGTCGTCGGGCCGTGAGCCGTCACGGCTCCACAGCACCGTTTCAGCCCATTTCAGAGGGTGGGGGGCTGGAGCTAGACGCTGTAGGCGTAGTTGCGGTGCTAGTCCGGTGATCTTGACGCGATCGGCTGGGAAGATCACCCGCTCAAAGCCCGTTGCCAAGGCCTCCGCGTTGCCGCACAGCACCAGCACGTCGGCGCCTTCAGGATCCAGGTGCACTTCCAGCAGTGCCTGAACCCGCCCAGTGGCGGTGAGCCAGCAGCTGCGAATCAGGCGATGGTCGGGTGCCTGTTGGATGGCTGCACTGGTTTGCCCGTGCAGAAACTGGCGAGCGCCGCTTCCCTTGAGGCGCAAGCAAGGAAAGCTGGCCTTCCAGAGCCGTGGTTGTGCATCAGGGGTCATGCCGTCAGCTCCTTGGCGCGAGCGGCGACTTCGCTGAGGCGGAACAGGCTGACCAGTTCCAATCCAGCGGCCTTCATGGCGTCCTCGCCGCCCTCTTCCCGGTCCACGATCGTGACGACGCGCTCCACGACGTAGCCAGCTTCTTTGAGTTGGTTCACCGCTTTGATCGAGGAACCGCCGGTGGTCACCACGTCTTCCAGCACGGTTACACGGGCACCTGAGGGGGGTAGGGGGCCTTCCAGCCAAGCCCCTGTGCCATGCCCTTTGGCTTGTTTGCGCACGATCAGCGCATCTAAGTGGCGGCCGGTCTGGGCTGCCGCCATGGCGACGCCGCTGACCAAGGGGTCGGCCCCCAGGGTCAGACCGCCGACGGCCACCGACTCGGGCTCTACGAGGGCCAGCATGGCTGGGCTGAGCAGGGCCAAACCGCTTCCGCTCAGGGCGACGGGCTTGCAGTTCACGTAGTGATCACTGCTGCGCCCTGACGCCAGGGTGAAGGTGCCGTGGCGATAGCACTCGATGGCCAGGCGGTTCAGAAGGGTGTCGCGGCTCATGGGGGGGCTGGTCTGGCGCGGATCTTCTGCCTAGTTTGCGCTCAGCTGGGTCTTGCGTTGTGTTGCGCCTTTTTCCTGCTTCCGTTGTGCTCGCTGTCTTGGCGATGCCCGGCCTGCAGTCGCAGGTTGCTTCACAACCGGTGGTTTGCACCACCAGCCTGGAGGCACCGGTCACCGCAAGGGGAGATGCCCCTGCTGCTCCCACTGAAGTCACCCGCTGCGGATTGGTGGAGTCCACCGATGCCATGGTTGAGCGTCGGGCCTACACCTGGACTGCGCCCTTTGCCCGGGGTGTGGATGTGATTCATCAGATCACTGATTTGCTCGGCATTGCAGTCGCTGGGCCGGAAGGGAATCGTGTGATGGGTTTTGGTTTCCCGGATCAAACGATCATTTGGGATGGCTCAGCGATTGAAAACACCACCAACGCACTGCTTGAAGAGCAAAGTCAACCGATCCCTTGGCGCACGGTGGATATCCCCAGCGGATTCAACAGCAGCCTGGCCAGTGATGGTGGATCCGTGGCACAGCCTGCGGCCATCGATGTTCCGCAGAACGACACCTATGGCACTCCGGTGCGTGGCCTGTGGTAAACCCTCTTGCGAAGGGGGTCTAGCAATCTGGTGAATGCAGCGAACTCATAATTCGCCTAAGGCGAGTTCGATCCTCGCGACCCCCATTCATTCCCACTGATGCGCATCCTGCTGCTGCTTGTGCTGTTGGCGCTTCCGGCGTTTTTTGCAGCAGTGGAGGTGGCGCTACTCCGACTTCGCACCAGCCGCGTTCGTGTGCTGCATGAGCAAGGCGTACCTGGTGCGGATGCGGTGCATCGTTTGCAACGGCGCATGCGACGCGCCCTGTTGATGTCGCAACTGGGCACAACCCTGGCGCTGTTGGCTTTGGGCTGGGCCGGAGGTGGCCTTGTGCGCGATTGGACCTTGGCCGAGGCCGGCTCGGCCAGTTGGTGGTGGGACCTTGTTGGCTTCCTGTTGCTGGTGGTGCTGACCACGTTGGTGGTGGGTTTGGTGCCAAGGGCCTGGGTGCTGAGTCGACCGGAACGGGCTGCTCTGTCCTTGGCTCCTGTGTTGGAAGCCGTCATGCGGGTGTTGCGGCCATTGCTTTCGGTGCTGGAGGGTGCAGCTTCCCTCGTGCTCAAGCTGTTGGGCTTGCCTGCCCACTGGGATGCCCTGGGGTCGCCGCTGACGGCGGGCGAGCTGGAGACCTTGATCGAAACCGGGGGTGTCACCGGGCTGCGCCCTGATGAACGCAACATTCTGGAGGGGGTCTTTGCCCTCCGGGATACCCAGGTGCGTGAGGTGATGGTGCCCCGTTCGGGAATGGTCACCCTGCCCGTGGATGTGCGGTTTGCGGAGTTGATGGATGCCGTGCACACCACCCGCCATGCCCGCTTCCCTGTGATCGGTCAGTCGCTGGATGATGTGCGGGGTGTGCTCGATCTGAGGTTGCTGGCGGAGCCCATCGCCCGAGGGCTGCTCGAGGAGAGTTCCCCCTTGGAGCCCTATCTCCTGCCAGCTGAACGGGTTCTGGAAACCAGCACCCTTGCGGAGCTGCTGGCCTTGATTCGCAATGGTCACCCGTTGCTCCTGGTGGTGGATGAACATGGGGGGACCGAGGGCCTGGTCACCGCTGCCGATCTGACTGGGGAAATCGTGGGCGAAGAGGCGGAGCCTGATTCGGCAATCCCCGACCTTGAGCCCTTGCCTCAGGCCCCAGGCAGTTGGTTGGTGGCAGGGGATCTTGAGATCTTTGAGCTCAATCGGCAGCTCGGCTTGGAGCTTCCTGAAGCCACGGATCACCACACCTTGGCCGGGTTCCTTTTGGAGCGCCTTCAGCACATCCCCGCAGAGGGGGAAGCGCTACGTCATCACGGGCTTCAGTTTGAGATTGTGGCCATGGATGGCCCGCGGATTTGCCGTGTGCTTCTGGTGGTTCCTGATGAGCAGGTGAGCATCCCGGAGGATCACAATTCTGCGGTCTCCGCCAAGTAGCCCACACGTCTTGGGAAGCTGATCATTGATAATCAGGCCCAACTCCTCTCACCTGCCGATGACCGATCCGATGGTGCCGGTGAAGGTGGGTGTGATCGGCATCGGCAATATGGGCTGGCATCACGCCCGGGTGCTGAGCCTTCTGAAGGACGCTGAGTTGGTGGGAGTGGCGGATCCCGATCCGGAACGGGGTCGACTGGCGACTGAGCAATTCAACTGCCGTTGGTTCGCCGATTACCACGATCTGCTTTCAGAGGTGGAGGCGGTTTGCATCGCGGTGCCGACCCTGCTGCACCATGCCGTTGGTTTGGCTTGTCTGGATGCGGGTCTGCATGTGTTGATTGAAAAGCCGATTGCAGCCAGCCAAGAAGAAGCGGCGTCGTTGATCGCCGCCGCGAGCCGCAATAGCCGATTGCTTCAGGTGGGGCACATTGAGCGTTTCAATCCGGCCTTCCGCGAGCTCATCAAGGTGGTCGCGAATGAAGAGGTGGTGGTGCTAGAGGCGCGACGACACAGTCCTCATGCCGACCGTGCCAACGATGTGTCGGTGGTGCTGGATCTGATGATTCACGATCTGGATCTGGTGTTGGAGTTAGCGCAGGCACCCGTGGTGAGCCTGGCGGCTGCGGGGGGGCGCAGTGCCGAGGGCCCCATTGATTACGTCAATGCCACCCTCGGCTTTGCCAATGGGGTGGTGGCCAGTCTTACGGCCAGCAAGATGAGCCATCGCAAAATCCGCAGCCTGAGTGCCCATTGCCGCGCGAGCTTGGTGGAGACCGATTTCCTCAATCACAATTTGCACATCCATCGGCGAGCCCATGAGTGGTATTCAGCCGATCACGGTGAATTGCTGTATCGCAACGACGGTTTCATTGAAGAGGTGAGCACCACCTCCATCGAACCCCTCTATGCCGAGCTGGAGCACTTCTTGCAGTGCGTGCGTGGTCGGGAGACCCCTGCGGTGGATGGTCAGCAAGCATCTCGTGCCTTGAAGCTTGCCGATTTGATTGAACACGCCGTGGAACACCCTGGTATTGGGATGCCCCTCAACGATCCGATCTGATCGTGGCGCTGGCTTAAACCAGCCCTTCCTGTTCGGCTAATTCCCGCAGAGCGGCGACTTGCCACTCGCGGCACATTGCCGGTGAAGAGCGATAGAACCGATCCCAGGCGGCGGCTTTGTGTTTCGCGTATTCGGCTGGATCTTGCTCAGGATGGCTCCGACCCCAGCCCACGCGCACTGCATGGCCGATCACCACATCCAAGGCGATGTCGTCATCGAAGTGCACCTCGGGATTGGCGGCCGTGAAGGCCATCAGCGATAGCAAACACTCACTGCAGAGCTGGCGATATTCCGGAGCACTGATGCGTCCCAGTAGATGTTCCACCTGCATTGCGAAATTGCGTTCGCCAGCAGTTTTCTCCAGGATCAGAGCGCTGGTCAGGCGATTCCGTCGTTCGAGCTTGTCGCCGATCACCAGACCTCTGCAGTGCTGCAACAGCGACCAAATGCCTGCATGGAAATCCTGCGGAACGCGCTGCAGCGAGCCGAGCCGGATGCGGTGTTGCAGCCAGTCGCCTCCACTGGGCTGTTCGTCCAAAGGAGCGGGAACACTCCACTTCACCGAGCCGCTGAGATGCAGTTGTTCATGGCGCTGCAGCGAGGCACGGGCATGTTCAAGGTCACCAAGAACCGTGCGCAGGCGCAGGCCAACAGCATGGGGTGGTTCGCAGCAGAGTGCCTCAAAGGCTTCGTCTTGGCTGCACTGACGTTCTGCCGCCAGCTCTGAGGTGAGCAGGAGCAGCAGTTGGCCGAGCTGAAGGGTGAGGGTGCCTTTGAGCAGTTGAGGTTGTCGCCGGGCAAGGCCATCGAGGGCAAGCAACAGCTCTTGTTGAAGACTGCTTTCGCGGGCATCCCGGCCACAGGTCTGTCGGATCAATGCAGCGATGGATCCGCTGCCGAGGGGTCGGCTGAGGCTGGAGTCTGCGGTGTAGTTGCGACCCACCACCACTGTTTTTTGCCGCGCCAACAGGTCGATCAGCGCATCCTCCAGTTGGGGGTGCACCAGGCTGAGCACGCCGGCGCAGCGCCGCACCACATTCCAGTCTTGCTGCTGAAGGCCGCGGCGGTAAATCTCTTCTGCCAGAGCACGAAGCCCAATCGTGGCGGTTTGAGGCCCTTGGAGCTGGGCGTCATCGCCCAGATGGCGTTGGAGGAGTTCCAGCACTTCGGCTTGCTCCCGCAAGGAGGCACTGCTCCAGAGCCGTTCGCACAGTTCTGCCACTGTGATGTCGTCGAGTTCCTGCTCCTGGGCGGCTGTGAGGTCACCGAGATCAGTGGAGGCCTGCAACAGGGTTGTGGGATCGACCTCGGCGGTCGACGTGCTGGCTGGAGGGCTGGAGATGGGATCCCCCGGCAGGTCAATCCATTGGCCCTGACTGGCTAAATCGTCGAGCGAAGCGCATTGCACCGCAATGCCGTCAATCAATCCGCTGCATAACTGTTCTGCGAGGGCCAGCACCGTGTAGGGGGACCGTTGGAACACCGCTTCTGGAAGTGGGATTAACAGCAGGGGGGCACCGGCTCCGCGCCAGTGGCGCTGCAGAAGATGCAGTTCATTCAGCACACTTTCCACCAGTTGGCTGGGGTCGTCAGCCAGATAGAACGTGTCGTCCTCCAGAACGGCGGGAGGGAAGGCAAGTTGCTGGTCGCCTCGGCGGTAGAAACGGGCGGTCACCGCCGACTCCATGCGCATCGGGGGATGGCCGCTGAGGCCCAGGCCCGGATTGGCGCCAACGGGTCCCAGCCATTGTTTGAGGTTGGATGAAGGTTCGACGCCAACCATTCCGGATCCAGGCATGGTCACAGGAACTCCGTGATCCCGCAGTGTTTGCGCCTGATCTGCATGTCCAGTCACCAGAGCGACCAGGACTTGGTCGGCCCCCAACGGCGATGGAAGGCGACGGCCGCTGGGGTCCAGATCGTCCGGGGTCAGCAGGCCGGCCAGGAGCATTTCGCCCAGCCAGGTGAGGCTTTGGGCCCAGAGCAGAGGCACGTTGTCGTTGGCTGTGCGCGTCTGGCTGCCGGGCTGTTGTCGCTCGGCCTCCAAGCAGTCTTCCGGAACGACATACAGCTCGGGGTATAGCTGTTCGCCTTGCAGCTCGACCGCCAGGGGTTTCAGCCGTTCATGCCAATGGCGCGCGTCGTCCCAGCGTTCTTCGCAGCAGGCGGTTAGCAGTTCATAGGCAAGAAACAGTGGCCACTCCGATTCGATGCCTTCGAAGGTGGCCAGTTCGTGCCGTTCGTAGTGAAGACGGCTGACGTCCTCTACGACTGTTTGATGCCCATCCCGAAGAAAGCGCTTGTAGCCATAGGGGCCGCCAAGGTCGCGCCGGATGCGTTCGGATGTGCGGGCCACCAAATGTGGGTCTTCCACAGCCCAAGCGGGATAGCCAATCACCGACAGACAAGCGCTGTCTGCTTCTTTGCTGGCGGATTCCCTGGGTAGCAGTCCCTGCAGTGCACGGCGCAGTCTCACCAGAGACCCTTGCGGGATCTGGACTTGGACGCTGCCATCTCCGTGGACGCCAAACAGGTCAAGCCCCTCGAGTGCCTCGAGTGCTGCTTTGGCCATGCCGATTGAGCTGGCGTTGCGTTCCGGCAGTCCGTGGTTGCCTTTGTCGCCCCGCTCCCAGATGCCGTAATCGGGAATGCGATAAGCGCGGGCCACGTAATAGACCAGGTTTTGCACGAAGTCCGCTTCATGGCGGCTCTGCACCACCGTCAGACCGCTGCGCGTGAGCTGGGCCAGCTGCAACAGGTAGAGAGAGGTCGCATCGAGCTGGAGGTGGCCCCAGGCGTTGTCTGGCACCACGGTTTCGCCAGTGGCGGTGTCGTATTTGGCGTGCAGGGCGTCAAGCGGATCCAGAGTGCGCTTGAAGCGTTCCACTTTGTGGGCCTGGCGCATCATGGCGTTGAGCAGCCCCCGCATGAGCGCCAAAACGCGTTGCTCCAGCTCCCACGACCGGGGAGTGCTCTGGCCGTGGTGACGTCGGTGGGCTAGGGCTAGCCCCCAAACGCACTGGATGGAATAGACGCAGTCCCGCACCCAGGCATCGCCGTAGTTGCCATGCACCGTGTGGGCCGTGCTTGCTGGCAATAGCCCAGTGACGGGATGCTGGCGGCTCAACACCACCCGCTCGATCGCACGATCCAAGCGCTCCAGCAGTGCAACACGATCCTGCGGTTGGAGTTGATCGGCAGGGATGGGCTGCGACAGAACCATGACCTTCTGGCCGACCAGATTTAAATTCTCTCCTGTTGCCTGATCCCGGATGGACGCCGTCAGTACCGATCCATGCGATCCACGGCGTTGCAAGGTCCTCGGTGTGGGAGTGGATGCCTGTGCTGACGTCACCGCTGCGGCGATTCACCTGCATGCGCGCGGTGGTGGGCAGATCGTCACCCTGAATGCCGAAATGACCATGACGGCGCGGGCCAACCCCGAGCTGGGGGGTGCTATTGCTGCTGCTGATTTGGTCATTCCCGATGGGGCCGGAGTGGTGTGGGCCTTGTCACGTCAGGGGGTGAAGGTGCGCCGCAGCCCTGGCATTGAACTGGCCCGCGACCTGTTGCGTTATGCCGAGAACCATGGCTGGACCGTGGCCTTGATTGGTGCCTCGCCTGAGGTGATGGAACGCCTGCGTCAGCGTCTGGCGCGTGAGTTGCCGGCGCTTCGCCTGGTGACGGCTGAGCATGGTTATCAAGCCCCAGATGCCTGGCCGGTGTTGGAGGCAAGGTTGAAAACCCAGAAGCCAGATTTGGTTCTTCTCGCTCTTGGTGTTCCACGCCAAGAGACCTGGGCCCAAAGGGTGCGTCAGGGCCAACCCGGACTGTGGATGGGTGTGGGGGGGAGCTTTGATGTTTGGGCCGGGGTTAAGCAGCGGGCTCCTGAATGGATGGGCCGCTTTCAGGTGGAATGGCTGTATCGGCTCCTGCAGGAGCCCAGCCGTTGGCGGCGGATGTTGTCGTTACCTGCCTTCGCTTTTGCCGTGCTGTTGAAGGGTTAGTGCTTGAGCCCAAAAAAACCTGCCCTGCCCTTGCGGGCTGGACAGGATGAAGGGAGTTCGCTGGGTGGCGAACGAAGAAGCTGTTAGTCAGCGGAAGCCGACGGAAGCCTGCCAAACAAAGGCCAGCAGAAGAAAGAACAGAGGAATGATCGGAAGGATGTCCACAAGCGGACCGAAGGCCTGATAGGCCTCGGGCAGTTGGGCCAGCAGATCGAGTGTGGTGGCGGCCATCCCGGCGATGTCTAGGGTCGATGTGCGGACGCTACCACGTGTGATGGGCCGCCGACTCAGGATTCCAGGGAGCGAAATCCTCTGAAAAACACCCGTCTTGGATCGCTTGCCGCATCGCGGTGGTGAAACGAATCAGGTGGGTGAGGTTATGCAGGCTCAGCAGGGTCAGGCCCAGTAATTCTTCACTGCGGATTAAGTGGTGGAGATAGGCACGGGTGTGGCCCTTGCAGGCGATGCAGCTGCAGCTGGCATCGAGGGGGTTGTGGTCATGGCGGAAGCGGGCGTTGCGCAAGTTCCAGCGTTCGCCGCCCACCAAGGCCGTGCCATGGCGGCCGAGACGGGTTGGTAAGACACAGTCGAAGAGGTCAATGCCGTTGGCGACCGCCACCGCCATTTCCCGCAGGGTGCCGATTCCCATCAGATAGCGGGGGCGATCACTCGGCAGCAACGGCGTCACTTGGCGGACGATGCGATGCATCTCTTCCACTGGCTCACCCACACTCACTCCCCCGATGGCGATGCCTGGCAAATCGAAACCGGACACTGTGCGAGCACTGAGCTCCCGCAAATGCGGGTAACAACCGCCTTGAATGATCCCGAAAAGAGCCTGATCGTCGCGGCTGTGGGCGTTGGCGCAGCGCTCGAGCCAAGTGTGGGTGCGACGGCACGCCTCCTCCACATCGTTTTCCGTGGCGGGATAGGGCGGGCATTGATCGAAAGCCATGGCCACATCGGCGCCGAGGGCCATCTGGATTTCCATCGACTTCTCCGGCGTCAGCAGGATGCGGCTGCCATCGCGGGGATTGCGGAAATCAACTCCTTGATCGTCAATGCGGTTGAGGTCCGCCAGGCTGAACACCTGAAAGCCCCCTGAGTCGGTGAGCATTGGGCCGTCCCAGCCCATGAAACGGTGCAGCCCACCCGCTTCGGATACCACCTGCTCGCCCGGCTGCAAATGAAGGTGATAGGTATTGGAAAGCACCATTTGTGCCCCGGTGTCCTTCAGTTGTGCCGTGGTTACCCCTTTCACGGTGCCAAGGGTTCCCACCGGCATGAACCGCGGAGTGGTGACCGGGCCATGGGGAGTGTGAAAGCAGCCGCAGCGCGCTTGCGTGTGGCTGCAGTGAGCATCAATCTGGAAACGGAACACGGACCAAGCCGGGGCCATCCCTGACCCTACGGTGAGCACGATCCCCTGCTGCGGTACTGCACCGTTCCCGCCCATGGCTTTGGCCCCTTCGTGGTTGCGGGATCTGGCCGGGGCTTGGGTGTTTTATTCCGTGCTTCCCCCCTGGCCTTGGCCATCGGCCTCTTTTGGGCGTATCGCCCGCTTTGCGCCCTTCGTCGGCTTGGTGCTTGGGGGCCTTCAGGTTGGTGTGTGGTGGCTGCTGCAGGGCTTGGGCTGGTCTCCGGCGGCCACGATCCCTGTGCTGATCGTGTGTGGACTCTGGTCGACGGGGGGGCTGCACAGCGATGGCGTCATGGATACCGCCGATGGCCTTTCGGCAGGCCGCGCCAGGTGTTTAGAGGCCATGGATGACAGCCGAGTGGGGGCGAGCGGTGTGTTGGCGTTCGCGGTGGTGGTGTTGCTGAAGATCGCAGCGTTGGCCTCTCTGGCCGAGCGCTTGCCAGGGGTGATGCCGCTGGTGTTGTGCAGTGCGGGGTTCTGGGGGCGTTGTGCTCCCCTTTGGGCCATGCTCCGTTTCCCCTATCTAAGGGAGCAGGGCACGGCAGGCTTCCATCGCGCTCAGGCCAAGGGGCTGCGCGAAGGCTGGCCGGCATTGGTGATCGTGGCGGTGACGTTGACGGTCTCCGTTCCCCTCGGCTGGGCGCCACTGCTGAGCTTCACGTTGCTGGTGGGGATGATCTCCAGTGTTGCGGTGGCTGAAGGGCTTGGGCGTCGCTTGGGAGGGCACACCGGCGACAGCTATGGCGCTTCTGTGGTGTGGACAGAGGTGCTCACCCTGGGGTTGTTGGCTTTGATGATTCCTCTGCTGGCACGGCTGGCAGGCTGATCACAAAGGCGTTGCCTCGTCTGGGGAGTGCAGGGTCAACGTCCGCCGGGCTCGAGGCGAGCTCGAGACGTCCACCTCGTTCTTCCGCGAGTTGACGCGCCAAGGCCAGGCCCAGGCCGCTGCCGCTTCGGTCTTGGCTGCGGCTCCCGCGAACCCCTGACTCGAAGATGCGTTCACGTTCTTCGCTGGGGATGGGTTCGCCTGCATCCCAGAGGCAGAGACCGTCATTGAGTAGGTGCAGCCCTAGGGCGGTTCCCGAAGGGCTGTAGCGAAAGGCGTTTTCCATCAGGTTGGCGAGGATTTCGGCCACGACCCCGTCGGCGGGAGGCCTTGGTTGCTGCATCCAGGTAGGCCAGTGGATTGGGCCATGCCAGGGGCGGCCCTGAAGGGCTGCGGTGGCTGCGGCACGGTCTGCAAGGGGGGTCAGGAGCTGTTGGAGATTGATCGGAGGCTGGTGGGGGAGCACCGGTGGCAGCAGTAAGGGAGTGGAGCTTCCACTGCTGAGTCGGCTTTCGGGATGGCCGATGCGGTCAAGCGCTGTGATGTAGCGGTCGAGCTGCCCCTGCTCCTGCAGGAGGTTTTCCACCAGGGCCCGATGTTGGCTGTCAGGCCCAAGGCGGCGCAGCAGAAGCTGGGCATAGGTGCGCAATGCGGCTAGCGGGTTGCGCAGCTGATGCACCATCAGGTCAAGCTGCAGACGCTGTTGTTCGATTTGGTCGAGGAGCCGGTTGCGTTCAAGGTCAAGGCTGAGGCATTGGGCCATGGCACTGGCACTGGCCTGGAGGCGTTGATCCAAATCCGTGCTCCAGGGTTGATCGGAGTTGCGTTCCGCTCGCAAGGCCCCCAAGAGCAAATTTCCATCCCGGAGGGGGTACCAGCGGCGGGTTGCGTTGGCCGTGCGAAGGCTTGGGTCGGCCTCAGCGGCGGGAAGACGGGTGGAACTCACTGGCCATTGGTCCACCATTTCGAGACTGGCTTCGCTGCGTTGCTGTCCGCTTGCCGCATAGAGCACAACACAACTGAGAGAGCCTGCTGTGCCAAGGCTTTCCAATTGCTGGCGCACCAGATGCAAGAAGCGATCCGTCAGTCTCATGGCGATGGATGTGCCGTTTGCTACAGACAGGCGGCAGCCCCGCAAGGTGCGGGGCTTGAAAAATTGGGAAAAAGTCTTAAGATCGGATGATCGACCGACAGCACATCGCCTTAAGGGCGGCTGTGCAACACCGTCGAACCGGTTTTGTTGCACGATCCGTGCAATCAAGGCTACAGCAGAGGTTGAACACAATCCATCTCTGTGAGCGCTGACTGGAGTTGGCGCTGGTTCGACGCATGCCGTTGTGGATCGGGTTTACCCCGGCCTGCAATCACTTTTGGCTGTCGAAGTCAGGACATTCTCGTCCCTCTCTGCCCTCTCCTAACACCCTCCAGGGTGTCACCACCTATGTCCAAGAAGCGCAAGCGGATTAGCCGGCGTCGCCTTGCAGGTCAGCGCGTTTTGGCTCATGTGCCCACGTTCCATTTGGAAACTGGCGAGCACAAACCTGTCACCGCTGCCCGTCGCTTCATTGCTGAAGGCGGGATCACGCCCCCTGCACTGCTGCGAGTCCGTCGCAACGAGCACACCACCGACCATTTTTTCTGGGGTGAAAAGGGTCTGTTCAGTGCTCAGTACGCCGAGGAGAACCATTTTCTGTTCCCTTCCCTGCGCGCCATCGTTGACAAGGTCGGCGAAGAGGTGATGTTCGAAGGTCTGGAACTCGCTTCCGACGACTGGGAAGAAATGGAGGAATACGAATACGCTTTCGTCTGAAGCGTTTTCCCTCTCCGATTGACATGGCTTCAGCCCTTGTCACTGGTTGCTCTCAACCAGTGGTCAAGGGCTTTTGTGATGGTTGGGAAGACAACTTCTGGAATGGTGTGGCCTCCATTGAAGGGTTCGAGGGTCAGGGGGGCCTCACCGGAGTGCAGGCGGCGGTTGAGCTCCTCGGCTGCACTGAACGGCACCACTTCGTCGTTCCGGCCATGGATCAACAGCACCGGAGGGCGGTGGGTAGGGGCCTCCCAGTGCGGGTGGGGGTAGCCGCTGCATGCGATCACGCCTGCCAAGGGCAGCTCGCAGCCCGTGCCAAGAGCCATGGCAGCACCCTGGGAGAAGCCCAGCACCACTGTGGCTTCCAATGGAATTCCTTCGCTGCTCAAGGTCAGTAGTCGGCTGCGCAGATCAGCCTGAGCTGCTGGTACTGCGTCCCAGTCCGCGGGGAAGAGGCCATACCACTGGCGCCCAATGCCTTGTGGATGCAGTTCAGGAGCAGGCAGGGCCACCACGTCAAGGGGGATTGTGACGTGGTGCGCCAAGACCTCGCCCAAGGTCTGAAGGTCATCGGCATCGGCGCCCCACCCATGCAACAGCACCAGACGGGCCTTGGCCTCCGTCTCATGTTGCGAGCGGAGTGGGGTAGGGGAGGACGACGGCATCACTGGGGTGTGGGGCGCTGCTGCGTAGGTTGGCTCAGGACTGATGTTGCTCTGATCCAATGGCACCGTTCGCCCTGCTGAGCGTTTCCGACAAAACGGGCCTGGTGCCGTTGGCAGACGCGTTGCATCGTCAGCATGGCTACCAGCTGTTATCGAGTGGTGGCACCGCCAAAGTGCTGCAGGATGCTGGTTTGCCGGTCACCAAGGTGGCCGAACACACAGGGGCACCGGAGATCCTCGGAGGCCGAGTGAAGACCCTGCACCCTCGTGTGCATGGAGGCATCCTGGCCAAGCGTCAGGATCCTTCGCATCAGGCGGATCTTGAGCAACAGCAGATCCCGTTGATCGATCTGGTGGTGGTCAACCTGTATCCGTTCCGTGAAACGGTGGCTCGTCCTGACGTCAGCTGGGACCAGGCCATTGAAAACATTGATATTGGCGGCCCGGCGATGGTGAGGGCAGCGGCCAAAAACCACGCCGATGTGGCGGTGCTCACCAGCCCTGATCAATACGACCGCGTTCTTCAGGCGCTCCAGGCTTCTGGTGGGGGGGTGCCTGCCGATCTGCGCCGCCAGCTCGCCCTGGAAGCGTTTCAGCACACCGCTGCGTATGACACTGCGATCAGCACCTGGATGGCAGCTCGGGTGGAGACCGATGTCGCCCCTTGGTTGGATGCCGTGCCCTTGCGTCAGACCTTGCGATACGGCGAGAACCCCCACCAGCAGGCCCGTTGGTACAGCCAGCCCAAGCAGGGTTGGGGTGGCGCGCTGCAGCTTCAGGGCAAGGAGCTCAGCACCAATAACCTTCTGGATCTGGAGGCCGCTCTCGCCACAGTGCGCGAATTTGGTTTTGGCAGCTCAGGCCACCATCCCGCGCAACAACCGGCTGCTGTGGTGGTCAAACACACGAACCCCTGTGGCGTGGCCGTTGGCGAGGGGGTTGCCCATGCCCTCACCCGAGCTCTCGACGCCGACCGCGTCAGTGCGTTCGGCGGCATCGTGGCCATCAACGGGGAGGTGGATGCCGCCGCTGCCCGTGAGCTCACCAGCTTGTTTTTGGAATGCGTCGTGGCTCCAGGCTTTTCGGCCGAAGCCCGCGATCTTCTGGCCGCCAAGGCCAATTTGCGTCTGTTGGAACTCCCTCCGGCTGCCATCGATGCGGCCGGCCACAACCATCTACGCAGCATCCTGGGTGGCGTGTTGGTGCAGGACCTCGACGATCAGCCGATTGATCCTGCGGGTTGGACGGTGGCGACTCAGCGTCCCCCCTCGGATCAAGAACGTGCCGATCTTCAGTTCGCCTGGCAGTTGGTGCGCCATGTTCGTTCCAACGCCATCGTGGTGGCCAAGGGTGGTCAGAGCCTGGGGGTGGGTGCTGGTCAGATGAACCGTGTTGGTTCAGCACGTTTGGCCTTGGAAGCTGCAGGGGAGCAGGCGCAAGGCGCCGTGCTCGCCAGCGATGGGTTTTTCCCTTTCGACGACACGGTGCGGCTCGCAGCCAGCCATGGCATCAGTGCCGTGATTCACCCAGGCGGCAGCATGCGTGATGCCGATTCGATCAAGGCCTGCGATGAGCTTGGGCTGGCGATGTTGCTCACCGGCCGCCGCCATTTCCTTCACTAAGCAGCAGCGGGGAGGGGCGCAGTTCTAGCCTCCTCCAACGCAACGCTGCTTTCGATGCTGGCCACCCTTCCTTTCAGCCTCAATTTCGTGCATCCACTGATGATGTGGTTGCTTCTGGCCGCTGGTGGCTACGCGATGTTCCTCGGCATCAAGGCCAAGAAGGTCCGCACCGGTACACCCGAACAGCGCAAGGCTTTGATTCCCGGCAAATTCGCGCAACGTCACTACCTCTGGGGCAGTGCTCTCCTGGCTGTGATGGTGTTCGGGACCCTTGGCGGCATGGCCGTCACCTACCTGAACAACGGCAAGCTGTTTGTGGGCCCCCACCTGCTGGTGGGCCTTGCAATGACCGGCATGATCGCAGCTGCAGCGGCCCTGTCTCCGCTCATGCAGCAGGGCAATCTGATCGCCCGAAAAGCCCACGTGGGCCTGAACATGGGCATGCTCACACTGTTCCTCTGGCAGGCGGTCAGCGGGATGGAAATCGTCAATAAGATCTGGACCAACCGTTAACGCGCCCATCGGATTGGGCGGCGTTTAGAACGCTGCCCTTTTGCGTGGCGGGCATACGAGCCCATGGGTCGCATGGAAATCTTCCTGCACCTTCCAGGTCAATCGGCGGGAGATCTGACGCACGATCTGACGCAGAAGATGGTCCCCGCTGGATTGCACCAGACCGTCCGGGAGCATGGTGATTACTTTCGGCAACTTGATCCAAACCGCCAGATCAAGATCCCAGCTCACATTTGTGGAGTTCAGGGGTTCATTGGTCTCTGGTTGAAGAGCTTCCTCCCCTGGTTCAAGGCGCAGAGAGGCCTGAAAATCCACGTCGTAGAGCCCATTTAGACCTTTGGCATTGCCTGGCAGAGGCACAGTGGTGATCGCATAGGTGCCTTGCTGCTGCGGGAGCAGGCGCAGGCCAATGGTGGGCTCCACTTCGAAGCCGAAATTACCGAAACGGCCTAGGCGCAGCGCATAGGCCTGGGGGTCAAGTACCTCCACATCCATGGGTTTGGCACAACGCCGGAACCAACCCTCGTGCCGATCGAGATAGGCTCCCACCTCGTCACGGGAAGCGAGCATCTCCATCTGATCGGAGAAGCTGCTGCGGTAGCAGCGGATCTGCGGGTCCTCGCAGTGCCGCAATGCGTCGGGAGGATGGCGTGTCAAAAGCAGCACGGATGGAGGTCCCTCTCCGGGGACGACCCCCGCATGTGACCCAATGTAAAGGGGCCTCGGGGTTAGGAATCGCTCAGAGCAATCAGTCTCTGAATCACATGCTCCACCACGCGATCCGGAGTGGAAGCTCCCGAGGTGATTCCCACGGTGACGGGACCTTCTGGTAGGAAGTTGGACTCGCAAATGAGCTCTTGGCCAAGGGGCTTGTGCTCAATGCTGTTGTCGGCACTGATGCGTTCCGGGGTGTCGATATGGAAGGAGCGGATGCCACGGCTGATGGCGATTTCCTGCAGGTGGGTGGTGTTGGAGGAGTTGTACCCACCGATCACCACCAGCAAGTCGAGGGGTTCGTCCACCAG
>JAYKIX010000023.1:0-5630 GCA_035286005.1 Synechococcus sp. | reverse complement strand
AGGCAGGGGCTTTTTCATTGCCACCCCTATCCAACGCCATGACGAAGCTGGGCGATGGCGCTGTCATGGAGGCGCCGCTCATGGCCATGCCGTGTCGCCCAAGCCCTCTGCTGGGCTGTGGCACTGGCCCCATCCCTGAGATCGGGATGATCTTCGATCTGCCCAAGAGCAGCCTTGTGGAGCAGCTGCTCTTGGGCGTGATGGTCAGACCAGGCCACGAATTCAACGGCAGCCTGGCTGTGGCGATCGATCACATTGCCGCTACTGCGGTCGGACGATTGAGCGGTCATTGCACTGACCTCCGCGAATCATTCCTCCATTCTGTAGCGATTGCTACAGAATGGCCAGGGTTGGAACAGGTCGTTACGGAGCAAAATCGGTCGATTGACCTGCTTGGGATCGCAAGCAGAGATCCTGACCCACCAATCCGGCACGCCATCCGTTGAAATAGGAGGTCCTTTGCTTCAAGTGGCCGCGATGGCATCGCCCAGCTTCACCGAGATCGCCTATCGCACCCTCCAGCAAAGCCGTAGTCTCGCTGGACTGGCCCACAAGGAAATCAGCACCAAATTGATGGAGCTGGTGGCACCGGATGCCACGCCGCGCACGGAGCCGGTGCCGGCCGACATGCTGCTGCAGTTGCGTCAGGCCATGGCCGACCTCGAGGACATCGACTGGAGAGAAGCCGAGCAAGGCCTGTATCCCACAACCCAGTTATTCAATCTCCCCTGGATGGATTGGGCGACCCGTTACCCAAGGCTGTGGCTTGATCTCCCCTCCACCTGGAATCGCCGGCGGGAACGCAACGTGAGGGATCTTCCAGATCATGCCGATGAAGCCCTCTATCCCGAATACTACCTTCAGAACTTTCACCATCAAACCGATGGCTACCTGAGCGACCACTCCGCCGAGCTGTATGACCTCCAGGTCGACATCCTGTTCAACGGAGCAGCCGACGCCATGCGACGTCGGGTGATCGCTCCGCTCAAGAGAGGCTTACGCCATTTCGAAAGCCGCCCCTCTGCCAGCCTCAAAGTGCTCGACATCGCGACCGGCACCGGCAGAACGTTGCAACAGATCCGGGCAGCGCTGCCCGAGGTGACCCTGGTGGGCCTCGACCTCTCCCAGGCCTATCTGCGCCAAGCCAACCGCTGGCTTAATCAAGGCGACAGCAATCTGGTGCAACTGCTTCAGGGCAATGGCGAGGCTATTCCTCTTGCCGATGGCAGTACTCAAGCTGTGACCTGCGTCTTTCTCCTCCATGAACTGCCCTCTGATGCCAGACAGGCTGTTATCGAAGAGAGTTACCGCGTGCTGGAACCAGGTGGTGTTTTTGTGCTCGCTGACTCCATTCAGCTGGCCGACTCACCCCAATTCGAACTGGCCATGGACAACTTCCGCAAGGCTTTCCACGAGCCTTACTACCGCGACTACATCAGCGACGACATCGACGGGCGGCTGCGCCAGGCTGGATTCAATGGCATTGCTGCTGAATCCCACTTCATGACCCGCGTCTGGACGGCTACCAAACCGACTGGGGCATAGGCATTTGCTAACAAGCCCCTCGCAGACAGCTGTCAGGGTCCATAGGGTTCCGGTAGGAAGGTCCAGGGGGCCGATGACCAACCCTTTTCATGTGCGATGGCTGCAGGGCTGGACATTTGAAGTGATGTTGATGGACGGAAAAGTGCAAGTTGAAGCCACTGGCTTCGGCATCAGCCTGCGCACACCTCTCTATCCAGGAGAAAGTCCGGTGGTGGCAGCTGATCGGCTTGTGCTGGCAGAAGATCGCCGCCGCCGAGCCCTTTATCAGGCCTGGATCCGTGATCAAGCAGAGCCTGGACCATCGGCCCCGACGTCAGTGGTGGTGGTGAAGCCTCAACCCGTGGCGGTCTGAGCTAACCACCATCCCAGCAACAGGGGGGGACCACCCCAGCGCAGTGCGCGCCAAAGCCACCAACCCTGCGGCGGAGAACCCAGACACTGCAAGCCCGAATTGGCTTCCACCAATCGCTCCATTAACCCGTAGCGCTGACGCTTTCGACGCTCCTGCAGGCTTTGCGTCAGATCAGAACGCCGTTGGCGCTTTTTCAGCTGCTGCGTGATCAAGAGCAGACCGGAAAGAACGTGAATCACCCTGCCCGATTCCGATCGCCTCGGACCCAATTGCCTCAAACGTCTTTGGCGGTGCCGCGCATCCCAGGCCCCCATGCCGCCAAGATCAAGCTTCAGCCTCCAGGATAGGCAGGCTTTTTTGTTAGGTACTGCGCGTCATGACTGCAGGCTCTGCCGACTGGCCTCAGGAGGCCCCACCCCTGGCCAAGGCGTTGCATGAAAACCTTCGTCTCACAGACAAAAACTGGCACCAGCTCAAAACCAATTCCGATCGCCGAGCCGCGGAATTGCTGGCAGCAGCGCTGCTTCAACTGCTTCAGGGGGGCAGCAACGAAGATGTCTGCGCCCTGACTGAACAGGGGCTGCGATGGCTCAAGCGGGAACTGAAGGATCCTGGCTGCCCCCATCGCTGATCAGTGCCGACGATCGTTCGGGCTTTCGACAGGCCAGCTGAAGGCGATTGCCACGGTGACTCCAGCGAACGTCGTCAAAGCATTGATGGATCAAAAACAGCCCGCGACCACGGGCCGCATCCAGCCGTTCAGGCAAAAGCCCTTCGCGTGCATCGGGAGACAGCCCCTCCCCCTCGTCCTGGATCTGCCAGACCAGCCAGTTTGGAGTGAGAATTCGTCGCACCCTGAGGCACTTGGTCGTGTCACCGCCATTGCCGTGGCGCACGGCATTCACCAAGGCCTCCTGGAGCCCGAGCTCAAGCCTGCAGGCGGTTTGTTCGCAGGTGACTGGCTCTAGCAACAACTCCAGCAACGGGCTGAGCTGAAGGGTGGACGGGAGGATGAAATCAGCCCACCGAAAAGGGGGAACAATGGCAAAGGAGCGCAGCCTCTCGTGCAAAGAGACAACGGTCTGTTGACCCGACGTCATCGGCAGAGCTGCACTCTGCTTTGACCATAACGGCCGGACAGCCGCTTGCCACTAAGCCGGCGCTGTCTCACGACGAGCCACCAAAGCAGGGTGATTGAGCAACGCATCCATCAGACGCACCCCACGCAGCTGATTGATCAATGGCATGTGGCCTTCTGGCGCCGTGAGACTCCAGGTGAAGGCAGCCGGGTAACGCGTCCAGGTGCCCTGCTGTTTCCAGCCAATGCGTGGCCAGAGGCGCTCATAGCGACCGTCCAAAGCCGAGAGCAAGCGAGCCTGAGCCGTAAAGCCAAAGCGACCTTGGGAATAGGCCGTCCAGAGCCGATCAAGCGTGATCAAATCCAGACCCTGCATCGAAGGGACTTCACTGAAATACACGTAACCCCGACGTTCCGCATCAGGACCAGCGAGCTGTCGCAACGCACGGCTGGTGAAGCGATCCGCGTCTTCGAATTGCTCTGCTAGCAGGTCCCTCTGCAGTGGGCTGTAATCGATTCCCAAGGCTGAAGGCGCAGAAAACCACCCATTGGATGACCCAAGCAACGCGGGAAGCACCTGTGGTTGCTGGCGCTGGAACACCTGCAGCAACCAGCCGGCGGCCCAGTCATCCCCGTCAGGGTCGAAACCCGCAAGCGCAGACGGTCCGAGGGCCGCAAGTTCTTCAGCCCTTGACTCAATCGTGGCGATTAGCGACCGGCGCTGGCGTGGCGACCCCGTGGAAAAACGCTCCAGCAGCTGGTCAGGCGTGAGGTTGGGGGTGGAAGAGAGTCCGGAAAGCATGAATCGAGACCGGCACTCAATGGCGCGGCGTTGGCCCACTATGTCAGGCATGGGCGCCAGCACAACGACAGATTTCCACACCTTCCGAAAGGCCCAAGGCCCGCTCGTGGATGTGCGTAGCCCAGGGGAGTTCCGTCAGGCCCACTGGCCAGGGGCCATCAACGTTCCTCTCTTCAGCGATGAACAGCGAGCTGAGGTCGGGACCACATACAAACAGAAAGGCAGGAACCAAGCTGTGGAACTCGGCCTTGAGTTGGTCGGGCCAGCCCTGGCAAGCCTGGCTCGCTCCTTGAAAGAGGCGGCACAAGACAGTGCCGCCCTGCGGATCTACTGCTGGCGTGGAGGAATGCGCTCCAACAGCATGGCCTGGCTGGCGGCCCAAATGGATCTCCAGACTTTGGTCCTGGAGGGGGGCTACAAGACCTATCGGCACTGGGTTCTGGACCAGTTCGGTTCACCTTGGCCCGTCAAATTGTTGGGAGGTCGCACGGGTAGCGGCAAAACCGATCTGCTTCTAGCCCTGGCCCAACGCAGGGTTGCAGTGATCGATTTGGAAGGCCTGGCACACCATCGGGGCAGCAGTTTCGGAGGTCTCGGCCTACCGGAGCAACCCAGTACTGAGCATTACGAGAACCGCTTGGCAGAAGCCCTGACGGCGCATCAACAATCGGGCGCCACGGAAATCTGGCTTGAGGCCGAGAGCGCACAAGTTGGCCGTTGTCGAATCCCTCGGGAGTTGTTTCTACAGATGCAAGCAGCCGACGTGCTGGAAGTGCGTCGCACCGCCGACGAACGGGTGAAGCACCTGGTGACGGTGTACGGACATCAAGGTGGTGACGCTCTGGCTGCAGCGACCGAGCGCATCAGCCGCCGACTTGGTCCGCAGCGCACACAACAGGCGCTCGATGCCATTGCCACTGAAGACTGGGCAACGGCGTGCAAGGCCATGCTCGATTACTACGACCGTTGCTATGACCATGAACTCGCCCAATCGGAGACGCGGCACAGCGTTGACATCAGTGGTTTGGGGCCTGATCAAGCCGCTGAGCGCCTCATCGACGAAGGCCTGGTTCAGCCACTGGCCAAGGATGGGAATTAGAGGTCGGTTAGGCCACCTTCATCCCTAAAATTCATCTTTGGTTATGGCGGGGCCTCCATGGCAGACGAGAACAAAGCAGCCATTCAATTCTTCCGTGGAGTGAATGAGCCTGTCGTTCCCGACATCCGCATGACCCGCAGCCGTGACGGCCGCACAGGACAGGCCAAATTCGTCTTTGAAGAGCCCCAGGCCTTGGCCCCCGAAACGCTGGGGGATATCGCAGGCATGTGGATGGTGGACGAAGAAGGTTCGCTGGTGACAAGGGAAGTGAATGGTCGCTTCGTGAACGGCAAGCCCTTTGCCTTAGAAGCCACCTACACCTGGAAAAGCGAAGCAGATTTCGAACGCTTTATGCGTTTCGCACAGCGTTACGCAGCGGCGAATGGACTGGGCTATTCCGAAAACTCCGGCGAGAATGCCGGAGGCGATGAAGACAACGGGTGAAACTGCCCCAATGGATAGGACTGGCGGCTCTCACTGCCGCCTGCCTGCTGATCTGGAGCTTGCGGGATGTCCTGATCCATTTGTTCGCGGCCATCGTCTTGGCAATGGCTCTATGCACGCTGGTCGGCAGCCTGCGCGATCGCTGGCCGATGCCAAGACCATGGGCCTTGCTCATCTGCCTGCTCGGCGTGCTGCTGGTGATTGGCATCGGCCTAGCGGTCTTGGTGCCTCCATTCCTCAGTCAGTTTCGTGAGCTGTTGTTACAGCTCCCCCAGGCCTGGGCTGAACTTCAACAAATCGCGATTGCCAC
>JAYKIX010000022.1:0-7574 GCA_035286005.1 Synechococcus sp. | reverse complement strand
CTGCCTTACCGACTCGGGGAGTCCTGTGTCTTCTCGGCCAAACAACAACACATCTCCAGCTTCAAAGCGGAACTGGCTGAGGGACGTTCCGGCATGACGACTGCACCCGATCAACCGAAAGGGTCTGGGGAGATCCGACAGAAAACTGGCGAAATCAGAATGGGCACTGAGCTGAACATGGGGCCAGTAGTCAAGTCCTGCACGTCTTACAGCCCTGTCATCGATGCTGAAGCCCAGAGGCTCGATCAGGGAGAGGGGCAGTTGAAAGGCGGCACAGGTTCGGGCGATGTTGCCGGTATTCGGAGGAATACGGGGTTCGTAGAGGGCGACGCGCAGAGGTGATGGGGTTAAGGGCATACGGGCACTCCGAGGGTATGGAGATCCAGTGCCCGACCCTGCACCACCAGCCAGCTGCGGTGGCTGTGGGTTTCCAGCATCTGGGCCAGAGCTCCAAGGCGGTCGCGGAACAATCCTCCAATGGCGGTGGCTGGCACCACCCCCCAGCCGGTCTCTTCAATGACCACGATCACAGGCTGTCGGCGCTGGGTCAGTGCCGTCAGTAGGCGTGCCGTGTTGCCTTGCCATTGTTGATCGTCTTGATCAAGGCAACAGGCCACAAAACCTCCCAGGGAATCGATCAGAAGAGCTTCCTTGGGGGCAACGGCAGTAATTGCCGCTGCAAGATCGGTCTTCACCTCGAGCAGCGACCAATGAATCGGACGCCGCTCTCGATGTCGCTTCAAACGTTTTTGCCACTCAGGGTCGTCGGGCCTGACGGCCGACGTTGCCACGTAAGTGACTCGCTTTTGATCTCGCATCAGTGATTCAGCCCAAAGGCTTTTTCCCCCTCGACTGGGGCCGCTGACAAGAATCAATCCGCCTTCAGCCGCCACCATTCATCCCGCGCAACGTGGCTACCGACGAGGGGCTCACTCGGTTCAGATAGCGGAAAATCCAGTATTTAAAAATCGTCGCCAGGATCACTGGGAATGTGGCAATAAACAGGAGCACAAAGTTTTCCCGAGCGGGAAACCCAAAGTGATTAGCAATTCCTTCAAGCAAAACGGCCCATCCTTCCGGGCTATGAAAGCCAACAAACATGTCGGTAAAAAGAATGATCGCAAATGCTTTGGCTGAATCACTGAGGCCATAAACAGCTTCATCGAAAAAGCCCCTGAGCACTCGCAACTCCTCTTGACTGGTCAGGCAGACGCAGGCGAAGGCCACGAGCGCGGCAAGGTCGGAGAGCACATTTTTGATGGCCTGTGTACTGGCCTGATCTGCCTCCTCCTTGAGTTCTTCAGCCTTCAGAACAAGAGTCTGTTGAAGTTCCTCCTGGCTTGGAATGGCTTTGCCCTTCAGCAAGGCATCAAATTCAATTTCGGCTTTGTAGACGCGGAGCCTCTCAACAGCCTGTTCTTCCAGCTGGGGTTTGGGGTAGCTGAGGAAAGGAAGATCGGGTGCGTATCGATCCACCATGGGACTGATGAGATAAGTGCGGCTGGTCTGCTGAACCAGCAAGGGCACAAGAATCATCAACAGCAACACCTTGAGGGAAATCAAGGTGGAATCTCGCCTGCGGCGAAACCCGGCCACAAGTGTTGCTTCGGCCGTGGGGTCAAGCTGGCGACGAACACTGTCGACCACACCGAGTAGCGACCTTGGTAACGGGTCAGGGGCTCGACTCATCGTCGGAGCCGAAGCTGTACGACGTGGGCTGTAGCGGTTGACCACCGCCTCAATCAGTTGCAGCTGCCGTAGTTCCTGGGTGTCGAACTGACCTTGAAGGAGCTCAAGTCTGTCGAGACTTGCGCGACAGACAGCGAGTGCGGCTCTGAACTTTCTAAGGATCGTGGCCTGAACCGAGTTGGGTACTGAAAGTTGGAGATCCTGGCGAATGGGACGGTCGCCGTAGTACTCCAGCTCAAGGCTTTGAATCAACAGGGCAGCTTCGTAGCCGCGATCCAAATCACTAACAACATCACGAGCCTTGGCTTGGCCGAAGGCGCTGATCCAGTTGCGAAGTGCCATGCGGAAGAAGGCGTCGTTCAGCGGGAGAAGACCCACCATGTGGCCATGGGAACAATGGTGCCGACGACGAGCAGCACCACAACCCAAGTGAAGGCGTTGCTTTCACGGGTTTCCTCAACCGTTGGGATGTTGGAGGGAAGGCTGGTGCGCTCAACTTCAACGGGCGGGCCAGGATCTTCACCACCGTTGAGGACCACCTCCAGACGGGAGATTCCATCCAGGCTGGCCTGGCGGTAACGATCGCCATCCCGCAGAGGTTGGCTCATGGTGGTGCGGGCTGTGCTGTTCAGCAGTTGCGAGGGCAGGCGTTCATCCAGGAGTGGGTCTGCGATCACAGCAGCCTGTTTGTTCTGCACTTCGATCAGCAGAAGCAACACAGGTAGATCGGGCTGATCGTCGCTCCATTGGTCAATCAGCTGCTCTCCAAACTGGGTCAGGCTGAGGCCGTAATCGAGCCTGCGCAGCGTCACCAAACGTGCATCGATGCGCTCGGTCATCAGTTGCTCGAGGCGCCCTTCGATATCGGCGCGGCTGGCGCGGCTGAGCACCTCCGCGGAGTCGATCACGTGTTCGGCTGGGGGCGAGGAAGGGAAGTCGACAGGTGCCACCGCCAGACTGACTGGCACCAAGATCAGAAAGCTGAAACAAGTGATCAGGAGAGTCGTCAGCAGCGATCGGATCCGTAACATCGATTCCTGGCACACGAATGAGAGCAGTCTGCCGTTAGGACGCCAGACTGTCGCGGTTCAAGGCCTCGATTGCAGCAACAATCGCCTGAGCTCGACCTTCTGGGAGTTGAACGCGTGCACAAAGCATGTCCAGAAATGCCTGCTCTTCTGCCGCAATCACCCGATCGGCATGCACGAGCTGGGCTGCAACGGCAAGGGCTGTTTCCTGTTGTTGGGCTGTGAGCTGAGGTAAGGCTTGATCCACAAGGCGGCTGAGGCCGTCTGAGTGACGCAACACGGCCAGCAGACCGTCAAACAGCTCTGCCATTTGGGCATCGGATCTCCCCCTGTAGGGGGTTCGGTATTCGAGTTCACAGCGCAGAGCATGGGCTTCATCTCTCCCGAGGACCCCGTCACAGGCCACCGCCGCTAAGGCGATTGCCGCAAAAGATTCCGCCCTGTCCATGGCTTCTGGTAATGCCGACCCCATTTGAGCAAGAGTGCTTGCATCTGCCACCCCCTCTAAGCCAAACCATGCCTTTTGGTGCACGAATCAGTCTTTCGGCAGGGGTGCTTGTGCTGCTGTTGGCCATTGGTAATTGGATCAGTGCCTCAGCGATCGAGCCAAGCCTCCAGCGGGCTGAAGTGTTAGCCGGCATGGCCGCTGTGGGTTTGATGTTGGTCGCCGTGCTGTGGACCAAGGCCCAACCCACGGCACCGACAGCCGTCGATCTACCTGGAGAACAAGGCCTGTTCCTGGACGAGGATCTTCAAGGCAGCGTTCGCACCGAACTGGCTTGGGGAAGTCACCTGCTACTGACGGCGACATCAGCAGCCACCATTCTTGTCGTCTGGGAGACAAAAGTGCTTTTGCGGCGGGGACTCGTTCAAGCTCCCTTCGATTCCACCTTTGCTCCTGGTGCGATTTGTGAACGGGCCAGAACCCAGGCAAAACTCATTTCACTGGTGAAAACAGAGCTCTACCCAGGCCGCAGTGAATTTGATTCCGTCCTTCCTGGACTACCAGCTGTGATGGTCTACCCCCTGGGAGAGCTCGGATGGGTGGTCCTCGGAGGATGGTCGGAACGTTGTTTTACCCGTTCGGATGAACGTTGGTTTTCGGGCTGGTGTGAGCGCCTCAGAACGACACTGGAGAACGCCGACTTCCTCCCTCAGACGAGCGGACTCCCTGATGGTCCTTGATGTTCAACTCTGAATAAACACGGCCGCCTGGAGAGGAGAACACCACGGTGCCGTTCTCACCAACCGTTCCATCTAAGTGGTCACTACGGGTGATTTGCTTGTTAGCGGTGCGCGTTAACTCAACGTTCCCACGGGCAGTCACCGCATTCGTGTCCCAGTTCCAGAGGCAGGTTCTGGCCAACAAACGATCACCTGGTTGTTCGAGACGACAGCCACGGGGAACGTTGAGGGTTGAATCGCCCATGGCGATACGGAATGCGTCACCGAATAACTGGGATTGCTTCATGGATCCGGTGAAGCGAGAGTCGCTCACCAGCGCGTCGTCGTTGAACAGCCAACGGGTTGTGGAAGCATCAAGACGACCCTTCTGCACGGGAGCAAGAACTTTCACTGGGGCGATGAGATCCAAAAATCCCTGAAGGGTGTTGCCCTCCAAACGGCTCGCATGGAGCTGATGAAGAATCTTGTGAGCTGGTCCTCGATGCTGGCCCAACACAGGGCCTTTGGCCTTCAGTACACCACTTCCGAGGTTCCAGAGCGTCTGATGAGCACGAACCACTGACTCAGCATGCTTCCCTTGCTTGAGACCTTCTTGCGTTCTCCAGCGTTCGAGCTGAACAATGCCAAACATGGTCAGATCTTGGCTTCGTTGATTGAACTGGGCACGTGTGCTTTTGATTCGCGTCCGCCGATCAATGGCCTCCGGGCGCTGCTCCATCACCAACAGAGCGTCGGCAGGTGTCCAACGCAGGCGGTCACCCTTCATCAAAACTTTCTGGCCCAGAAGCTGTTGGATCTTGACGTCACCTTCCAGCAACACCACCACCCCGTCGTTGATCACGGTTGCCCTTAGTGCTGAGATTCGGTATGCAGGTTTGTTGTTGCGATAAAGCACTCCGACCGGTGTTTTCGCTCGTACTAATCGTCTGGTGAATTCATAGCGAGCTTCCGGGCTGGTGAGATCCCAGTCCCGTTCACCTGTGGGTTGTTTTTGGCGAAGTTCAAGAGAACGGAACACAAACGGAGGTGCTTTAGGCGCAACGGTTTGTTGTTCGCTCTCGCAACTGGAGAGAGCAAGCGAAAGCGCACAGAGCGAAGAAGCAAGCCATGCGGAGCGCTTCAGCACGCAATTCAAAGGTGTGTCTCCAACTCGAGTCGTTGCATAACCGGATTAGGGGTTGGTAGAGGTTGCTGGCTCACGAGCCTCCCCCAAATCAGGCTGTCCTTCCAAAGGGTCGGGTTTGCATCCTGACCCAGTTGATCCAGGATTCGACCACTGAGATCAGGAACGAGAGGGTTCAGTAAGAGACCCACGATCCTGCAGCACTCCAAAACGGCATAAAGGTCGGCTGCCACAGCGGTTTCCTGGCCTGGCTTCTTCATCAGGCTCCAGGGTGCCCGGTCGTTGAGATAACCATTGGCCTGGATGGCCAACTGGAGAACGGCTTCAGAGGCTTTTTGGAATGCCATCAAGGCCATCGCCTCCCGCACCTCGGCGATGGTTTGTTCAGCCTGCTTTTGCAATGGGTGGTCTCCGGCTGAAGCTGTCCCGGCTGGCGGTACGGAATCGTCAAACCATTTTCGAGCCATGGAGGCGGTTCGGTTCAGCAGATTGCCGATCGTGTTGGCCAGGTCATTGTTCACCAGGTCACTGAAGCGTTGCTGTTGAAAATCACCGTCGTCGCCGAACTGGATATCGCGCAGGAGATACCAGCGAACAGCATCTGTGCCACAGCGCTCGAGCAGCACCTCTGGGTCGAGCACATTGCCCAATGATTTACCCATCTTCTGGCCCTCTCTGGTGAGGAAGCCATGGCCAAACACTCTGGTAGGAACCGGTAAGTCTGCCGACATCAACATGGCAGGCCAGTAGACGGCGTGGAAACGAAGAATGTCTTTGCCGATCACCTGCATCTGGGCGGGCCAGCCAATAGAGGCCAGGCGATCGAGATCTATCGCGCCGCCGTCATCAAGCAAGGCGGTGAGATAGCCCAGCAGCGCATCGAACCACACGTAGAACGTGTGTCCGGGATGTCCGGGCACGGGCAATCCCCACGAAACGTTGACGCGTGAGATCGAAAAGTCCCGCAGCCCTCCGGCAACGAAGTTTTGGATCTCCTTGCGGCGGTTGGCGGGTGCAATGAACTCGGGCTGATTGATCAGTTGTTCAATGCGCTCCTGAAAGTTGGAGAGGCAAAAGAAGAGGTTCTCCTCATCGCGCCATTCCAGAGGTTTTTGGTGAAGGGGGCAGCAGGCATCCTTGGCCTCAGCCGGTTCGTCTTTGAACTCCTCGCAGCCCACGCAATACCAACCGGTCTGCCGACCGATACGGATGTCGCCATTGGCTTCGCACCGTTTGAAGAAGGCCTCCACCAGAGGGAGATGGCGTTCCGCTGTGGTGCGAACAAAGCGATCGTTGCTGATGCCCCATCGCTCCCAGAGCGAGACATAACTCTGTGTGATCGTGTCGCAGTGTTGCTGGGGGGTGACGCCCCGCTCCGCAGCGGTGCGTTGGATTTTCTGGCCGTGTTCATCAACACCGGTGATGAATACAACCTCTTGACCTTCAAGGCGCTGAAAGCGCGCCAGGGCATCACAAGCCAGCGTGGTGTATGTGCTGCCCAGGTGGGGTTTGTCGTTGACGTAGTACAGAGGGGTCGTGAGGCAGTAGGTCATCTCTCCGACGTCTCTCCTGACAATGCCCTTCCACTCTGCGGGTCGGGCTGATGGCGCTGGATCCTAACGACCCCCAATCGCCTGATTTCGTTGTGGCTGTCCATTGCTGTGACTGGACTGGGCTGAGACACTGGCGATGGATCGCTTTCTCAACGTGACCCCCCGGCAGCAGAGTTGTGCAGTTGTTGTTTGGGGTGGTGGAACTGGAGGGGCAGCAGCGGCCCTCCAATCAGCCCGCAGTGGTGCAGAGACCCTGCTGTTGACCCCAGGCCCGTGGCTGGGAGGCATGGTGAGCGCAGCCGGGGTGTGTTGCCCCGATGGCAATGAGCTGACTCCATGGCAGACAGGTCTCTGGGGAGCCTTTCTGCGGGAGCTGGAGCGGCGCGAACCGGAAGGACTGGACCACAACTGGGTGAGCTGCTTCGGCTACAGGCCTGCGACGGCGGAGTCGATCCTTCAGGAGTGGGTCAACGCGGAAGCTTTGCTCCAGTGGTGGCCCCAGTGCCGCCTCTGTGCAGTCGAACGTCATGGGTCCCGCGTCACTGCCGTGGTGGTGGAGCGCGGTGATCAGTTGGTGCGGGTGGCCTGCGATGTGGTGATTGATGGCAGTGATCGTGGCGAGCTGCTTCCTCTCGCGGAGGCTCCCTACCGACTGGGCTGGGAGCCACAGGAACAGTGGAACGAGCCGAGTGCTCCCTCACAGCATCGGCTGAGGAATGAGTCTTTTTTCGTGGATCATCAGGTGCAATCCCCCACTTGGGTGGTGATGGGGCAATTGCAATCCGACACGCTGCCACGAGGCTTCTCTGGGGAAAGCGAAAGATCGCTCACGGCTTCGGGCGAGGGTCCCTTTGCTCAATGTTGTGAAGCCTTCGGTCTTGAACGCACCCTCACCTACGGCCGGCTGCCGGGTGGCTTGGTGATGCTCAATTGGCCATTGAACGGCAACGACTGGCATCAGGGACTGGATCGTGCCTTCTGCGGAGATACCAAGCA
>JAYKIX010000021.1:0-16915 GCA_035286005.1 Synechococcus sp. | reverse complement strand
CGCCCAGACAGGCGTGTTCCTCATCGGTCCGCTGGAGCGCGGTCAGGCCACCACGCTGGGCAATTCCCTGCGTCGTGTGCTGATGGGTGGCCTCGAGGGCAGTGCCGTGACCGCCGTGCGCATTGCCGGCGTCAATCACGAGTACGCCACAGTTCCAGGTGTGCGCGAGGACGTCCTCGACATCCTGCTCAACTGCAAGCAGCTGAGTGTGAACAGCCGCTCTGCCGAACTCGAGATCGGTCGCCTCGTTGTGGCTGGCCCTGCTGAGGTCAAGGCCCGAGATCTGCAGTTCTCCTCCCAGGTGCAGGTGGTGGATCCAGATCGCACCATTGCCACCGTGAGCGACGGCCACAGCCTCGAGCTCGAGGTTCATGTGGAGCGCGGCATCGGCTATCGCCCCGTTGACCGCCACAACGAAGACACCAGCGCCATCGATCTCCTTCAGATCGATGCCGTGTTCATGCCCGTGCATCGGGTGAACTTCACCATCGATGAAACCGCAGTTGCTGAAGGTGGTTCTGCCCGTGAGCGCCTGCGCATGGAAGTGGTCACCGATGGTTCGATCACTCCCGACGATGCCATCGCCCAAGCTGCGAACCAGCTGATCGAACTGTTCCAACCCCTCGCCACCGTCACCATGGTGGAAGAGCCCGGTCTGGAGCCCGAGCCCTCTGCGGAAGCTCAGATTCCCCTGGAGGAGCTCAACCTGTCCGTTCGGGCTTACAACTGCCTGAAGCGTGCCCAGGTCAATTCCGTGTCCGACCTGATGGGCTTCAGCTACGAAGACCTGCTGGAGATCAAGAACTTCGGTTCCAAGTCGGCCGATGAGGTGATCGAAGCTCTCGAGCGTATCGGCATCTCGATCCCCCAGAGCCGCACCAGCGCCTGATTTTTCCGTTCTTTTTAACCAGCGTCTGCCAGAACCATGCGTCACCAATGTCGAGTTCCCCAGCTGGGCCGCCCGGCTGACCAACGCAAAGCCATGCTCCGTGGTCTGACCACCCAGCTGATCCGCGAAGGTCGTGTCACCACCACCAAGGCTCGCGCCAAGGCTTTGCGTGATGAAGCCGAACGCATGATCACCCTGGCGAAAGATGGCAGCCTGGCTGCCCGTCGCCGTGCCATCGGCTACATCTACGACAAGCAGCTGGTGCATGCGCTGTTCGACAAGGCGCAAGACCGTTATGGCGACCGCAACGGTGGCTACACCCGCATCACCCGCACCGTGCCCCGCCGTGGTGACAACGCCGAAATGGCCATCATCGAGCTGGTCTGATCAGGTCTGACTCCTGAACTCTTCAGAACCCTCGTCTGCAGCTGAGATCCCGTTGATCAAACGGGTTGCCCTCTCCCTGCAGTACGAGGGTTCTGCTTTTTGTGGGTGGCAACGGCAACGCCAGGGCACCAGCGTGCAGGCGGTGCTTGAAGATGCCATCGCCCAGCTGGACCCGCACCGTCCCGTACAAACCGTCGCGGCGGGACGGACAGATGCAGGCGTGCATGCAGCAGGCCAAGTCGTGCATTTCGATTGCAGTGGTCCCATCCCAGCCTGGCGCTGGGCCCCTGCTCTCAACGGCCGTCTTCCAGGAACCATCCGCGTGCGTGAAGCGGTGGAACGCCCCCTCAGCTGGCATGCCTGTTATTCAGCCACCTATCGGCGCTACCGGTACACCCTTTACAACGGAAGACGGCCCAACTTATTTCTCGCCCCATGGAGCTGGCACCGTTACCACTGGCGCTTGGATGAGGAACGGATGCTCGAGGCCCTGCAGGGCCTGCTGGGGCTCCATGATTTCGGAGCGTTCATGCGCGCCGGCAGCCGCCGGGCCCATGCCCGCACCACCATTCAGGACGTGGGCCTGGAACGCCATGGCGACCTGCTGAGCGTGGAAATCCAGGCCAGTGGATTCCTTTACGGGATGGTGCGGCTATTGATGGGGCAGCTCGTGGCCGTCGGGGAACATCGCCTCAGCCTCTCCAGCTTTGAACGCCGTTGGCGTGAACGCCGGCGCAGCGAAGTCAAAGATGCCGCGCCACCACAGGGGCTCTGCCTTCTCAGAGCTGGCTATGCGGAGCCCATCTTCAGTGAAGGCGGGTGGTACGATTGCCAACCGCGGTATTTTTTGGCATCGCAGGATCCTCCCCCGGACCCGCCCCCCGCTGCCGAAAACTGACTGAACCATGCCGGCAGCAGTGATGCACCGGCGAGATCGGCCCGCAACCTCATCCACCCCTCTCACGCCGACCAGGAGTGAGACCCACGACGAGGTAAGCTCATTCATTGAGCTTTGATCAGGACCGCCCTGCGCGGACCGATCCATTTTGCCCAGCTCCTCCAGCTCAGGTGGGGCATACCCGAACCGGCATGCCGGCGCGATGAACAAGACATCCGTTCCCTCAATCGATTCGATCGAACGCCAGTGGTACCTGGTGGACGCTGAGAATCAAACCCTCGGCCGCTTGGCAACAGAGGTGGCTTCCGTGCTGCGTGGCAAGAACAAAGCCACCTTCACTCCCCACCTCGACACCGGCGATTTTGTGATCGTCGTGAATGCTGACAAGATCCGCGTCAGCGGCAATAAGCCCCAGCAGAAGCTGTACCGCCGTCATTCCGGCCGTCCGGGCGGCATGAAGGTTGAAACCTTCGAGCACCTGCAGGAGCGCCTGCCCGAGCGCATCGTGGAGAAGGCCATCAAAGGCATGCTCCCCCACAACGCTCTGGGCCGTCAGCTGTTCCGCAAGCTCAAGGTCTACAAGGGCAGCGAGCATCCCCATGCCGCTCAGCAGCCCAAGCCCCTCCAGCTCGATCCCGCCGCTTCCGCCCAATGAGCACCAACAATTCCGTCGTTTATTGGGGCACCGGTCGCCGCAAGACCTCCGTGGCCCGTGTTCGCCTGGTCCCCGGCAACGGCACCATCACGATCAATGGTCGTCCTGGCGACAATTATCTGAACTACAACCCTGCGTACATCGCTGCTGTTAAGGCTCCGCTTCAGACCCTTGGCCTGACTGCTGAGTACGACGTCCTCGTCAATGTGCGTGGTGGTGGCCTCACGGGTCAAGCTGACGCCATTAAGCAGGGTGCCGCCCGTGCTCTTTGCGAGCTGTCTGCCGACAACCGCAAGCCCCTGAAGACCGAAGGCCATCTCAGCCGCGACCCCCGCGCCAAGGAACGTCGCAAATACGGTCTCAAGAAAGCCCGTAAAGCTCCTCAGTTCTCCAAGCGCTGATTTCTGTCATGCCCAAGCCCGACATTCATCCCACCTGGTACCCCGATGCCAAGGTGATCTGCAATGGAGAGGTGGTTATGACCACTGGCTCCACCCAGCCCGAGATTCACGTCGACGTCTGGAGCGGCAACCACCCCTTCTTCACTGGCACCCAGAAGATCCTCGATACCGAGGGTCGCGTGGATCGCTTCATGAAGAAGTACGGAATGGGTGGCGCCAGCCAAACGTCCGGTGAGAAAAAAGCTGCCAAAGCAGAAGCCTGAACAGCCTGCTAAAGCGGTTACAGCCTCTCGACCGATTCTCAACCCCCGATCGCAGAGTGCACTCTGCGATCGGGGGTGTTTTCATCACTAGATGCCGAAGGGGATGGACCTCAAGACCCTGACCAGCCGGCTGGATGCGGCGAGCACCAGCTTTCACAACCTTGAACGGCAGCTGGCGGATCCTGATGTGGCCGCAGATCCCAAGCGCCTGCACTCGATTGCACAGGAACGCTCCAAACTCGAGCCGCTCGTGCAGGACTATCAAGCGCTGACACAGGTGGAGGATGAACTCCGCCAGGCAGAAAGCTTGTTGAAAGACAGCCGTGGCGATAGCGCCATGGAGGAACTGGCGCGGCTCGAGATCCAGGAACTGAACGAGCGTCATCAGATCCTGATCGAACGGATCACTCTGGCGTTGCTTCCAAGCGATCCCCGTGATGAACGCAGCGTGATGCTGGAAATCCGTGCCGGTGCAGGTGGGGATGAAGCCTGTCTTTGGGCCGGTGACTTGGCAAGGATGTACGAACGATTCGGTAGCCGCCAGGGATGGAACGTTCAACCGGTCAGCGCCAGCCCCGCCGATCTTGGGGGGTATCGGGAACTGATTCTCTCGGTGAAGGGGGATGCCGTCTTCAGCCAGTTGAAATTTGAAGCTGGCGTGCATCGGGTGCAGCGAGTGCCCGCCACGGAATCGCAGGGGCGGGTGCACACCTCAACAGCCACAGTGGCTGTGATGCCCGAGGCCGATCCGGTTGAAGTGCAGATTGACCCCACCGAACTGGAGATCAGTACGGCCCGTTCCGGTGGAGCTGGAGGGCAGAACGTGAACAAGGTGGAAACAGCGGTCGACTTGCTGCACAAACCCACGGGGATACGGGTGTTCTGCACCCAAGAACGTTCCCAGCTGCAGAACCGCGAACGGGCCATGGAAATTCTGCGCGCCAAGTTATACGAACGGCAATTGGCGGAAGCCAATGCCGCGGAGAGTTCAGCCCGTCGCGCCCAGGTGGGCACCGGTGATCGCAGCGAGAAGATTCGCACCTATAACGACAAAGACAACCGAGTCACTGATCACCGCCTCGGCCGCAACTTCAGCTTGGATCCCGTACTGGATGGCCAGATGGAGGATCTCATCGGCGCTTGCATCGCTGAAGAACAGCGCGAAAAGCTTGAGGCCCTCAGCCAGAACGACGACTGACGGTGCCCCCTGATCAAGCTTCGATCATGTATTTGGCCCAGTCGGCTCTCTGCCCTGATTCGATTTGACGACGAGTCTCAAAGCTGAGGTAGCCGGCAGGGCGGTGAGGCTGACGCAGCAGGGGCATGCTGGCCTCCTGAGGTGTGCGGTTGCCCTTACGAACGTTGCAGCGCAAACACGCCGTGGTCACGTTCTCCCAGGTGTCGGGCCCTCCGCGACTGCGGGGAAGCACATGATCCATCGAAAGCTGCCCCCCTCGTTTCCCGCAGTACTGGCAGCAATGGTGATCGCGCTGAAACAGGTTGCGGCGCGTCAGAGCCAACTGCCGAAAGGGCACGTGCACAAACTGACGTAAACGAATCACCGTCGGAACATGCAGGTCGTCCCGCAGACGGTGCTGGGGATCATGCTCAAGACCCTCAGCCTTGCCCTTCAGCATCATCACGGTGGCCCGACGCCAGGATGTGATGTTGAGCGGCTCGTAGGACGCATTGAGAACGAGAACCTGGCCCATGCCAGCGCTCCTGAATCCAGGTCATGCTAGGGAGAGTTATTGGCACTGTCCGTGCCTTGCGCGACCATCTCTCCATGCATGATCCGATCAGCAGCGATCAGGAGATTTCCAGCCTGGACGATGAGCAACACTTACTCGACCCACGCCAGCGCGCCTGGCTGGAAGTTTCACCTGGTGCGGTCGAAAGCAATGTGCGCGCCCTTCGGCGACTGCTGAAACCCTCCTGCGCCCTGATGGCGGTCGTCAAGGCCGATGGCTATGGCCATGGGGCCACAACCGTCGCCAAAGCCGCCGTGGAAGGCGGCGCTGCGCAACTCGGGGTCGCAACCCTGCAGGAGGGCATTGATCTGCGTCGAGCTGGACTGGAACAACCGGTCTTGGTGCTGGGAAATCTCACACAGCCTGAAGAGTTGCGGGCCTGCTTGCATTGGCAGCTGATGCCCACCCTCAGCAACATGCGCGAGGCGCTGCTCTGCCAAAACCTGGCCGATGGCAGTGGGCGTCAATTTGCTGTGCAGCTCAAACTCGACACCGGCATGAGCCGCCTGGGCTGTGCATGGGACGAAGCCCCACGACTCAGCGCTGCCATTCATCAGCTCAACCAACTAGACCTCAAAGGGATCTACAGCCATCTGGCCCTGGCCGATGGCGCAGCCGATGGGGAAGGGGAACGGGTCACGCGCCTGCAGCAGAGCCGCTTTGAAGAGGTTCTCCGTCAGCTCCCGACCACAGGCGCCTTACGTCACCTGGCCAACTCCGCCGGCACCCTGAGGGATCCTGCTCTTCATCACGATCTGGTGCGTGTGGGTCTCGCCCTCTATGGACATAGTCCGAGCGACCATTTCGATGCAGCTGTTCCACTCCAACCGGCGATGGCGGTGCGGGCACGGGTGACCCTGATTCGCGATGTGGCTGCCGGGGTCGGTGTGAGCTATGGGCACCGATTCGTGACCCGCAGGCCGAGTCGTCTGGCGGTGGTGGGAATCGGCTATGCCGACGGGGTCAGCCGCTGCCTCTCGGGAAAGATCACAGCCCTCCACAACGGCCATTCCCTTCCGCAAGTGGGAGCGATCACGATGGATCAGCTGGTCTTGGACGCGACCGATCACCCCGAACTCGAGAGTGGTGATGTCGTCACCCTGCTCGGCCGTGATGGAGATCAGCAGATCAGCCCCAGACGTTGGAGTGCCCTGAGCGATTCAATCCCTTGGGAAGTGCTTTGCAGCTTCAAGCATCGGCTCCCCAGGGTGACGGTCTGAGGGGAGGCACCGATCCGGCCACGGATTCAACTTGAGGGGTCGACCGCTTGGTAATGTGAGCTCGCCGCTGGAGAGGTGGCTGAGTGGTTGAAAGCGGCTCCCTGCTAAGGAGTTACAGGAGGCAACTTCTGTCGAGGGTTCGAATCCCTCCCTCTCCGTTGACTTGATGAACCTTGGGCCACCCACTCCCTTGGTTCCTCTCTATGTCGTTCAGCTAAGGCTGATCAACGTCACCGCCTCAATCGGTGAGCATTGCCTGGTCTCCTCTCGGGATTGTCCCAATCCTTCGAGTCCTTGTTCGTGTCACCTTCCCGCAAAGCTTTCAAGGAATTCTGTCGAGCCCAGGGGCTTGCCCCCCGAGCAGTTCTTGATCAGCTGGCCGCGCTTTACGTGAACAGCCATGGAGCCGTCCTCCAGGGATCGACGATGGCCGGCGGAAGTCATTCCATACCCCCCGCTCCGGTGCCGTTACCGGAGGAGACCACCACCGAATTGCTGGAACGCATTGAACGACTGGAATGCGACGACAGGGAATTTGTCCACGCCTTTGAGGTGCTGATCCACCGAGTTGAAGCCCTTGAAAGCCGAATTGGAGCCCCCCGTGAGGAGCCAAAGCACACCCCCAAACTCTGACTGGTCACAGTCCTGATGGAAAAGGGGTGGCCACAACCACCCCTTGCCCTTGAGACCTCCTTTGTCGAACCAGGTGTGGCGGCCTCCTTGGGGATGCCTTTGGTTTAACCCGGGCCCAACCGCTTTTGCATGGGCAAAACAACCGGTTTTCCATCCGCCGGCACGCCAATGCCCCTCACCCTTGAAAGTCGATCAACTGACGTGCAAGCTCCGGCAGGAGTGCCTCATCACGGGCACAACTCGCTCCCTCGCTGAATACCACGAGCAGGGTGGGCAGACCATCCGAGGGGAGGCACCAAGCGGCATCGTGGCGGGCCTGACTCATCCACCCGGCCTTACTCCAGAGGCGACTGCCCTGGGGCAAGCCACCCCCTAGAAATCCATCCACCTGGTTCTCGGGATCGGCGGCACGTTGCCCTGGATCCAGGGAACGTTCCAGCAGATTCCGAAGCCGTTGACAGGCTGGTGGAGACAGAACACCATCGGTCATGACAGCTTCAAGCGCCCGGGCCGTGGCCGCCGTGCTGAGGGCGTTGCGATTTTCAAGAGATTCGCCATAAAACGCTTTTTCACGGCCATAGGGGCCATCCCCCCAGGTCTTCTGACAACAGTTGAGCGAGCCGAACTCCGGCCAGGCAAACTCACGCAGCCAGTCGTTCACAACCCGCCTTTGCCGTTGCCACAGGTCCCAGGCATCACCGTGGAGGACTGGGCCACTGGTCGTTCCGGTGAGCAGATCAACCAAAAGGCCCGTGGCATCGTTGCTGGAGTCAGCAATCATGTCGCGCATGGCACGGCGCAGCTCCGGGCTCTCCGAGAGCAAGTCTTGTTGCAGCCAGGCTTCCACCGCCATGGCATACACCAACTTCACGACACTTGCTGGATACATCAGCCGTTGATCCGCCCAAGCGGCTCCTCGACCACTGCCTGAAGAGGGAGCGTCGGTGTCATAACGAACCCAAGTCACGGCGAGCCGCTCCAACAGACCATCACGGCCATCGGCAGCCAAGCGCTTCAATTGGGCCACCAGGTACTCCTGCATGACCTGGTCGGGACGGTAGAACGCCATGGCGCTGGCATCTGACAATGCCGACCCTAGGCACCCCTCTCGCCCCTGAACTGCTGCTTCCCGGAAGTTGCTGGACCCTGACCTACGGCGTCAATGGCTATGCCCGAATCAGCGGTAGCAGCCTGGCCACCCAAGCCGCCGAAGGCCGAGGGTTTCAGGTGCTCGCCCCCCCCAGCCTCGGCAGGGTACGGGTGCGCCTGCTGGAAGACGGCTACCCCTGCTGGCTCGCGGTCGACACCGTCGTGGGCCAGGCGATCGCCAGGGCCCCCTGGCGTCCACAACTTCTCGACGCAAGCACCATCGCCGCGCGCCTTCCGGGGGTGCTCCACTGGGTGGAGAACACTGCACAACGCAGCAACACCTACCTGTGGGGGGGCACGATTGGCCCCGATCTTGACTGTTCCGGACTCGTGCAGAGCGCTTTCGCGAGCCAAGGCATCTGGCTGCCACGGGATGCCTACCAACAGGAACGCTTTTGCACCCCCGTCGCAGTGCGTCCTGGAGATGATCGATTACTGCGTGCAGGGGATCTGCTGTTCTTCGGCTCCCGCCAACGCTGCACTCATGTGGCCATTCACCAGGGCGCAGGACGCTACTGGCACAGCTCAGGCGTGGAGCACGGCCGCAATGGCATCGGCATCGACAGCATTCATCCACGGGATCAGCACCCGGTGGCCTGTCACTACCGCGCCGAACTGCGCGGTGCTGGACGGGTCGAACGCTGCCATGACGGCAGCACGCTTCCTTAAACGACAGGATGGCTTAGGACGCATCTCCGCCATGGATCTGATTTCTCTGCTGGCCAACGCCGTTATCGCCCAGGCGGAGACAAGCTCATTGGGAGACTTCCTGCAGCACCGGCAACCCCTTCAGGAAGTCACCTTGATGCGCACCATTTACCGAGGGGAGTGCCCTGGTGAGCGGGTTGAACCGATCAAGACCATGAGTTTTCTGGCCCCCACTCCCCCTGGAGGGCGACAACGCATCGTGATCACCAACCAACGCACCGGTGGATACACCGACCGTGAATACGGCGACAATCGAGACCGTGCCGAAGGCTTTTGGATCAGTCTCGGAACACAACACCGCGGCAGTTTTCTTTCAGTGCAGCCCGGCAACAATGTGTTCGATTGGTCGATCACCCAACCCACCGACAGCACCCTTCCCATCAAAGGAACGGCCACCCTTCAGGTGCGGGTAGAGGAACAAACGCGCTATCGCGATTTCTCTTCGATCAACGAAGACGCTTACTGCCCCGGAGAGAAATATCAAACCCTCTCTCGAACCCCTTTAAGCGAATGCCCCTCCAGGTCCTACATCGAGGAACGGGAAGGAGTGTGCCCAAACGGCAGCACAATCGCACTCGGCAAACGCACCATCTACCAACGCAGGCCTTACCGACGTCGCTGGGGTTGGTGACGCTGCTGCTGGTGAGAGCTCTGTTACTGCCCGTGGGCCTAGGTTGCTGTCACTGAACCCCCGTTGGGATGGTCACCAGCCCCACAACCCCTCTCGACCTCTCGGTAGTGGTGCCCCTCTACAACGAAGAGGAGAGCCTTCCCGAACTGGTGGAGCAATTGCTGCAGGCTCTACGCCCAACCGGAGAACGCTTTGAGCTGGTGCTTGTCAACGATGGATCCAGTGACCGCACCGCTGAGGTACTGGAACGCCTGAGTGCCGATGTACCTGAACTGGTCGGGGTTCTGCTCCGCAAGAACTATGGCCAAACCGCGGCCATGGCGGCAGGCTTTGACGTCGCCCAGGGCGAGGTAATTGTGAGCCTCGACGGCGATCTCCAGAACGACCCCGCAGACATCCCGCTGCTTCTCAGCAGACTTCGTGAGGGCTACGACCTGGTTAGTGGCTGGCGACATCAACGCAAGGACGCCGCCATCATGCGCAAATTGCCCTCCAAAATTGCGAACCGTCTGATCGGAAGGGTCACTGGTGTGCGACTCCATGACTACGGCTGCTCCCTGAAGGCTTACCGCCGCGAAGTTCTCTCCGACATGCGTTTGTACGGGGAACTGCACAGATTCCTACCAGCCCTGGCCTTTATCGAGGGGGCCCGGATCACCGAAGTGAAGGTGAATCACCGGGCCCGTCAGTACGGCTCCAGCAAATACGGCATCGATCGCACCTTCCGGGTGCTGATGGACCTACTCACCGTTTGGTTTATGAAACGGTTCCTGACGCGGCCGATGTACGTCTTTGGCTTCGGCGGTCTCGTGGCGATCGCCGGGAGCTTGATCTCCAGCGGATATTTGCTGGCAATCAAGTTGATGGGCGCAGACATCGGGAACCGCCCGCTCCTCACCCTGGCCGTGGTGCTGGGATTAGCGGGGATTCAACTGTTCTGCTTCGGCCTGTTGGCTGAGCTCCTGATCAGGACTTATCACGAAAGTCAGGACAGACCGATTTATCGCATCCGTGCCACGTTGCGGGGAGGACGCGCCACCTGAACGGCAGCAGGGGCAGGGGCGCCACGGCGACCTTCAAGGGCCGCGGCTGCCGCTTCCACCACGCGACTATCCGCATCCTTGAGCCCACGACGCAGTAAGGACAGCTGAGACCTGTGGCCCCAACGACCGGCCAAGGTCACAGCTTCAAGGCGCTGATCAGGACCACCCTTCATGGCGGCACGCAACGTGGCCTGCAGCTCCAGAACTTCTCTCGGACTGGTAGGAGCTTGCCAAGCTTGCTCAGACGTCCGCTGCGCCTCGACCTCGGCCGCTGCAGCCTGCACAAGTTCGACCTGGGCGCGATTCAGTGCCGCAACCGAGCTGACATCGGGATTCCGCAGAAACGGCTTCTTCGGCTTGCGGCCGACGGTGTAGATAACGACAGTGAGGACAACGGCAGCAGCACCACCGACGTAGGCCTGAGACATCACAAAAACGGCCTCTAGGAAGACCGGCTGGATTGAACTTTTATGTCGCCCGGGGACCAGGCGACAGGCGCTCATAAAAGCGATCCCTACAGTAACGGCGGACCTTTTTGGCTTTGGCCATCGCCATGACTGGAGATTTCGTCGCCGCCTGGATGCCCTCTGTATTTGTGCCCCTCGTCGGGATCATGGGCCCAGCCGTGGCCATGGCCCTGCTGTTCAACGTGATCGAAGCCCGCGACTGAACCGGCTGAACGCCGCATCGCGACGACCAACTTCGTTTCAACATTCGTCACCCCGATCCCTCCCATGACCGTGACCCCCGTCGCCGACCCCACCGTCGGCAACCTGGCCACCCCGGTGAACAGCAGCTACTTCGCCAAGGCCTTCTTGAATGCCCTGCCCGCCTACCGCCCGGCGCTGTCTCCCAACCGCCGCGGACTGGAAGTGGGCATGGCCCATGGCTTCTTCCTCTACGGCCCCTTCGCCATCTGTGGTCCTCTGAGGAACACTGATTACGCCGCCACCGCCGGCCTCTTGGCAACTGTTGGCCTTGTGTCAATTCTCACCGTGTGCCTTTCCATCTACGGCACCGCTGGCAACGGGCCCAATGTGCAACCTGCCGACGCCACCATCGACAATCCTCCCAGCGACCTGTTCACCAAAGCTGGCTGGGCTGAGTTTGCCAGTGGGTTTTGGCTGGGTGGCTGCGGCGGCGCCGCTTTCGCCTGGTTCTTGGCCAGCACCGCCATTGTTGCTCCCCTGGTGAATATCGCCGGTGGTGTGTGGAGCGTTGGCTGACCTCCAATCTTCAATTGCAATTGAAGCCCCTGATGCGTTGTTAACGCATCAGGGGCTTTTCACTGTCAAGATCTGAACGCATCCACTCCAGACCTCTCACTGTGCGGTCGATTTCGCAGCCGTTTCTTCGTCGGCCGGTGCTCACAGTGGTCTGCAGTTTGCTGGTGCTGCTCGCTGGACTAATGGCTCTGGTGGGGTTGGGGCTTGAAGATCTTCCCCAGCTCGCCCCCACCCGCGTCAGTGTCAATGCCCGCTTCCCGGCCGCCGGACCAGAGGTGGTGGAGCAAAGCGTGACTGCAGTGCTGGAGCAGCAACTCAATGGCCTGGAAGGGCTCGAGAGCATGAGTTCTAGCAGCCGACAGGGCGGCGCCAATCTCAGCCTTCGCTTCGACAGCGGTGATCCCGAGATCAATGCCATCAAAGTTCAAAACGAGGTGAGCCTGGCAACCCGTCGTTTGCCCCAGGCCGTCAGCCGGCAAGGGCTCACGGTAAGCCGCTCCTCCGATGACATTCTGCTGATCCTTGGATTCAGCGCACCAAAAGATCTCTATGCACCCACCTTCGTGGGCGGTTGGCTGGATCAGAGTTTGCGCAATGCCCTGCGCAGCGTGCCAGGTGTCGGTGACATCCGAATTTTCGGCAGCAGTGACCTGGCATTCAGACTTTGGCTCGACCCCCACAAGCTCGAACAGTTCAATCTCACGAGCAACGACGTCACCACTGCACTGGCCGATCAGAACGTTCTGGCGGCGATTGGCAGCCTCGGTGAAGCACCAGCTCCCAACGGGCAACCCTTCAGCCTCCCTGTGGGGGCGGAAGGACGACTTCGCAGCAAGCAAGAATTGGAAGGGCTGGTGGTCCAACGCACCGGGCAGGGGGGTCTAGTGCGCCTCGGTGAGGTTGGCCGGGTGGAGTTGGGGTTCAACGATTACGGCAGCAGTGCCCTCAATCTCCAGGGGGAACAGGCCGTGGCAGTTGGCGTTTATCAGCGTGATGGCGCTAATGCACTGGATGTCAGCCGATCCGTCCGAAACTCGCTGAAGCAATTAGAGGAAAATTTTCCACCTGGGCTCACGATGCAGACCATCGTGGACGTGGCAGACACCGTTCAAGCCAACCTCGACCGCACCACAGCAACCCTGCGCGATGCCGTTGTGCTGGTGCTGATCGTGTTGCTGCTGTTTTTAGGCCGTTGGCGGCTGGCGTTGATCCCAGGGATCGCCGTCCCCGTGGCCCTGATCGGCAGCCTTGTGGTGGTGCGTCTGAGCGGGTCCAACCTCAACAGCCTGATCTTGTTTGGCCTGGTCTTGGCCACGGGAATCGTGGTGGATGACGCAATCGTGGTGAGTGAAGACATTGCAGGCCGCATTGAGCAAGGGAACGAGCCTCAGCAGGCCGCCGAAGATGCCATGGCTGAGCTGGCAGGCGCCGTCGTCGCCACCTCGCTGGTGTTGGCCGCTGTCTTTGTGCCGGTGCTGCTGATCCCAGGGTCCATTGGTCGCCTCTATGAGCCGATTGCTCTAGCGATCTGCGGAGCAATCCTGTTCTCCACCTTCAATGCCCTGAGTTTCACTCCCATGGCCTGCGCCAGGGTGCTTGGCCCGGGTGGTGGACGACTGCCTGGGCCACTCCGCAAACTCAGTGAAAACTTGCGCCTTGGCATGGGTCACCTGCAGGGCCGTTATGCCCGGGTGCTCAACATCTGGCTGGGTCGCGGACGCCTGGTGCTGAGCCTGGTGCTGAGCGGATTGCTGATCACCACGATCGGTCTTGCAAGCATGCCCACTGCCTTTATCCCCGATGAAGACCTGGGGCAGATTCGCGGTTACTTCACCCTTGCCGATGGAGCGAGCCTTGAACGCACCGAGGCTGTGATGAACAGGATTCGGGAGGTGGTGGCCTCCGAGCCCATGATCCGCACAGGCAACTTCTATTCCGGCCGTTCCTTCGGTCAGAGCGGAGAGAACACCGGCTCCTTCTACCTCCGACTCCGTCCATTGAACGAACGGTCGGGTCTAGAGAACAGCAGCGAAGCGGTCAAAGACCGACTCACGAAAGCCCTGCGGGGCAAGGTGAACAATGCCCGTGTCGTGGTGACTACCCCGCCCACTGTGCGCGGGTTCAGTAGCGAGTCCGGCCTTCAGATGGAGCTCCTGGATCGCAGTGGCGGTCAGCTCAGCCTGTCGGCCTTCGAAGAGCAAGCCCAGCGGTTTATTGCCGCCGCACAAGCGAGTGGTGCCTTTGAGCGCGTGAACACACGCTTCGATGCCTCATCGCCCCGCTGGCAACTGGAGATCGACCGCGACAAGATGGCCGCCCTCAATCTGTCCCTGAGCGAAACCCTCCGGGATATCGGCACGGCCATTGGCGGTCGCTACATCGACGACACATTTGAAGGAGGCAGGATTCGCACGATTTATGTGCAGCTCGAAGGCCAGGAACGGGCCCAGCCCTCCGATCTCCTCAACCTGATGGTTCGCAATCGCGACGGCAAGCTCGTGAATGTGAGCAATGTGATGCGCCTCATCCGCGCAGAAGGAGCTGCGACCATCGACCACTACAACCAGGATCGCTCCATCGGCATCACGGCGATCCCCGCAAACGGCGTCAGCAGCGGACAGGCCATTGACCGCTTGGAAGCGATCAATCGGGCCGAAGGAGGCAGCAACCTGGGGCTGAGCTTCACAGGCCTGGCCCAAGAAGAGACCAAGGCCAAACATGTGACCTGGACTCTGTTTGGCCTTGGCTTGATGGTGGTTTACCTGCTCCTTGCAGGCCTCTATGAAAGCTTTTTGGATCCGCTGATCATTTTGCTCACCGTTCCCTTGGCACTCCTTGGCGCCCTGATCGGACTGAAACTGAGGGGACTCCCGCTGGATGTCTATGGACAAATGGGCCTGCTTGTACTGGTGAGTTTGGCCGCTAAAAACGGGATCCTGATCGTGGAATTTGCGAATCAGCGTCTCGCACAGGGGATGGGCTTGCTGGAAGCGATCCAATCGGCAGCCACCATCCGCATGCGGCCGATTTTGCTCACCGCGATCACGTCGCTCGCAGGATTTCTTCCGCTGTTACTCGCCAGCGGCACAGGCTCAGCCAGTCGCATCAGTATTGGCACCGTGGTGTTCAGCGGTCTTTTGGTCTCAACACTGCTCTCTCTATTCGTTGTTCCTGCCATCTATCTGTTGCTTAAGCGTCGCAACTTGGGCGGGACCATGAGCCATCTGCCTGACTAGTTCAAGCTGAACCAGTTGCAGGCGAGTCAGCACTTAATCTGCTCATCGATCTCATCCGTCGCAATCTCTGCGGCCAACAGGAGCATGACCCTCACCCCTCGGGCGACCACGGCCACCAGCTCCCAGGCCCAGTTCTTCGATTACGGATCGGCAGCCAATCCCCTGCAGAAGGGGCTGATCAGCCGAATTCCTTACTACAGCTTCTCGGCCAGCTTCTTCGAGGAAGCAGGGACAGCACTGCAACCCCTCGACCTCAGCACCCAGCTGGGCTGTGAAAGCCCTGCCACTGGCCCCTCCCTCTGCGGCAATTTCATTCGTCTCGATCAGGGGTTCCTGCGCACGAGTGCCGATGCCACCAGCCAGCTGTTCTTCGTGGCCCGAGGGGAAGGACGCACCGAGGCCTGTGGCCAAAGCTTCCATTGGTGCGAAGGTGACACCTTCGTGCTGCCGGCTGGTGGTGAAGCGGTGCACACCAGCGACGAGAAAGCCGGCCTGTATTGGGTGCATGACGCTCCCTTATTGCGCTACCTCGGCGTCAGCACCGTGAAGCCGGTGTTCGAGCCTTGCTTCTACAGCCATCGGGATGCTCGGGAGGAACTGGAGGCCATTGCCAGGAATCCCCGTGGCGCCAATGCGAACCGCGTCAGTGTTCTGCTGGGTAACAACGCCTTCCCCCAGACCCGCACCGTCACCCACACCCTCTGGGCAATGCTTGGCATCTTGCCGGCGGGCCAGGTGCAACGGCCCCATCGCCACCAATCGATCGCCCTCGATTTCGCCGTGGCCTGTCAACCCGGCTGCTACACCATCATCGGCACCGAGCTGGATGACAATGGCATGATCCGCAACGGCCACCGGGAAGATTGGGTGGCTGGAGCCGCCTTCGTGACTCCCCCTGGCTACTGGCATTCGCACCACAACGAATCCGGTGCCGATGCCTACGTGCTGCCGATTCAGGATGCGGGCCTTCACACCTACTTGCGCACACTCGACATCGCCTTCAGCCGCAGTGATAACAGTGGCCAAGGCACCTTGTCGCTGAACCCCTGACTCAGCCCCGCGTTAGTACGGCCTGGCTGGCCGACAGCCAGGCACCGCTGGCGTCATAGCGACGCACCAGCCGTTGCAGTCGGTTAGGACCCGAGCACCAAAAAGCGGAAACCTCAAAGGCCTCACGGTGACTAACTTGCGGCGGCACACGGAAACCACCCCCGTCGGGAAGCCAACGCACTTCCGACAGATCAGCAGCATCCAGGCTCAACGCGAGAGGTGCAGTGCTCACCTCTGGCCAGTCAGCTGTGATGGTGTGCTCCTCCCCCGACCAGGAACCAATCAGTTGACTCGCCTCGAGCGGTGGCTGTTCAGAAACCACTGAACCAGCACGGAATTCCCTGATCAGGACAGAGCGGTCAAAGGAACCCGCCTCGCTGTAGAGAATCACCAAGCGATGGCGACGGTCGCCATCAATAAAGCCGAACTCACCGCCAAAGGCGGTGCCGGGGGCCAGCTGCATCGAGCCTTTGCAGAACGTTCCGCAGGGAAAAAACACCACCTGATTGCCAAGGCTGCGGTAGTCCTGGCGCATGGCGTTCAGGGGCTCCCCGCGACCTGAAGCAGGTCCTTGCAGGGTGGGATCACTCCAACGCTGCAACCCAAACACCACCAACCGCTCCTCATCTCCCTGCTCCAGGGTGAGAATCGAACTGGTACGGGACTGCTCCTGCTGCTGGGAATCAAGCGACGCAAACGTGCCGTGCCATTCCCCAAGGTTGCGCAGGAAGTTCTCCCATTTGCTGGTCATCCAGGGGCTCTGAAGCGACAGCGA
>JAYKIX010000020.1:0-2974 GCA_035286005.1 Synechococcus sp. | reverse complement strand
TACCTGGCCTACGGGGCCTACCGCACCGACGTGATCCTGCGGGAAACGGTGGTGGTGGGACTGGTGGGAGGAACAGGGCTGGGCTGGATGTTGATCGAATCCCTGAGTTCCTTTCATTGGGCCGCAGTGATGCTGTTGCTCTGCTGTTTCGCCCTGCTCACAGTGGCAGGCGAACTGATCAGCGATCAGCTGCGGCAGCGCTGGTTGCAAAGCCCTGAAACCCACCTTTCACTGCGCCTGCAAAGCTGAAAAGATCGCAAGGTTCATGGATGCCAACACCTCCACGCCAACTCATCGTGATCGGCGACAGCGGGGTGTACGGCTGGGGCGATCGTGAAGGCGGAGGGTGGTGTGAACGCCTTCGCCAGAGCTGGATGCAGATTCCGGCAGCGCCAATTGTTTATCCACTGGGGGTGCGTGGGGATGGCCTGGAGAACGTCGCCAAGCGATGGGAACAGGAATGGGGGAGCCGTGGCGAGCTACGTCGTCAGACTCCGGGGGGGCTTCTTCTGGCTGTTGGACTCAACGACAGCGCCAGGATCGGCAGGGTCGATGGCCGGCCTCAGCTCAGCGTGGAAGCCTATCGATTCGGTGTGGAACAGCTGCTGCGCGCCATGCTTCCACGCACGCACGTGCTGGTTCTGGGCCTGACCGCGGTGGATGAACACGCGATGCCGTTTTCGAACTGCCTTTGGTACGACAACAACGCCATCGCTGCCTATGAAGCCCAGCTGGAGGAGGCCTGCCTTGAAGCCGATGTGGCTTTCCTGCCCTTGCATCAGGCCATGCAGAACGAGCCCGGGTGGCTGGGGTGGATGGAACCAGACGGCATTCACCTCAATGCCGAAGGGCACCATTGGATTCACCAACGGGTCATGCACTGGCCTGCGCTAACCAACTGGGCCGGGCTGGAAGCGAGGCCGCAAGCCACGCCCCTCTGGAGCTGATCCAGAACGGCTCTGGTGCTCAAGCATTTCTCCGTAAAGTCGCATGAGCCCCAACGAGGACTGTGCCCAATCCCACCGCGGCGATCATCGCCCAGGCCTCTACGACGCAACTCAAGGAGTATCTGCTCGGCTTCACCGAGGACGCGGCGATTCTCACCGTGAAGGAATTGATCCAACGCGGGGAAACGGCAGAACAGGTGATCGCGGAGCTTGAAAAGGAGCTGCAACCCAGCCTCGATAACGGCATGCCCATGCGTTCCTGCCTGGCCTTGATTACCGCGTTGAAAGACGAATTTCTTCCCTCCCAGGGGTGAGGTGATTTCCATTCCAAGGAGGAGGGCAATCAGGGTGAAGACGGGGAGCCTGAATTCAGTAATTTCATGGATTCATGCCCACCACCCGCGGCGAAACTTTGGTGCAATTGCGGATTCGCAGTGAGCGGCGCCGCCCACTCAGCCCACAGATTTGCGAACGCAATGAACGGGTGCTGCGCCACCTAGGTTTGGCCTATCTCGCCACCCTTCGGCAACTCGGTCGCGGACAAGGAGAACACGACGATTTACTCCAGGAAGCTCAGCTTGGGCTCATCCAAGGGGCTGAACGGTTTGATCCATCCCTTGGGGCTCGCATCAGCAGCTATGTGATGCCACTGGCAACTGGGGCAATCCTGCATTTCAGACGCGATCGTGAACGCTGTCTGCGCATTCCATGGCGACTACAGGCTCTCCATGCCAAAGGAGCCAAGCTGCAGGAACAGCGGCGACATCGAAACCAACCACCACTCAATGACAAGGAGTTAGCCCTGACTCTTGGGGTGAGACCCGAGCGTTGGGATCTGGCCCGAATGGCCCATCGACAGCAACATTTGATGAGCCTGGATCAATGCCAACGCTGTCACGCATCCGAGGGGGAGTCGCTAGGCACAGACAATCTGGTGGACCAGTTGATCGCCGTCCCAGCCAACGCCACCAAGGACACCCAGCTGGATTGGTTACGTGAAGTCTTGCCTCAAATCCCCACCCCTGCGCGGCATTGGTTGATCAAGCATCACGTGCAGGGTGAGGCCGTCAGCGCCATTGCCCGAAGGCATGGCGTCGGTTCTCAGAGGGTGAGACAGGAGATCACAGCAGCCCTGAACACCCTCAGGTCCATGGCACAAGCACGAGAAACAGGGTTCTGCGGTTAGGGCAGCAGCTGAAGCTGAAGGCAAAGCCCCATGGCAAGCAACGCTGCCACGGCAGTCTGCAGACCATTCACCAGCTCATTGCTGAGCCATGGGGTGCGCTCTTGCGCCAGAGCACCCAGCACACTTTCAAGCAAGGTGGCAACGAAACCCACACAGGCCACCAGCCAAGCCACAGGTCCTGTTGGAAGCAAGCCAACAGCAACCATCACCAGCATCATCAACCCACTGCCGGCGAAGCTAGCGAGCGTTCCCTCCACACTCACCGCACCCTCCGTCCCTGGCGGAACACGGCGAAGGGTTGTGATCAACACGGTGGTGCGGCCATATCGCTTGCCAAGTTCACTGCCAAAGGTGTCGCCCAACTTGGCCGCGAAACTTGCAGCAAATCCCGCGATCAGGAGCGCGCGAGGCTCAAGTCCGGATCCGATCAACAACGCCAAACAAGCTCCAACCGCTGCGGAGCCCCAGACGTTGGCCGGACTTCGCCGTCCACCCCGGGCTTCGGCAAGTCCAAGGGCTTGCTTCCGCTGGAAACCCACCTTGGTCACCAGCGAACCAAGGGCCAGGTAGAGCACCACGGTGAGCCACCCACGCCACCCCAGGCAGCCCCATAGAACCGTGCCAAGAACGCCCGCGTGCACCCACCCCGATGAAGTCAGCAGGGGGAGGCGATGAGCGCAGGCAATAAGCACGCCATTCAGCACGATGGCCAGAGCCCAGGGGGTCCACGCAGAAGCCATGTTCAGCATCAGCCTGTGTTGCACTGCCCTAAGCATCAACCGTGAAGGGTCTGGCGCAACGGATAATCAGCCAAGGTCACTGTCGAGTTCACGGCATGGTG
>JAYKIX010000019.1:0-10383 GCA_035286005.1 Synechococcus sp. | reverse complement strand
CCCAGTTCGCGGGCCTTGGCGATCACGTTCAGCATGGAACGGCCCAGCAGACCCACCTTGCGGCCGTTCTTGAGCGCCAGCTCAAGAATCATCGACACCCGGTGAATCGAACTGGCGAAGGTGGTGACGATGACGCGGCCTTCAGCGTTCGCCATGTGACGATCGAGATTGGGGAACACCGAACGCTCAGGCGGGCAGAAGCCCGGAACCTCGGCATTGGTGGAGTCGCTGAACAGGCAGAGAACCCCTTTCTCACCGTGGTGCGCCAGACGGGCCATGTCGAAATGCTCGCCATCGACCGGGGTGTGATCGAACTTGAAATCACCGGTGAAAATGATCGTTCCCACCGGGGTGGTGATGGCCAGCGAGTAGCTGTCCGCCATCGAGTGGGTGTTGCGGATGAACTCCACGGAGAAGTGCTGACCCACCTTCACCACCTCGCGGGGGCTCACGGTCTGCAGCGTGGTGCGCTTGCTGACGCCGGCTTCATCCATCTTTCCGGTGAGCAGCGACAGGGCCAGACGAGGCCCGTAGATCACCGGGATGTTGAAGTGCTTGAGGTGATGAGAGATGCCACCGATGTGGTCCTCATGACCGTGGGTGACGATCATGCCGCGGATGCGCTTCTGGTTCTCCCGCAGAAATGTCGTGTCGGGCAGAACGACGTTCACACCATGCATGCCGTCGCTGGGGAAGGCCAGGCCGGCGTCCACCAGCATCAGGTCATCGCCGTACTCGAACACGCAGGTGTTCTTGCCGATCTCATGCAGACCCCCCAGGGGAATCACCCGAAGGCAGGGTTCCTGACCCTTGGCGGACCGTGCGTTGTTAGCCATGAAAAAAGGAATCGAAAACTGTTTGCGTGAGCCGTTAAGCCGGACCGTCAGGTCTGACGAAGGGCGGACAGGGTGGTGGCAAGGGTTGATCTCATGGCATCCGGTAAAGGCGAAAGGGGAAGACGTGGGGCTCCGACAGGCCAGCCGTTCAGCTCCAGGGCGGCCTTGACGGGGATCGGATTGGTGGTGGCGAACAACGCCTTGAACAACGGGATCAGTGCTTCGTGCTGGGCGAGGGCTGTGGCGCCATCGCCGCTCAGAAAGGCCTCGATCATGGCGCGGATCTCAGGACCCACCACGTGGCTGGCCACGCTCACGACGCCAACGGCACCCACCGCCAGCATCGGCAGGGTGAGGCCGTCATCACCGCTGTAGATCGCCAGACGGGAACCGCAGGCCAACCGCAGGGCGGTGACCTCTTCTGTGGTGCCACTGGCCGCCTTGAAGCTGACCACGTTCGGGCAGTCCATCAGCCGCGCCACCGTGTCGGGCTGCATTGAGCAACCGGTGCGGCCGGGGATGTTGTAAAGCATCAGCGGCAGCTCGGGAGCCGCCTCGGCGATCGCTCTGAAATGGGCTTCCAGGCCCTCCTGAGGCGGCTTGTTGTAGTACGGAACCACCACCAGGGCGCCATCAGCGCCAGCGGCAGCTGCTTCACGGGTGGCCTCCACCGCTTCGGCGGTGGAGTTGCTGCCGGTGCCAGCCAGCACCTGAGCGTCAGAACCGACCGCCTCACGCACGGCCTGCAGCAATTGCAGCTGTTCCTGCCAGCTGAGGGTCGGGGATTCGCCGGTGGTGCCGCTGACCAGCAGACCGTCGGAGCCCTGCTCCACAAGATGACGGGCCAGTCGTCCGGCCAGGTCCAGATCAACCGCACCACTGGCGTTGAACGGTGTCACCATCGCGGTGACGACGCGACCGAAGGGTGTAGGGGAGAGGGAGGCAGCGTTGGTCATCACGCGTCGATCAACAGTTCGGCGATCTGCACGGCGTTGAGCGCGGCACCTTTGCGGATCTGGTCACCGCAGAGCCAGAGCTCAAGAGCATTGGGGTCACTGATGTCCTGCCGGATCCGGCCCACCGCCACGGGATCGCGACCGGTGACATCCGTCGGCATCGGGAAACGGTTGGCAGCGGGATCCTCGATCAGCTCCACACCTGGCGCCTGGGACAGCAGCCGGCGGGCTTCCTCCACCGGGAACGGCTGCTCAAACTCCACATTCACCGCCTCGGAATGGGCCCTGAGCACCGGCACCCGGACGCAGGTGGCCGTGAAGCGCAGGTCCGGCAGACCCATGATCTTGCGGGTCTCATTCACCATCTTCATCTCCTCTTCGCAGTAGCTGTTGTCCTGCAGTGGTGAGTTGTGAAGAAAGAGGTTGAACGCCAGTGAATACGGCAGCACTTCACCCTTGGGCGTGCCGCCGTCGAGCACCGTCTGCGACAGATTCTTCAGCTCCTCCATCGCACGGGCGCCGGCACCGCTGGCGGACTGGTAGGTGCTGACCACCACCCGGCGCATCGACTGCCGGGCCGCCAACGGGGCCAGGGCGAGCGTCAGCAGGATCGTGGTGCAGTTGGGGTTGGCGATCACACCCTTGTGGGTGAACGCTGCATCGGGATTGACCTCGGGCACCACCAGCGGCACCCCGTCTTCCATTCGAAAGGCACTGGAGTTGTCCACCATCACGGCCCCGGCCGCTGTGATGGCCTCACGCCACTGTCGTGAGACGGATCCGCCGGCGGAAGCAAGGACCAGATCGACCCCTTCAAACGATGCGGCCGTCACCTCTTCAACGGTGAGACTGCGGCCATTCCAGTTCTGAACCTGCCCAGCGGAGCGGGCCGACGCCAGCAGTTTCAGATCAGCGACGGGAAACTTGCGCTCGACCAGCAGCAGCAACAGCTCCTGACCGACGGCACCGCTGGCACCAAGAACAGCAACGTTGAGAGGACGGTTGGGAAGTTTCGAGGACAAGCGGTGGGATAAGGGACTTCAACAATTTCAGCTTTCAAGCCGTGGCCCATCACTCGTAGAGAACGTGATGAAGGCAACTGAAGCTGCTGTCACCTTACCGAGCTGAGTGAATGTTCAACCGTTTCTTAAACTGATGGGCTGCCCCGCTGATCCCCACAAACCCGCCATGAGCGCTGCCGCCCTGAAGGTCACCACCGAATCCCGCCCCGGCAGCCGACTGGCGGTGACGGTGACGCTTCCCGGCGAGCGCACCAAGGCTGGCTACGAGGACGCCATCAAGAGCCTCAGCCGCAGCATCAATCTGCCTGGATTCCGCAAGGGGAAGGTGCCCCGGACGGTGGTGGTGCAGCAGCTGGGAAGCGTGCGAATTAAAGCAACCGCGCTGGAAAGCCTGGTGGACGGCGCCTGGCGGGATGCGATCAAACAGGAATCGCTCGAGCCCATCAGCCAGCCCGACCTGACGGGCGGCTTCGAAGGGTTGCTGGAGAACTTCAACCCCGGGGATGACGTGACGGTCACCCTGGAGGCCGATGTGGCACCGACTCCGAAACTCAAGACCACCAAGGGGCTGAAGGCCGAATTCGAGACCGTCGCCTACGACCCCTCCAAGGTGGACGCCATGCTCGAGGACTCCCGTAAGCAGCTGGCAACCGTTGTTCCCGTGGAGGGTCGGGCCGCCGAAAACGGCGACATCGCCGTGCTGAGCTTCAAGGGCATCTACAGCGATGACAACAGCGAGATCGAAGGGGGCAGCGCCGATTCGATGGATGTGGATCTGGAACACGGCCGCATGATTCCCGGCTTCATCGAAGGCGTCATCGGCATGAAGGTCGGCGACAACAAAACCGTCGACTGCCAGTTCCCCGATGACTACCCCAAGGAGGACGCCCGCGGGCGCAAGGCCGCCTTCGCGATTGAACTGAAGGACCTCAAAACCCGGGAGCTCCCCGAGCTGGATGACGCTTTCGCCAAACAGGCCAGCGAGCAGGAAACCCTGGCCGATCTGCGCAAGGACCTGGAACAGCGGCTGAAGGACGACGCGGAACGGCGTCAGACCAGCAACCGCCGCGACGCCCTGGTGGCAGCCCTGGTGGAACAACTCGAAGTCGAACTTCCCGAGGCTTTGATCCAGCAGGAAAGCCGCAACCTGGTGGAACAGACCGCTGCCCAGTTCGCCCAGCAGGGCATGGACGTGAAGTCTCTGTTCACACCCGACCTGGTGCGCAACCTGATGCAGAACGCACGCCCTGAAGCGGAGGAGCGGCTGCGCCGCAGCTTCGCGCTCACGGCCCTGGCCAATGCTGAAAACATCGCGGTGGACGACGCCGCTGTGGACGCCAAGGTGAAAGAGGTGAAGAAGGAACTGTCCGCCGACGCAAAGATTGACCCCGACCGGTTGCGCCAGGCCGTGATGGACGACCTGATCCAGGATCAGCTGATGGGCTGGCTGGAGGAGAACAGCACCCTCACCGAGAAAGCGCCTGCCGACAACGATTCCGCTGCAGCCGGCGATGAAAAGCCTGCTGCCAAGAAGAAGTCCACGGCCAAGAAGAAGACCGCCAAGTCCGAGGCGGACTCCGAGGGCTGAGCAGCGCCCATAGATTGAGCCCATTCAGCGAGAGACCGAGCGCGTGATCGACGCCCGTAGCCACCACCCGATCCAGAACCGCTGGCGTGCCGAAATGCCGGTTTCGGCACCTGGCCCCCTGCCGACCGTGGTGGAACAGTCCGGCCGGGGCGATCGCGCCTTCGATATCTATTCCCGTCTTCTGCGGGAGCGGATCATCTTTCTGGGGACCGGCGTTGATGACGCCGTCGCCGATGCCCTGGTGGCCCAGATGCTCTTTCTTGAAGCCGAGGATCCGGAAAAAGACATCCAGCTCTACATCAACTCCCCCGGTGGCTCAGTCACCGCAGGTCTGGCCATCTACGACACGATGCAGCAGGTGGCACCGGACGTGGTGACCATCTGTTACGGGCTGGCAGCGTCCATGGGTGCCTTTCTGCTCTCCGGCGGGACCAAGGGCAAGCGTCTGGCCCTGCCCAATGCCCGGATCATGATTCACCAACCCCTCGGCGGCGCCCAGGGTCAGGCGGTGGACATCGAAATCCAGGCCAAGGAAATCCTCTTCCTCAAGGAAACCCTGAACGGGCTGATGGCTGAGCACACCGGTCAGCCTCTGGACAAGATCGCGGAAGACACCGATCGGGACTACTTCCTTTCCCCGGCAGAAGCGGTTCAATACGGCCTGATCGATCGCGTGGTTGACAGTTCCGGAGACGGAGGAATCGTTACGGAAGGCTGACAAGCCTGTTTCCGCTGACGATCCTGTGGATCCAGGCGGACCTGTCGGTCGGCTCTGTTGTTTGTCCGTCTGAGGTGTCCAGGGTTCGATGGCGAAATTCGATGCCCATCTGAAGTGCTCCTTCTGCGGGAAGTCCCAGGACCAGGTGCGCAAGCTGATCGCCGGTCCCGGGGTCTACATCTGCGATGAGTGCATCGATCTCTGCAACGAGATCCTGGATGAAGAGCTGGTGGATACCCAGGGTCAGGGTCGCCAGGGCAGCGAGCCCAGCCGCAAAGCCAACCCAACGCCCCGCAAGAGCAGCAAGCCGGTTCCGACCCTGGCCTCCATTCCCAAGCCCCAGGAGATCAAGTCCTTCCTGGACGAGCAGGTGGTGGGTCAGGAGGCGGCCAAGAAGGTGATGTCCGTCGCCGTATACAACCACTACAAACGGCTGGCCTGGCAAGGGGACGGTCTTGGAGAGACCGAGGAGACCGCCACCCGACTGCACAAGAGCAACATCCTGTTGATCGGACCCACCGGTTGCGGCAAAACCCTGCTGGCCCAGACCCTGGCCGAAATGCTGGATGTACCCTTCGCCGTCGCCGACGCCACCACCCTCACCGAAGCGGGTTACGTCGGTGAAGATGTGGAGAACATCCTGCTGCGGCTGCTGCAGAAAGCCGACATGGATGTGGATCTGGCCCAGCGCGGCATCATCTACATCGACGAGATCGACAAGATCGCCCGCAAGAGCGAGAACCCTTCGATCACCCGGGATGTGTCAGGGGAGGGCGTTCAACAGGCCCTGCTGAAGATGCTTGAGGGCACCGTCGCCAACGTGCCGCCCCAGGGTGGTCGCAAACACCCTTATCAGGACTGCATTCAGATTGATACCAGCCAGATCCTGTTCATCTGCGGCGGTGCCTTCGTCGGCCTCGATGAAGTGGTTCAGAAACGGATGGGCCGCAATGCCATTGGCTTCATGCCTGGCGACTCCCGCAATCGCAGCCGCATCAACCGTGAGCTGCAGGCCTCCCAGGTGTTGCGTCAGCTGCAGCCAGACGACCTGGTCAAATACGGCCTGATCCCGGAATTCATCGGCCGCATGCCGGTGAGCGCAGTGCTGGAACCCCTCGATGAAGCGACGCTGCGCTCAATCCTCACCGAGCCCCGCGATGCCCTGGTGAAGCAGTTCCGCACCCTGCTGAGCATGGACAACGTGCAGCTGCAGTTTGACGACGAAGCGATCCAGGCCATCGCCCAGGAAGCCCATCGACGCAAGACCGGCGCCCGCGCCCTGCGCGGCATCGTTGAGGAATTAATGCTGGACCTGATGTACGACCTTCCATCGCAAAGCGAGGTGAAGAGCTTCACCGTTACCAAAGCGATGGTGGAACAGCACACCGGTGCCAATGTGCTGGCGCTACCAGACTCCAGCCAACAGAAAAGCGCTTAGACACTTGCCACGATGGCGGTGAAAATAAAGAGACAAGGCTTCACCATTGTCGAGCTCTTATTCACCATCGTGATTGTCAGCATCCTGACCGGTGCCGGGATCATGGGATACCGGCAACAGACCAAGAAAGCTTTTGCCACAGAGGTTGAAACCCAGCTGAGCGCAGCATCCAAAAAACTCATCACGACAGCACTGGGGCTGCAAAAAATCACAGAGAGCAACTGCCTTAAAAGTGCTGAATTACACAATTCGAACAACTTCACCTACTCCTGCACAGAGCGAAATGACGGGAGCAATATTTTTGATATTGCGGTCAAACCCGTCAATGAAATTGGCGTTGGGGGAATCCTTAGTTTTGGGATTGGAAAGGACAACATCTGCTGGGACACCTGCGACGCGACAGGAAGCGGGAAGGACGCACAACTCTCCAAGTCCCACCTTGACCTCAGCAACAACTGCTCCGCACTCACACGACAAGTTCGAGATTATGACTGCAACTGCACAAACACCCCCGTAAACAACTGCAAGAGGGTCTGCAGCAAAACCTTTTACTACTGCTGCTTCGGAAATCCCACACGCTGCTCAAACAGATGCATCAAGCAAAAATGTCGACAAGAATGCACAACACAGATCGTTAGCAGCTGTGCAACCTGCACCGATGTCACTTATCAATGAAGACGGCGTTGTCGTTGATCTTTCACGAGCCGTGCGACTAGGGCCAGGATCAGCGGCCAAAGCATTGCACATCGCCGGCCTAATGCGCCATGCAAATGGATCATCGAACCACGGCTTCACAATGGTGGAATTGTTGATTACCATCACAATCCTCGGTATTCTCAGTGGCATCGCAACCTTGATGTATCGAGAACAAGTCAAAAAGGCACACGCAACAGAAGTAAAAACCCAACTCGGCACCGCATCGAAAAAGTTATCAATAGCAGCAAAATTTGACCCTGCAAACATAACTCAAGCGACCTGCCTCAATCATGCCGAACTGAATGACTCCCAAAACTTTATCTATTCCTGTGAAAAGCGCACTAACATCAATGTCTTTGATATAGCAGTCAAGCCATCACGCGAGATTGGGGTCGGCGGGCTGCTGAGCTTTGAGCCTGGGAACGACAAGATCTGCTGGGATGTTTGCGATGCGACTGGATCCGGAAGCTCTGCTCAGCTATCAAAAAAACACCTTGATTTGAGTGGCAATTGCTCAGCCTTGACGCGCAAAGTAATTCAACAACCCTGCAACTGCACATCGAGCGTTACAAGAGAGTGCCTTTATTACCCTGGAGGCCACAAGAGAAAACCAAGCAGCCCGCCACTCTGCGGCCTTTGGATCTGCAAAGGATGGGACAAACCCCGCTGCAAAGACGTGACCACACAAACCTGTCAAACATGCACCGTTGTCGTTTACCAGTAGCCAAGGCATTCAGCTTGGCCGAGCAAGATTCAAGCGTTGTATGAAGGAGACATCCAGGACCTACAAACGTTCAGCAACCGTTCTTAGAATGCATGAACTGTCTTCGATATCGAGAACGAGATTTGGCGGCCGCTGACCACCTGCAGGTACCGCGCCAGCACGGCCTGTTCAATCACCACGGAATCGACCTCGGCGATGGGACGGTGGCCCATTACCTGGAGGGCCGCGAGATTCTGCGCAGCTCCGTTGACGACTTTCGCCAGGGTCAGACCCTGAGCGTCATTGACCATGCCGATGCATCCCCGGCCGGCGTGACGCTGCGACGGGCAATGGGTCGCATCGGCGAGCAGAACTACAACCTGCTGTTCAACAACTGCGAGCACTTCGCCACCTGGTGCAAGACCGGCCGTCATCACAGCGCCCAGGTGAACGCAGTGATCGACAAAGCCCGCAACTGGAGTGCCCGCATGCCCTCAGCGCTGATGGCCGGGCTGGAGCTGCTGGTGCAACGGGGACTTCTGGATGACAACAGCCGCGCCCTGGCTCGGAAGGGCGTGACCCAACTGGAACAACTGCGCCTCAAACTGCTCAGCAAACTGGAAGCGCTGCTGCAACAAGCGGGTGATGGGGGCAATCAGCGCTTGCTGCTGAGCGGCCAAAGCCTGGCGGATGAGTTAGCAGCAGTGGAAGACCTCAAACAAAAGATTGATGCGCTGCTCGATCAGCCGCCAGCCCTGCCCGAAGCCGAGCAAGCTGAGTAGTCTCGCGGCATCACCGGGGTCGCATGAGCCAGGCCTACCAGCCGCTACATCACAAATACAGGCCTCAGCGCTTTGACCAGCTGGTGGGGCAGGACGCGATTGCCGCAACCCTGGGCCACGCCCTGCGAAGCAACCGGATCGCACCCGCTTATCTCTTCAGCGGACCCCGAGGCACCGGAAAAACCTCCAGCGCCCGCATCTTGGCCCGATCGCTCAACTGCCTCAGCAGCGACGGACCCACCCCGGAACCCTGTGGCAGCTGCGAGCTCTGCACCGCGATCGCGGCAGGCACCGCCCTCGACGTGATCGAAATCGATGCGGCCTCGAACACGGGAGTCGACAACATCCGTGATCTGATCGAGCGTTCACGCTTCGCCCCAGTGCAAGCGCGGTGGAAGGTGTACGTGGTGGATGAATGCCACATGCTTTCCACCGCCGCCTTCAACGCCCTGCTCAAAACCCTGGAGGAACCACCGCCGCGCGTGGTGTTCGTGCTGGCCACCACAGACCCCCAGCGGGTACTGCCCACCATCCTGAGCCGTTGTCAGCGATTCGATTTCCGCCGCATCCCCCTCGATGCCCTGGAACAGCACCTCACCTGGATCGCACAACAGGAAGCGATCCCGATCCAACCGGAAGCAATCCATGTGGTGGCCCAACGGGCCCAGGGTGGTCTTCGCGATGCCGAAAGCCTGCTCGATCAGCTCAGCCTTCTCCCCTCTCCCATCAAGACCGATGCGGTCTGGGATCTCCTGGGCGCTGTTCCGGAACAGGATCTGATCGCCCTTGCGGAGGCCCTCGCCAGCGGCGATCCACTCCAGCTGGTGGAAGCCAGCCGCAGCCTGCTTGACCGTGGACGGGATCCGGGCGCAGTGCTCCAGGGTCTCGCTGGCATTTTGCGCGACCTGGTGCTCATGGCCGCAGCCCCGGACCGACCGGAACTGACCAGTGTCTCGCCCCAGTTCCGTCACCAATTGCCCGCGCTGGCCCAACGAGTCGGCCGCCGGCGTTTGCTGCAATGGCAAGCCCGATTGCGTGGCAGTGAACAGCAGTTACGGCTGAGTGTGCAGCCCCGGCTTTGGTTGGAGGTTCTGCTGATGGGCTTGCTGGCGGAGGCAGAACCGAGTGCTGCAGCCCCAGCCAATACGGCAACCGTGGCCGTGGCGCGCGACGCTTCCGCTCCAGAGCCTGTTGCTGCAGCCCCGGCACCTCCGCCCGTGGCGGCAACAGCTGCGTCAACCACCACGACAACATCGGTTTCGTTGCCACCCACCAACGCCGTGGCCCCGGCAACCGCGCCCACGGACGTCATGACGCCGCCACCTGCCGCGGATCCAACCACCGAAACGGCCACCACCGAAGCTGCCGGCGTCACGCCGACCAACACCAGCCTCCCTGAGCTGTGGCAACAGATCCTGGGAAGTCTTGAACTGCCCTCAACCCGCATGCTGCTCTCCCAGCAAGCGCAACTGGTACGCATGGATGCCCATCGCGCTGTGGTGCAGGTGGCTGGCAACTGGATGGGCATGGTGCAAAGCCGGGCCAGCCTTCTGGAGCAAGCCATCGCTCGGGCCTGCGGCGGCAACCGCCAGCTGGTGCTGGAAAGTCACGCTGGCGCCATCGCCCCCGCTGCACCTGCACCAG
>JAYKIX010000018.1:0-3157 GCA_035286005.1 Synechococcus sp. | reverse complement strand
ATCTTGCGCAGCCGGCGCCACTCACCGAAACGCTCCATCACCTGACGCACCACGTAGTCGGTGAGGATCACTGCCACCAGGAGCAGATTGAACACGAGAAGAAGAGTCATCGGCACCTCTCTCATTGCAATCACCCTAGGGCGGCCGAACGGATCCGCCAGGGGTGGATGTTCACCCCATGGAGATGGCCAGAGGATCAATGAAACACGGCGATGAACGGGAAGGCAGTGACAACAACGGTGAGCACGATGAACGACCAAATCAGCATCAACCCGATGCTGTGCTGATCCAGCTCATGCAGGGTGGGAGTGCGCGTCGCCATAACCGATCGCTCCAAACGTTCCCAATCCCTAGCCAGACTGACGCGAGGGGAGCCTGAGCAGTTTCACTCCCTTTCCCATGCCGTGCCTTCGCTGTTGTCTCGTCCGTCCTCCCTCCTCCTGATGGCCCTGTTCAGCTGCCTGCTGATGCTGCTGAGCAACCCGGCACGGGTCCTGGCCCAAGGGAGTCAAGAAGGCCCCGCCATCACGGTGGTGGCAGTGACGATGGCAGCGACAGCGAGGAAACCCATGGAAGGGGGAGAGGCACTAGCAGGATCACGCCGATCAGCCGGTGTTGATGTAGCTACTGCAACCAAGCCGGAGAATCAGCGGGCCAGGCGAATGCGAATGGAGGCAGGACGCAGAGCGCAGGCCAGGGCCCTGAACGGCTGATGGCGCCCCTCCAGGATCAGAGTTCCCATTGGTTCAGCGTGGGCGAGATCGAGCTTCATGGTCAGCGGTGCGGACAGGCCCTCGGCCTGCAATGACGATCAGCATCCCGTCCCTGCTCCCCCACTGACGATCCCCATAAGGGGACAGTTCCACCGTCTCTCCAGCGCCGGAACGCGCCAGAGTGCAGAGACCCAAGCCCTCCACGATGACCACACCAAACCGCGCACACGTGCTGGCCGCTTCCGCCGGCTGGGTGGCCGCGCTTCTCAACGTGGTGCCCGGCCTGGGCACAGGCTATCTCTACCAACGCCGCTGGAAGGCCTACTGGATCACATCAGCATTGGCGACGAGCTGGTTCGTGGCCGGCGCTGTCCTCGGAGGCGAATCCGCCGCAGAGGATCCGCAACAGCAGCTGATCGGCCTGCTGGGGCTTGCGCTACTCAGTGGGATCACGGCCACGGAAGCGGGTCTGGCGGTGAAGCGGGTGCGCGAGCAGGGCAACGCCAATGGTGAGCAGCCCTAGATCGCAAACGGCGCAGGGGGGCTCGGCCTGGGCGCCATGCCGGCCTTGTGGTTGTGATGGTCGAGCAGGCTGCGGCGGGATTTTTCCACACTCACCAGACGAGCCACCAATGCGGCGGTGTCGTGGGCGGAGAGATCACCATCCTCACCCCACTTCAAGCAAGACAGAGGAGAAATCGAACTAGCGTTCATCGCAATGTGCGATCCAATAATCGACACACTACGGTTGGCAAACACTGACGCCCAGGAAGGAATTCTAAAGAAGAATCGACGCGCGTAAGTAATAACGCTTGAGCATTAATCACCAACCACCATCAAAAAATCGTCGTGATGCCTACCAAAGCCTGTTCCGCCCTGCCAACAGTGTGCGTCCGCCCATCTTCAGCGCCTGAACAGCCAACGCGGCATCGATGATGCTCACCGCCATGGCCTGATCCGCAATCCTTGAGCATCATTGCGGGCCCCTTAGCCTCAGCGCCGATGCCAATGACGGAGCACTTGCATGACCAGCCCCGCTCCGTTTCCCTGGAAGGAACGCCTGCTGGCCTCTCCAGCCGTGGCAGTGGCCGTGTTCTGCCTTGGACTGCTGAGCTGCACCGGGCTGGGGGTCGCCCTGGTGATGACGTTGATCGCCAAAGGCGGCGCCACCCTGGATGTGACCGGAGTGAGCTCACAGTTGATCAAGAGCGACCGGGTGCAATGGGCCTTTGATGTGAAAAGTGAATCCACCAACCGATCCGCTGGCGCCAGCGCGCACAAACAGCAACTGAACAGAGCTCTCGCCTTTCTGAAGCGCAACCAGATTCCCGATGCCGACGTGTTTGTGAAAGTGCTGTATGTCAGCCCCAATGTTGAGACCAACCGCGAAAGCGGACGCGAAACATTGATCGGCTGGCGCTTCAGCCAGGAGGTGGTGGTGGTGAGCTCGGAAGTCGACAAGGTGGCAGCCGTGAGCCGTAAGTCACCTGAGTTGATCAGTGAAGGCGTGGATGCTCGTTTTCGGATGCCGGAATACACCTTCTCCGGCATCTCCGACAAACGGGTGGAATTGCTCAAGGGAGCCACGGAAAACGCCAAGGAACGCGCCCAGGCGATTGCCAGCACCGGAAACCTCAGCCTTGGTCGCATGACCAATGTGGGGACCGCCGTGTTTCAGGTGACGACACCTGGCTCGAGCTCCGCGGGGGGCGATGGGGTCTACGACACCGAAACGATCGACAAGGAGATCAGCGCCGTGATGGCGGTGAGCTTTCGCCTGAACTGACGAGCCTCACGAGCAATCACCAGCCCCTACCGACATGGCCCGGTTGAGGACCTTCTGCTTGATCAGCGCCCGATCGCGCTCCACATAGAGCTCAGCCCAATGGGAAGGCTTGGATTTTCTCACGAGGGTTTCAACGTCATCTTCAATCTCGGCATACAGCGCGTCGGCCAATGCCTCAGGAGAATCTCCAAAGGTGTCGTAGGCCTCAAGGGCACGATCCAGGCGTTTGATCAGGCGTGTTGCGCGCGACATTGAACAACTTCCGCTGCAAAAAATCCTACAGAGCGCATGGGCGCATGAATTAACCACTCCTTAATCATGGAGCTTAAAGTATCAAAGAAGACACGCATCGTCTTCCGAGCCCTCACATTGTCATCCAGATCTCTGAGCGATGCTCCGGGGCGGAACTCAACACAATCGAGATGGCGGATTACGCCACTTTTCTTAATACCAGTCAACTCATCCTGGTAAGATTCCACAAAATTTGGCGTGTGATTGCCTTAAAAAGTGCCGGCTTCACAAGAAAGTCGACCACAACCCCACCCGCACGCACATCCAAAAAATAAACAGCAAGCAACGCAACATCAGGCCAGATTTAATGAACATCCCCAACGCTTGATGAAATGCCAATCACTGCACGCTTGAGGCCTTAGCGGCT
>JAYKIX010000017.1:0-2780 GCA_035286005.1 Synechococcus sp. | reverse complement strand
CCACAACCCCACCCGCACGCACATCCAAAAAATAAACAGCAAGCAACGCAACATCAGGCCAGATTTAATGAACATCCCCAACGCTTGATGAAATGCCAATCACTGCACGCTTGAGGCCTTAGCGGCTTCTGCGATCAAGGTGTGCAGGGGCCATTGGCCGTCACCACCACTTCATCGCCCAGCTTCACGGCGCCGAGCAACTTCTTGAGCACGGGCTCCCTCAGATTGAGGCAGCCACCGGTGGCCTTCTCGCCAACCCGGCTCTCATTGTTGCTGCCGTGGATCGCAAAGCTATACCAGCGGAATTTGCCGTCGTAGGTGTTGAACTTGAACGGCTGCCTGACGCTGTTGATCGGCTCAAGGCTGATGTAGCCGATGCCGTATTCGCCGATTTCGCCATCACCGCTGAAGTCGATGGCATTCATGTTGCGGAACAAGATGGCCTTGAGCTCAGCGGCATTCTTTCCGGACTGCTTGATGAGGCTTGGATGCATCACAAACTGATCGTTGCTGAGGATCGCGTTCACCCTGAAGCGCCCCAGGGGCGTATAGCCCTCCTCAAAGCGGGTGCCGGCACAGGTGACGCCATGGCGCCCATAGCCCACCTGAAACGTGGTGCGCTGATGACCGTTCACCCAAACGCCTTCACTCCTGGAGGGAACTTGGAGATCGAGAGCGATGGTGATGGGTCCACGCACTGCGGAGGCTGCCTGCTTTGGCACAGGTGCGCCATTGCAACCCGCCACGGCCAGAGCCAGCGCAACGGCTGCAAACGGAACAGGGCGACCCATGCTGAAACGCATGCACAACAGCCATGCTGGCGAAGCCCACTGGTCGCGCCGCATCGATCGCTGTGCCAACCAAGCTTCTGTCCCAGCACCAACTGTCACAGTGCCAGTCAGCAGGATTAGTATTCCTTGGTGAGGAGATAAAGCTTCTCGGGGTGGAAACAAGGTCACACTCCTGAGCAGCTTTCGGAACCCCTGCCTTCGGCGGGGGTTTCTTTTTGCCTGAAATCCTGAGACAGGCCAGCGCCTGGCCACAAAAAAGAGGCCCCTACCGGCGGCCTCTTGGGGGGTGTGAGGAGAAAAGCCCTGTGAGGAGCCCTTCCATGCACCGTCATAGGGCCTCCCCCCCCCTGAAGGGAAGGACTGAAATACGACTCAATACGACTGAGGCATCACGGAGCGCCAACAGCCTCCCTCGCTTGCGATTCCTTGAGGGATCACACCAAACCCTGCAGCCCGTGTTATTGAAGGCTTTGGCTGATTATGAAAGGAGGCCAATGCCAACGCGTCCGCCACGTTCCGCGGCCTGCACCATCGAAGCCCTGGGCGACAATCACTTTCGCGTCTGCGGGAACAAGGGCTGCATGATCGTGAAGGGCTGGAGCAACGCCCAGTACCTGAGCCGCAACAGCAACAACCTGGAGCCTCAAAGCCGCTTCGCTGTTGACGACTGATTGAAAGGGGGGTGATCCACCCCCGCTTAGGCGACGTCCTGTGGCGCCAGGCCTGATGTGCATGCATCTGGAGCCGCAGCATCGCCTACCAAGCGCTGGTGTCTGAGGCCCCACGACGATGGACCCGACAGTCAGCCCTTCGCCGCGGCATAGGCCTGCAGATGACCGGCCAGGGTGTTGACCAGGCGGTCACGGGCCTGGCGTGAACTCCAGCCCATGTGGGGGCTGATCAACAGATTGGGGGTGGCCAGCAACGCCTCCAGCTCAGGGCCGGGGGGTTCCACCGGCAGCACATCAAGGGCCGCGCCAGCGAGCTGCTGGGCGTGCAGAGCCGCGCAGAGATCCTCCAGGTTCACCAGGCCGCCGCGGGCCATATTCACCATCCGGGCGGTGGGTTTCATCCAGCTGAGCCGCTCGGCATTGATCAGCTGCTCGGTCTGGGGGGTGAGCGGCGCGTGCAGGCTGAGCACATCGGCCTGGCGCAGGGCGGCTTCCAGCTCGGCGCTGCTGCTGCGGCTGGTGAGGGCGATGCAGTGCATCCCGAAGGCCTCGCCAAGGGCCAGCACACCGCGGCCGATGTCGCCGGCCCCGAGCACCACCAGGGTCTGTCCCTCCAGTTCATCGAACTCCGGCTCGATCACCGAGAACACCGTGCTGCGCTGCCAAACGCCCTGGCGCAGATCCCGCCTGCGCTGATCCATCGCACAGCAGAGCTCCAGGATCAAGGCCCAGGTGACCTGCACCACCGAGGCGCGGCTGTAGCGGCCGGCGTTGTGCACGCGGATGCCCAGCTCCTGGCAGGCGGCATGGTCGATCTGGTCGGTGCCGGTGGCGGCCACGCAGATCAAGCGCAGCTGGGGGAGCTGGCGCAGCAGCGGCCCATCGAGGGGAATCTTGTTGGTGATGGCGATCTCGGCATCCCGCAGGCGCTCGAGGCGCTGATCAACGGTGGTGGAAGGCCAGGCCTGCAGCTCGCACCACTGCTCGATCGGGGCCAGGTCCACCGGCCCCAGGCTGAGGGCATCGAGGAACACGGCCCGGGGCCGGGAGCCATCCACAGGTGCCGGGCTGAAGGCCTCCGTCATCGCAGCGGTTCGACAGAGCCCTGAGTTTCCTGGAGCCCTGCCATGTCAGCAACTGCTCACCGCCTCACCGCAACAACAGGCCTTTGCCCGGGTGGAGGTCAGACCCGTGGTCGAAAAACCCTCATCAGCGCAAGAAACGGGTTAGTTTCGAAGGGATGTGAAGCCTCCACGGGGACGTTGAACGATGAGTGAAAACACTCAGAAGTACGACGAATTTGAGTCACCGTCGAACA
>JAYKIX010000016.1:0-10211 GCA_035286005.1 Synechococcus sp. | reverse complement strand
ATCCCGAAAACCCTTGATACGTTTAGAGACGAAAACGAACGAATTCCAATCCTGCACTGCAAGCGAAAACACAACACAAACAGAAATGAGCCAAACTAGACCCGACTCAACGCCCCTGAGATACCCCAGCGAAGCTTGGAAGAAGCCAAAGCCAATGCGGAGGTAAAACAACCAAAGCAACATACTGAGAAAGGTTCCAAACACAGCCAAAAAGACCGAATCCATCAAAACCTTGTTTCTTCTTAGCAGCGCCCGATCAAATGAAAGCCCACTGAAGAAAAGAAGAATACTGAGAGCAACAACGTGCAGCTTTTCGATCGGGAAAGCCTCGAAGCTGAAGCCAGTCACATGAAAAAAGAGCCCAGCAAGAAAAAGAAAAATTGAGCCAGGAATACCAATCTTTGCGCCGAATTTATCAAGAACGATGCTTAAGATGATCAGAAGCGACAAAAAAAGGAGAGCCGACTCAAACGAAAAATGAAATGAAGTGATGTCAGCCAGGATCCTTTGAGCACCTTCCCCACGTTGATCCGCCTGAAGCACCCCCTCAGCCTCAAGCGAAGCCAGCGTCCACGAAGCAGCTGGGATCATGAGTTCCATCCAGGTGATCCCATCATGGATGGTCTAGTCAGCCGTCAGCAGACCCAGTTGCACGTCACGTCTGACGGAGCGTTGTCCTCTGCGCTCAGTCAGTCGTGAGAGCCGACAGCCTATGGATCCGAAAGCAGAATCAACCCGCCAGGCAAGATGGCCTACTCAATCAGGCTGCGCCTCAGGAAGCACCGCATCCGGAGAAATCCACATGGCATCCCCATAGGAATAGAAGCGGTAGTGCTGTGCAATCGCCATGGAGTAAAGAGCGAGCAACCGTTCTCGACCGATCAGCGCACTCACCAGCAACAACAGAGAACTCTTGGGAAGGTGGAAGTTGGTGAGCAGTCCTTGCACCACAGCAAAGCGATAACCCGGTTGAATCACAAGATCAACAGGACCCTTGAGGGGTTGCAATTGTCCACCGCCAGCCTTGGCTGCACCCTCCAGAGCACGAACACTGGTGGTACCCACAGCGATCACCCTTCCGCCCCTCTTCCGGCAGGCATCGACCGCATGCACCACTTCGGGCTTCACCTCAACCCATTCGCTATGGAGGGTCAGCTGGGTGAGGTCTTCTGTTTCAACAGGGCGAAAGGTACCCAGGCCCACGTGCAACGTGACATGCACGATCTCCACGCCCCGGGCCAGGAGCCCCGCCAGCAAGGCATCACTGAGATGGAGGCCCGCCGTGGGTGCGGCGACTGCCCCCGGCTGTGAGGCGTAGCGGGTTTGATAGCGCGTCTGATCATCCGCGTCATGGCGTGAGATATAGGGCGGAAGCGGCACCTCCCCATACCGCTCCAGCAATCCCTCAATGGCCACCGCGTCATCACAGCCATCGGGGAACTGAATCAGCCGTCCTCCCGTGGCCTGATCCATCGCCAACACCTGCAAAGGGATAGTGTCCTGTTCCAGCGCCTCAAGCCAGACCTGATCACCTGGCCGCAGTTTCTTGGCCGGCTTGGCCAGACACAACCATTGGCCCTGACCTCGGGGCTCCAACACCAACAGTTCAGCCAACCCTCCACCGGCCCTGCGCACCCGCAGTCGAGCCCGCAGAACCCGGGTGTCATTCACCACCAACAAATCACCTGACCGCAGCTCCTGCTGCCAATCCCAGACCTGCTGATGCCGGGTTTGCTCCAAAGGAACATCCACGGCTGGAACCGTTAGAAGCCTCGCGGCGTGACGAGGCTCCACTGGCGACTGGGCAATGCGCTCGTCAGGCAGAACGTAGTCGTAGGAGCAAAGCTGACGATCCCTGGGGTCGAGCAAAGAGGCCGGAAGCGCGAATCACCCCATGCTGCCGAATGGAGTGATCAGAGTTCAACGACGCGATCAAACAGCGAGGCTTTCCGGACGGTTTTCGATCAGCTCTGCCAGATCCTTGAGGAAGGCAGCACCGTCGGCCCCGTAGATCACACGGTGATCAGCGGTGAGGTTCACCTGCATCTGCCGTTTCACCGAGATGGAACCGTCCTTGCCAGCCACAACGGTGGGGCGGGACGCGGCTACCGCCAGGATGGCGCCGGTGCCGGGGGGAAGGATGGCATCAAAGCGATCCACCCCGAACATGCCCAGGTTGGACAGGGTGAACGTGCCTGTGCTGTATTCCTCGGGCTGCAGTTGCTTGCTGCGGGACCGCTTCACGAGGTCAGCCCATTGGCGCGACATCTCGTACAGGTCGGTGCGATCAGCCTGGCGCAGCACCGGAGTGATCAGGCCACCGTCTTCCATCGCAACAGCCACCGCCACATTCACATCGGCGGGATAGGCCATGCCAGCTGCCGTTGTGGCGGCATTCACCTGGGAGTGACGGGCCAGGGTGACAGCCACTGCCTTCGCCAACAGAGCGGTCATGGTGACGCCCTTGGGCTTCACCTGCTTATAGAACGCATCCAGCTTGTCGGTGGTGATGGTGTAGCCCACGCGGAAGCAGGGCACGGCCAAGCTGGCCTCCATGTTGCGGTTCACCGCCGCCTGCAGGGTGTTGAACGCCACGGTGTCGCCAGGGGCGCCGAAGCTGTTACCAGCTGGTGCGCTGGGAGCCGGGGCTTCGGCTCCAGCCACCACCGCGGCTGCGGTGCCCTCGCCCACGCGGGGAACACTCACGGGGCGACCGGCGGCACGCTCCACGTCTTCGGCTTGGATACGCCCGTTGGGGCCACTGCCCCGCACGCCAGCCAGATTCACCCCCATCTGAGACGCCAACTTCTTGGCCCGGGGGCTGGCCACCAGGCGACCGTTGGTGACTGCAGGGGCAGGGACCGCGGCAACAGGCATGGGAGCCGGAGGTGCAACGGGAGTCGGCGCAGCGGGAGCCGGGGATGCTGCCACTGGTGCCGTTGCAGCTGGTGCTGCCGCCGCTGCTGGGGCTGACCCACCGCCGCCACCTGATCCAGCTTTGGCCTGGGCCTCGGCGATTTCGGCCTCGGTCTCAACAATCAGGCCGATGGTTTCACCAACCGGTGCCGTGCTGCCGGCGGGCATCAATACTGCGGCGAGATACCCCTCGTTGAACGATTCAACGTCCATATCGGCCTTGTCAGACTCGACCACAAGCACTGACTCCCCACGGCCCACCTTGTCGCCGGGTTTCTTGAGCCACTCGACGATCTTCCCCTCCGTCATGGTGGAGCTGAGGGCAGGCATGAAGATGTCGTGGGTCGCCAAAACCGTCTCCAGAGGGGCTGAGTAGGGGGATTTTACGGGCCAGCTGGCCGATCAACAGCAGGATCAGCCCTGCTCGATCGACTCCACCACGCCATCGCGGACCACAACGGCCACCTGCATCTTGCTCACGAGGTTGTCACCCACCTTGATGTCACAGAAACTCTCGAGCTGGCCCTGATCAACGATCTGCTCCATCTCCACCTCACGCACCTGGGACTGCTGCTGAAGCAGATTGCGTTTCTGCTCCTCCAGCTCAGCCCGCTTGGCGGCCACCTGCTGCTGCACCTGCGCCACCTGCTCCTGCACACGGGGGTCAAGGGGATTGGCGCTCTGACGCCGCACTTCGTCCACCACCTGCTGGCCTTCCTGTTCCAGCTGTGCCAGTTGTTGATCGGTGGTGGAGATGGCATTGCTCAGCTCCCGCTCGGCCTCCTCCTTCCAGGCAGGGGTGACAACGGCACGCACAGCGATGGTGCGTTTGATCGTGAGGGTGGTGCCGTCAGACATGGAAGCTTCCAGAGTGCGCCAAGCGTCTCAGTCTCAGCAGTGGGGGTCAACCCGCCGGGATGGCGGGTATCCGATCAACACCGTTCATGGACTTTCAACGCTCAGCGCCCGTAAAAAGCCTGAATCACTGACTGGTCACGGTCGCTGATGCGATCACGCCGTTGCTTAAGGGTCTGCGTCAACAGACCGTTCTCAATCGTGAACGGTTCGACCAGACCCACCCCGGCCAGGCGTTCATCAGGACGGGCTCCAGAGCGGGCCGTCAGCAGGCGATTGAATTCGCCGCGCAGCAGTTTGCATAGGGCGGGATCTCCTGGCGTACCGCCGAGGTCGGCATCCAGGCTCAGACCCTGCTCCATGGCCCAGGCCTGAATGGCCTCTGCCCGGGGCACCACCAAGGCCGCGAGCTGCTTCTCGTCTTGGCCCACCAGCATGACCTGTTCCACCAACGGACTCGACACCAGACACTCCTCCAACGGCCCCGGTTCGATGTTTTCGCCGCTGCTGAGCACGATCGTGTCCTTGGCACGGCCTGTCAGCACGACGGAGCCATCGGGCAACAACACGCCCAGGTCTCCGGTGTCAAACCAACCCTCCGCGTCCAGCACCTTGGCGGTGGCCTCGGGTTTGCCGAGATACCCACCCATCACCTGGGGGCCCCGGACCAGCACCACACCCCGCTCACGAAACCCCAGGGGCGCTCGCGTTTCGGCATCAACGATGCGGAATTCGGTGTCTGGCATGGGTTGCCCAGAACTGCCACGGATGTTGCGCCAAGGCCTGCGACAACTCACCACGGGACTGGTCTCGGTGAGGCCATACCCCACCAACAATTCGATCCCAACAGCCTCGTAAAAGGCATCCACGTGGGGGGCAATCGCGCCACCTCCATTAATTGGAAACTGCAGCTGCCCGCCGCTGAGCTGGAGACGCAGTTTTGGCCAGATCAACTTGGAGGCCAACGCATGGGCCGGCCAGCGTCGACTGGCCTCCAATGCGGCCTGGAGTCGCTGGCGCTTGCCCAGGGGCTCCACCATCAGATTACGGCTGCGGCGTCGGGCCAGGCAATAGGCGCTGCTGTTCGCCAAGGCGCCCCTCAACAAGCGCTGTCGCGCAGGGGGGAAGGTTTTGACGACATCTTCAAAACCGGCCTGAACCGCTTCCCACAGCCGCGGAACGGTGGCCATCACCACCGGCTTCACCCGGGGGAGATCTCTTTTGAGCTGCTTGATCGTGGTGTAGGTCTGCGAACACGCGCACGAAAAGAAGTAGTACTCGGCACTGCGTTCATAGGAGTGCCAGATCGGCAACACGCTCAACACCGGTGAGCCAGGAGCCGGATGGGCCACACAGGCGAGGCTCCGAATCTGATGCAACAAGTTGGCGTGGGTGAGGGGCACCCCCTTGGGCTGCCCCGTGGTGCCGGAGGTGTAGAGGATCGTGGCTGTGGTGGCTGCGGCACTGTCGACGCCACGGTCCAAGGCGGGGTCAATCGCCGGGGACTGCGAACCCTTCGCCAGCAGGGCGTCGAAACTGATCACTCCATCCGACACCGGCCCTTCCAGCTGAATCACGCAGCGCAGGCGTGCCCGCAGCTGGGGGGGCAAGTTCAGGCGCTCCAGCAGATCGGCGTTCTGCACCACCAGGGCCACGGCGGAACAGTCATCAAGGATGTAGTGCAACTCCGGCACAGGGGCCGCTGCACCGCGTACAGCACTGGTGATCCCGGCCCGCATCAGACCCTGATCCAGCACCAACCAGCGCGGGCTGTTTTCAGCGAACAGGCCCACCACATCTCCTGAACCGAGGCCCAATGACCGCAGACCCGCTGCAGCGGCGCTAATCCGACCCTCAAGCTGCTGATAGCTGAGGCACTCCGGATGGGCTGCATGGGGGGCATCCACTGCCATCACCTCCGGATGTTGGGCCGCCAGCCAGGGCCATATCTGGTCAACTCGTGCCAGTCCATCCACATGGGCGCGCGCAGCCAGAGCCGTCTGTTCACGGGGGGTAGGGCGCCAGCTGGCGTGGGCGGCAGTGGGCACAACGGTCAAAGCAGACCGCCCAGGGCTATCACCCCTCTCGCCCCTCGGCAATCGTGAAGCCCTGCAGATCTGCCCCCGGAGGCTGCCACGTGAGGTCAAAGCGTTGCGCCAGAGCATCGCGCAGCAGCGACTGAACCTCGTCCATGGCAATGCCAGGCAGCCATTCATTCAACGACCCCACCGGCTTGCCGGTGAGCCCGCATGGCACAACAGAGGCAAAACCACTGAGTTCGCCATTCACATTCAGCGCCAGGCCGTGCTGCGTGACCCAACGTCGGCAACCCACGCCAATGGCCGCAAGTTTGCGGCCATCCACCCAGACCCCCGTCATGCCCTCGACCCGTTCGCCCATCAAACCCAGATGCGCGAGCACATCGATCACCACCTGCTCGAGCTGCCGCAGGTACCAATGCAAATCACAGCGATGACGACGCAGATCCAGCACTGGGTAGGCCACCAACTGACCAGGCATGTGGTGGGTCACCTCGCCTCCGCGATCGATGCGATGGAGTGGCGCAGGTGGATGGGCCGGATCAAACCGCAGATGCCGCTCCGATGCACCACGACCGAGGGTGTAGCAGCGAGGGTGCTGCAGCAGCCACACACCCTCTGGACAACTGGCGATGTCCCCATCCCCGCGCAGGTGATCTCCAGCCGTCAACATCCGTTCCTGCCACCGCTGCTGCCAGGCCCAGGCCGTGACGAAATCCACCAACTGCTGCGGCTCAAAAAGAAATGCCGCAGGCCTCTGGGCTGCCTGGTTTGGCGTCTCTAGCTTGCGGATATCAACCGGCACCGGAGGGATGCCATGAAGCTTCTGATCCATGGTCGCAACTTGGAAGTGACAGCGGCTCTGCGGGAGTACACGGAATCAAAGCTTGAGCGGGCCGTTCAGCACTACAACGACATGGTGGTGGAAGCGGATGTGCACCTGTCGGTCGCCCGCAATCCCCGCGTCCCTCAGCAAACCGCCGAGGTGACCGTGTTTGCCAATGGCACCGTGATCCGCGCCCAAGAGCGCAGCGAGAACCTCTACGCCAGCATCGATCTGGTGGCCAACAAGCTCAGCCGCCAGCTGCGCCGCTACAAGGAGCGCCACAGCGACCATCACCACAGCCCGGGGCATCGCGCGAGCGAAACCCCCACGACCGAAGCGGTTCTGGATGAAACGACCGTGGATGGCTCCCTGCTCGACGGCAAGGAAGTTCACCTCCCCGATCCCGGCGTGCGACGCAAGTATTTCCCGATGCCAGCCATGAGCGTTGAGGAAGCCCGCCACCAACTTGACCTCATCGACCACGACTTCTATGTGTTCCGCGACGCCAACACCAAGGAGCTGCAGGTGATCTACCGGCGCAATCACGGCGGCTATGGCGTGATTCAGGCGCGAGACTGAGACCAGCGTTCCCCTTGCCATGACTCGCCTCCCCCGGCGGCAGGAGCTGCCGGATCTGGCGCCCATGATTGAACAGGCGCTGCTCGATCCGCTGCTCAGCCTCGACCGCTTCGAGGAAGGTTGCGATGCCGCCAGGCATTGCGGATTCGGGGGGCTCTGCACGACACCCAGTCGACTCCAGGTCGCCCGCCAACGGCTGGGCGCTCCTGGAGCCACACGACTGATTGCTGTGATTGCCTTTCCTTTCGGTGCGATTCCCACACCGTTGAAACTTGCTGAGGCGGAGTGGGCCGCCGAACATGGTGCCGAAGCACTGGATGTGGTGCCGGCGATGACAGCCCTGGTCGACGGCCAGGCCAATGCCTTTGCTGAAGAACTGGCCCAGCTGTGCGCGATCGGGCTGCCGGCCACCGTGATCCTGGATATGGCTCGGCTGAACGACGAAAGCCTCGGCCTGGCGGTCGAGGCCTCCATTGATGCAGGAGCGGCGGCCGTGCAGAACAGCAATGGATTTGGGAGCCCCGCCACAGCGGATCAAATCTTCCAGCTGAGAAGCCTCACCAGGGGCCGGTGCGGAATCAAAGCCGCCGGCGGTGTCCACAACCTGGACCAATGCTGCGCGCTGATCGAAGCCGGTGCAACCGCTCTGGGCACCAGTCGTGGCCCCCAGCTTGTGCAGGCCCTGCGTACGCCGATGGTCAACCCCAGCAACGATGGCTGACCGCCGGGTTGCAGGGCTGGCCCTCAAGGTGGGCCCCTTGGGGGAACACGATCGTCTGCTGACTCTTCTCAGCGATCAGGTGGGGGTGATCCGCCTCGCCGTCCCGGGAGCCAGAAAACCAAAAAGCAGCCTGGCGGCCGCTGTGCCCCTCACCCAGCTGGAACTGCAGGTGGTGGGGCGCCGGGGCCTCCCCCGGGTCACGCAGCTCAAGGTGGTTCACAACTTCGGTGCCGTAGGCCGACAACTTGAGACCCTCTCAGGGACTCAGGCCATCGCCGAATTGTGCTTGGCCTTGGTCGAAGGCGACGACCCTGTGGCAGGCCTGCTCGATGCGGTGGTGATCCATCTCGAGCGGTTGGAGCTCATCAGTCGGGGCGACGATGACGGAAGCCTGGCCCTCGCCAGCAGCGTTCAGGCTTGCGTTCACCTGCTGGCCCTTGGTGGATACGGGCTTCCTCTCCAGAGCTGCTGTCGCACCGGCGTTCCCTTGGTGCCTCCCATCGGCCAGTGGGACTGGCGCTGCAGCCTGATCGTCGATGAAGGCCTGGCCATCGGCCGCCAACCCGGGGCGGCAGTTCTGCTGAACCCTTCAGAGCTGGCCCTCCTGCAACGCCTGCCCCTCGCCGACCTGCCCCGCCGCCGTGATGGTGAGCTGATGGGACCCCGTGACGTGTGGCTTCGCCTGCTGGCTGTTGTGGAGTGCTGGATTCGCTGCCATCTGCCCAGACCTGTGCGCTCGCTGGGGATGCTGCGCGAAACCCTGTTGTTCCCCGTCAACGTCAACGCTGAGCGATCATGAGCCGGTCTTACTTGGGATCTTGAGCGGAATTTCGATCAACAGTCCGGAACCGGCCCTGCCTACCGGCAACAACCCTGAAGGGGGGAGAGGGCTGCAGGCGGTGCTGCGTCTGAGCGACTTCCGCAAGCTCTGGATCGGTCAGATCTTTTCCCAGCTCGCGGACAAGTTCTACATCGTGCTGATGGTCTTTTTGATCGATCAGCATTTGCTTCTCACGTCCGGGAGGAGCGGAAGACTCGCGGAAGTGGCGTCCGGATACGGCTTCGACATCAGCACACGCACCCAGGTGATCACGCTGCTGGCGACGGGCATCTTCGTGGCCAACACGCTGCCAGCCATGGTGCTCGGCAGCGTTGCTGGAGTCTGGGTCGACCGATGGCCGAAACGGCGCGTGATGGTGGCCTCGAACGGTCTGCGGGCCCTGATGGTGCTGTTCACACCCCTGTTTCTGATCCCAGGCCCTCAGATCCTGGGACTGCCCTGGGGCTACTACGGACTGCTGGTGATGACGTTCTTGGAATCCGTACTCACCCAGTTCTTTGCCCCAGCCGAACAAGCGGCCATCACCATGCTCGTTCCCAACGAGCACCTGCTGGCGGCCAATTCGCTTTATCAGACCACCAGCATGGGAGCCACGATCGTCGGCTTCGCCCTTGGAGAACCGATTCTTCGCGGTCTGAATGGTCTTTTCGCGAAGGTCGGCATCAACGGAGGTGAATTTGTCCTGCTGCCGTTTTGCTACGGCATGGCGGCCCTCAGCCTGCTGGCCATCCGTCACCGGGAACAAACCTCTCAGCACACAGGGCATTCCGTCTGGAAAGAGATCGGTGAAGGACTGCAGGTGCTCAAAAGCATTCCCACGGTGCGCAGCGCCATGGTGCATCTGGTGCTGCTGTACAGCCTGCTAGCCGCCTTATACGTGCTGGCTTTACAGCTGGCCGGCCTGATTCAGAGCCTGGGACCTTCGGGTTTCGGCACCCTCTTGGCGATGAGCGGTCTGGGGATGGCGGTCGGGGCCGTACTGATTGCCCAGCTCGGCCATCACTTCAATCGCCGCAAGCTCTCGGCCGCCGGGCTGGGCACGATCACCTTTTCACTCGTGCTGTTGAGTCAGTTCAAAGGGTCACTGACCAGCACCCTCACCCTTTGCGGAATCCTCGGTGTGGGTGCTGCACTCGTGGCGATCCCCGCCCAAACCACCATCCAGGAAGAAACGCCGGAATCCCAGCGTGGTCGGGTATTCGGCCTGCAGAACAATCTGATCAACATTGCCCTCAGCCTGCCTCTGGTGCTGGCGGGAACACTGGTGAGCAGCGTGGGACTGAGCCCTGTGTTGTGGTTGCTGGCGCTGATGGCTTTGATCGCAGCTCTGCTGGAGCGGCCCTGGGAGCGCTGCTAGCTTGCTAGTTCAGAAACGGGAATGACAGAGCGGGTGGCCCACATCGCCTGGCTGGGAAAGAAGTCACCGTTCTGCGG
>JAYKIX010000015.1:0-3659 GCA_035286005.1 Synechococcus sp. | reverse complement strand
CCCTGCTCCTGCAATTTGGCCAGGAGTGTCTCCGGTTCCAGAGGATCTGGACTGCCCACAATTGTTGTTGCAGGGGCCACGGGGTAGCTGGCCAAGGCCTGGTCCTGCGTTTGTCCACGGGCAACGCCGGAGTGGGACAGTCCTGCGCTGAGAAGCACCAGGGCAAGCAACAGGTGTTTCGGCCCCATCCATCCAACGCAAGGGATGCTGAAATTACGGAATGTTTTTTCCCTTCCTCGAAAGAAAAAACAGTTCCCAGTCTGACCCTGCGTCTCGTACTGGAAAAGGGGTAAGCCCCATCAGGCCGGGTTTTGGAGTTGCCAGTTCAGTCCTGGGATCCAAGGGGCGATGGCAGGGATCTGCCCCATCAGCGTTCGGTAGTTCGGATGTCTCTGGAGGAGCCCCCGTTCTTCCCTTTGGGCTTTGCCCCGCAGCACGCCAACCAGGGTGAGCAGAAGGACCATATGAAGAGGGCTTTGGCGCAGCAGCAGCACCCCAAACGAGCAGATCAACACTGCGAGATAGAGGGGATGACGGCACAGGCGATACGGGCCTGAACACACAATCGCGATTCCCGGCTTTGGATCCGGGAAGGGGGAAAGGTTCTCCCCCAATGTCCAAAAGGCCAGCACAGCAAGACCAATTCCAAGCAGCAGGATCACACCTCCCAGCAGCTCCAGGCTTGACAGGGCAAAGGCTGGCAGGTTTTGTCCAAGTCTGTATGGCCAGCTTGGCAGACCAATTACGGCCAGGATCAGCATCCCCTGGCTGAGCAGCCACCATTCACCCTGGCTGTTGCGACGCCATCCTTCCCAGTTCAGGTTCCAGCCGCGGAAGGCCCCCTGGAAACGTTCGCGTTGGTCCACTCGCGTCCTCCTCGGCCTGCGCCATTGTGCTTCTGACGGTCGCTTAATCCAGAGGGATTGAGCCCCGGGCACAAACGCTTCCCCAGCACAGTTGCTGGTGCCCCGCCCAGCTTGAGGGAACGGTCACCCATGCCCCTCCAGCTTGTGGCTGCATGCGCACTTGTCCGCTGCCGTCGTGTTCAAAGCGGATGCGTTGATCGGCAACATCAATCCACCAGGCACGACCGATCTGCTCAATCTCCATGCGACACGGACGCCAGGGGCCACCCGACGTTTTGCATTCCAGCTCGAGCCCAGGCGCTACATCGCTCCTGGCCATGGCCTCTGGCAACGGCAGCATGTCCATGCCGGCCATCAACGCGAGCAAGAGGGCCAGTGGATTGATGGCGAGGAAGGAGGAACGACGCACGGCAGCATCCGGGCCTGCTATCAACGTGCCTTCACTGACGGATGGGCGGTGCCTCGGCCTGCCAAGATTTAACAATCCTGAGAGGAGACCGTGCCGCGTTATCAAGCCCGCGTGTTGGTGAATCTGCGACCATCAGTGCTCGACCCTGCGGGTGAAGCCACCCGGTCTGCGGCGTCACGCCTCGGTGTGGATGGTGTCAGCAAATTGCGGATCGGTAAGGCTGTGGAGCTGGAACTGGAAGCCCCTGATGAGCAGGAGGCGCGTCGACGCCTCGAGTTGCTCAGTGATCGGCTCTTGGCCAATCCCGTGATCGAGAACTGGACCCTTGAGCTTCAGCAGGCATGAGCGTTGGCGTTGTTGTTTTTCCCGGTTCCAACTGCGACCGGGATGTGCGCTGGGCTAGCGAGGGTTGCCTTGGTATCCCTACCCGTTACCTCTGGCATGAGGAGCGGGATCTCAGCGGTTTGGACGCTGTGGTGCTTCCCGGAGGATTCAGCTATGGAGATTACCTTCGCTGCGGAGCGATTGCGCGCTTTGCTCCGGTGTTGGAGTCGCTGGTTGAGTTCGCCGGTCGGGGTGGACGGGTGCTCGGTATCTGCAATGGCTTTCAGGTGCTGACAGAGCTTGGACTGTTGCCGGGTGCTTTGACCCGCAACCGCAATCTCCACTTCATCTGTGAAGACGCCCCATTGGAGATTGCCTCCGGGCGGACCGCTTGGATGCAAGGACATCAAACCGGAGATCGACTCACGCTTCCCATTGCTCATGGTGAAGGGCGTTACCAATGCAGTGATGACACCCTCCATCAACTGCAGGACGATGACGCCATCGCCTTTCGCTACCTCAACAATCCCAATGGTTCGGTGGCCGACATTGCCGGACTCACCAACAAGGCAGGCAACGTGTTGGGCTTGATGCCCCATCCAGAACGGGCCTGTGATGCCACCACCGGCGGTGTCGATGGGCAAACCCTGATTCAGGCGTTGCTGGGCTGATGACTTGACGGCTCAAGATCAAGACTCTCCCCACAATGCGGGGGAGTCTTGATCGCGCAGCTGGTCGTGAAAGGTTTCCGCTCACCTTGTTTGCGCCGCAGGGATTTGTTGCGGGGTGGTTGGCTTGCTGCTGGTGTGCTTGCTGCAGCCCCCTGGACGGGCTGGAGGCAGCGCGTTTCCGCTCACCCTTCTGGACTTCACGGCTCCGGAAATGCTGCGAAGAGAATTCCGCTGAAACCACTGGTGCCCGGTTCCCGTTTACGGGCAGTCAATCCCGGCACCTGGATGGAACCTGACACCGATCTTGCACCGCTGATCCAGCGCTGCAGCACACAAGGCTGGACGCTTGAAGTCCCCAGCAGTGTGCGGCGTCAGTGGCGTTATTTCTCTGGCAAAGATGAGGAGCGGCTCGCTGATCTGCAGTCCGCCTGGACCGATCCCTCAGTGGATGGGGTGTTGATCCTGGGGGGCGGCTGGGGGGCGGCTCGGGTGCTTGAAGCGGGATTCCGTTTCCCCGATCGCCCCAAGTGGAGCCTTGGCTTTTCCGATAGCAGTGCGCTGTTGCTGGCTCAGTGGGCTGCCGGTTTAAAAGGAGCCATCCATGGATCTAATTTCGGATCCGATGAGCAATGGCAGCGTACTGTTGATCTGCTCAGCGGTCGTTCTGTCGCGCCTCTTCGCGGTCGTGGAATTCATGGGGGTGAGGCCATTGGCCCGCTTGTGGTGACCAACCTCACCGTGGCCACCCATTTGATCGGAACCCCTTGGTTACCAAGTCTGCGGGGGGCGATCCTGGTGTTGGAGGACGTGGGTGAGGAGCCTTATCGGGTGGATCGCATGCTCACCCAATGGCGCACGGCAGGTCTGTTTGACTCGCTGGCAGGCATTGCCTGTGGTCGCTTCAGCTGGGCTGAAGATGACATCCTGCCGGGTGATTTCACCATGGAGGAGATCCTGCAGGAACGGCTCGGTGACCTGGGCCTTCCGCTTGTTCTCGATCTTCCCCTTGGCCATGGTCGTCCCAATCAGGCGCTACCCCTCGGAGCACTGGCTCGATTGGATGGACGCAACGGGAGTTTGGCGCTGCTCTCCCTCTGACTGTGGTCTCGCCGAGAGTTCAGTTCACGGTCAATAAAAAAGGGGGGCGATGCCCCCCTTGTGATGCAATTAGCAGACTGAATCAGGCTGCAACAGCGGTCTTGGGATCAAGGGAACCCTTGGCATACAGACCGGCGTAGTAGTTGATGTCGCGCTGCTTGATTTTGCTGGCGTTGCCGGCGGCCCAGAACTGCTGATAGCGGTCGAGGCAAACCTGCTTCATGTAGGCCCGAGCGGGCTTGTTGAAGTGGCGGGGATCGAAGTTGGCGGGATCCTTCATGGCGGCTTCAC
>JAYKIX010000014.1:0-4695 GCA_035286005.1 Synechococcus sp. | reverse complement strand
GCATGGAACGCGAAACCGTGATGTCGGGCGACAGGTTACGAGGACGCCCAAGACCCGCCCGACCGACGACAGCGGGGGCAGCGTGAGCTGGCCGGCCGGAGCCCAAGGCTTTGGCTCTAGCCTGAGTTGCAGCACAATGATTCTTGATGGCCGAAACCGACACGGCGGCGCCCGCCAAGGCCAAACCCGCAGCCCTCAAGAAAGGTGCGTTGGTGCGCGTCAACCGCCAGGCCTACACCGGCAGTGTGGAAGCAGGTGCCAGCGACCCAACACCCCCCGACTACATCTTTGATGGCCCGGGTGAAATCCTGCTTGTGAAGGGCGACTACGCCCAGGTGCGCTGGCGCCGGCCGGTTCCGGATGTGTGGCTGCAGCTGGCTCAGCTGGAGGCCTACTCCTGAAGACCAGCCTCAACGGTGTGAACGGCTTTTGGGATCGACTCCAGAGCGCCCGGCAAGCGCCACAAAGCTCCTGAGAGAACAGCGCTGAGATCATCAAGGGCGATCAGCAGCGGCTGATCGCGATGCTGACGGCGGGCCTGGGCCGTGATCGCTGCGGCCCCCCAGGGATTCCAGTCCGCAAGGGTCACCACCGCCCGGTAGGCACTGGGCCAGGGATTGGTGGGAATGAGGGTCTCCAGATGCGCAAACTGCGCCGATGCTTCCGCAGGCCGATTGGCCAACACGGCCAATAAGGCCAGGGTCCACCGGGCTTCGGTGTCGTTGGGATTGGCCTGCAGGCGTTGCTGGGCCTGATCACGCAGGGGCCGGCGATAGAGAAAATGGCCATCCAGCATGTGTTCCACAGCCACCGCCTTGAACAGGGGCTCAAGCCCACTGGGGCCAGCCGCCAAACCGAGGGCCAGGGCCGGGAAACGGGCCGCAAACCCGGCTGCTGCTGGGTGGTTCGACCGGCGCCTCCAGAGGGAATAACTGTCGCCACCGGGGCGGGGAAACTGCTGCACCCGTTGGAATATCCCACTGGTGCGCACGGCCTCATCCAGCTGGCGGGCGCTCTTGCCCACGGAACCCTGGTCACCCTCCGCCAAAAGCACCCATTCCGCCTGGGCCAGAACCGGACCACGGTCCTCACGACTGCTGCCCAGCTGACGTCCTACCAGCTGCCCACCGGCTCGACGGCCGTAGTAACTGACATTGTCCTGATTGAGATCGGCAGTGCTTGGCACCACGATCAGGGTGATTGCACTCCCCCCTGGGGAAGCACCACCGGCGCGCCGGACGATCGCCTCCAGGGTCCCGAGATGGCGGTCGCTTAAACGCCCAAGCTGGGCGGATGCCCCGGCCTGGCTACTGGCGGCCAGACCCGCCAGTAACAGAACAGACGACAGCCCTGGTGAACGCTGTGGCCAGCGTTGCTGGCACCACACACCCCACTGCCACCAACCACGGGACAACAACAACAGCAGAGGCGGCAGGAGGGGAGCGATATAGCGCTCGTCTTTATTGGGGCTCAGCCCGGTGAACACCCATCCAGCCACCAGGCTGATCAGCAACCAGCGCCAGGCTGAAGAGTCATCACCTGCCTCGCTATGGAACGGCGGCCGGCGCCGGCACTGCCAGCACCACAGCAACAGCCCCGCCACCCCAACCACCAACACAACCCCGCCGAGCTGCTGCGGCAACAGGCGGGGATACCAAAGCCAACCCTCCAACGACAACGGGCCAGGATCTCCCTCACGCGCTGCCGACTCGAACACGGCCCGATTCGTGCCCCCAAGGGTGGTGATCCAGTTGTGATGCAACCAAGGAACAACCCCCACCAGGATCAAGCCAACGCCGCCCAGCAACTGCAGACGACGCCCTCTGCCCGAACGCAGTGCCTGAAGCGCCGCCCAGCTCAACGCGGGAAGTAACACCAACAGAGCGCTTTGCTTCACCAGCAATGCCAACAGGCACGCCCATGCCGCCGCGATGGCCTGGGGCCAACGACCGCCGCGCGCAGGGTCCCACCAGCAGCCAAGCCTCCACAAGGCCAGGGTGACCATGGCCGTGAGCGGAAGCTCGAGCACATAGTCGCTGCGCAACTCCAACAGGGCGGGTGCCATCGCCACCAACAAAGCGGCCACAAGGGCCAACAACCTGGCCTGGGGCCGGGGGCGACGCAAATCGAGGGCCCAGGCCGCCACCGTGAGCAGCAACAGGCCATGCCAGAGGCTGAGGGCCCAGGCCGCCTGGGCTGGGGAATCACCGGCCACCGCCATCACCGTGCCATTCACGAGCGAGGCCAGAGGGGGGATCTTTGGGGATAAATCCAGCAGGGCATCCCAGCCCTGCCATCCACCACCGGGGAGCAGACCCAGGGCCCGACCATGGTTCAGGGCAGTGTTGAGGTAATCAGCCTGGTCCCAGGCGGGGATGCCCTTGAACTGGCCCCACCAGAGGCGATCCGCGGCGGTGGACAGCAGCCAGATCAGCAGCAACCCAAGACGAAACGGCCAGGCAGCCATCAGGCGATCTCCAAACGACGCCGTTCCTGCTGAAGGCGCAGACGGCGCTGCTTGGCCTCCCGCAACATCTCGCGGCCATCGTGTAGGTAGCTATCCACGTAGCCCATGGTGTAACGCTCAAGCTCGTTGACCGCATCCTCCACCTCCGACAGGCAGTGGTAAAGGCTGAGGCCAAAGCCCCGGGCCGAATCGGGCACGGGGAGGGATTGATAGAGCTGCTTCACCTTGGCCAGCTTCTGCTGACTGGTTTCGATATACGCGCAGAACACCTCCATCAATTGATCGTCGTAGGGATCGGCCGAGAGAGCCCGGAGCTGAGCCGGGAACGGATTAATCACCTGACCCAGCTGACGATCCACCGGGGCATACACCGTTTGCAGCCAGTGCAGCAAAGCATCATCAGCGGCTGCCCCTTGACCACTGGCGGCACTGGCCGCCTGACTCGCCCGGGCATTGCGTGCGCCACGGCGACGGGCTTCCGCCACCCCTTGCGGCTGGGCAGCGCCAGGCCCATAACCGTGCTGGCGATCAAATTGACGGCGACGCTCCCCATCCCCCAGCAACTCCCAGGCGGCGTTCAAGGCCAGGATGCGCTCGGGATCACCCCCAGCATCGGGATGGTGCTGCTTCACCAAACGGCGGTAGGCCGCCTTGAGTTCAGCTTGGCTGGCCTGGGCTGATACCCCCAATTCGGCATAGGGATTGGTCATAGATGGCCATCCAAGCGGGGCGGCAACGGCATGGCCGAACTGAACATCGGGGTGGAGAGATACCGCTCGCCAAAGCTGGCCAGGATCACCACGATCCGCCGACCCGCCAACTCCTCACGCACACCCAACTGCAGCGCTGCAGCGACCGCTGCACCACTGCTCACCCCACTCAGCAGGCCCTCCTCTCGCGCCAGCCGGCGCCCCATCACCATGGCCTCCTCATCGGAGATGGCCATCACTTCATCAATGAGTGCACGATCGAGCACCGGTGGCACAAAGCCGGCGCCGATGCCCTGGATGCGATGGGGGCCGGGGGGCTGACCGCTGAGCACCGCACTGCCAGCAGGTTCAACCGCCACCACCTGGAGGCCTGGATGGCGCTCCTTGAGCAGGCGACCACAGCCAGTGATCGTGCCGCCGGTGCCAACGCCTGCCACCAGCACATCCAGCTGCCCGTTGGTGTCAGCCCAGATCTCCTCAGCGGTGGTGCACGCATGAATCGCCGGATTGGCAGCGTTGGCGAACTGCTGGAGCAGATAGGCGTCGGGGATTTCCTCCACCAGCTCCCGGGCCAGATCGATCGCCCCCTGGATGCCTTCAGCGCCGGGCGTGAGCTGGAGCTCAGCGCCATAGGCCCGCAGCATCGCTCTGCGCTCAGTGCTCATGGTGTCAGGCATGGTGAGGATCAGCCGGTAGCCCCGGGCCGCCGCCACCATCGCCAAGGCGATTCCGGTGTTGCCGCTGGTGGGCTCCACCAACACCGTGCGCCCTGGGGCGATGGTGCCCGCCTCTTCTGCCGCCTGCACCATGGCCCCCGCAATCCGGTCTTTGACCGAGGCGGTGGGGTTGAAGCTCTCCAACTTGGCCACGATCTCCGCCCTGCAACCACAGGCTGCGGGCAAGCGATTCAGCCGCACCAGAGGGGTCCGCCCCACCAGGGCCGTGATGTCAGAAGCAATCACCATGCTGTTTATCCAACCAGAGCAGCTCCGCTCTGGCGGTTCGAAGGGTGCGCTTCTGCCCAAGGCATAAAAAAACCCTCCTAAACGGAGGGCCTGAACCCTTGAGAGTTCGTTGATGAAATGAGGAAAAAAGAGTGGATGGAGCCCAGCATTTACTGGGCTCCATCACTACGACTGACCGATCAGATCAGAACTTGAAGGTGGTCTGAACAAGAGCACCGAAGACGCTGAAGTTGCCGTCGTAGTGCTCGCCATTGCTGACCAGGTTCTGAGTGTTCTGACCCAGGGGGCGGGACAGATAGAACAGGGCAGGGGTGATGGCGATGTTGTCGGTCACCTGGAAGTTGTAATAAGCCTCGAAGGCATAGTTGCCATCGAAGGGAGTATCACCACCCTTGAGGGCAGTGGCGAACTGGGGCTGACCGAAGGCGAAGCCCAGGGCATTGCCCTTCATGAAGGCGTCTTCCCACTTCAGGCCGGTGAACCAGCTCTGGGTCTCGGTCACAGTGCCAGTAGCAATGTTGTCACCGGAGACGGAATTCAGAGCCCAGCCAGC
>JAYKIX010000013.1:0-14654 GCA_035286005.1 Synechococcus sp. | reverse complement strand
TGATGGTGGATTGCAGCCATGGCAATTCCAATAAGGACTATCGCCGTCAGGGCGAGGTGCTCCAGGCGGTGGCTGAGCAGGTGAAGCAGGGGTCCACCCATCTGATGGGCGTGATGCTGGAGAGCCATCTGGTGGAGGGCAACCAGAAGCTCAGTTCAGATCGTGCGGCGATGACCTATGGCCAGAGCGTGACCGATGCCTGCATCAGCATCGACACCACGGCAGCGTTGCTGGAGCAGCTGGCCTCTGCGGTTGCGGCGGCTCGTGTGGCTGCCTGACTTGGCACTCGCGTGGTGAGAGTGCCAAGTTCGTTATCAGTTAGCTTCGGAATGTAAGGGATTTCGTTAATACGTTTGCCTTGAACTTCTCTCGCTTATGTGAAAACTACATTGTGGTGATCAAGTGCGGAGGCAGGACAGTTGGTGTTTCTCCATTTCTTCGGCTTCGGAGACAGCCTGCGCCTGTTTGAGCTTGAGCAGCAGACCGGTCTGTGGGTGCGGGGCTTCCGTCCGCTTCAGCTTGATGGTCTGTTGCAGTGGTCCCAACGGGTGGCGGGCCAGCAGCACTGGGATGGTGATGCCCTTCAGCACCAGGTGATGCGTCTGTGGTTTGAGCGTTCGGATCAGATCAGTCGTTGGCAGGCGGGCTTACGTCAACTGCCGGAGGAGCAGGTGTTGGTGGCGGGCCTGGGCACTCAGGGCGACTGGAGCCGTCACTGGGAGCGGATGCTGCGGGTGTGAAGACCAAGCTGCCGTGCCTCAGGTTCAGGGGCTCAGCCACTGCCAGCTGAGCCCAACCGCCAAGGGAACGGTGAGGTTGTCGATCCCCCATGGGCTGAGTTGCTCCAGGCCGGTTGCCAACAGGCTGATGGCCAGCAGGCTGGCAAGGCCAGGGTTGTCAGGGCCGATCCAGGCCAGCAGGCCGAGCACCGTCAGGCTCACAGCGGCCATGGTCACGGTGCCGGCTGTCGATTTCGTCTGGCCCCAGATCTGCCAGCGAGGGGTGTCGGTGGCTCGGCCGATCAAGCCCGCCAGACCATCGGCGGCGGCCATCACCAGCACACCTGCACAGGCGGCTTGAGGATCTTGTGGCCAGAACAGCACCAGCAAGGTTGTGATGGCGAGGCCATAGGCAACCGTGCCGTAGCTATGGCGCTCCACATCTTCAACGGCCGGTAGTAATCGCCAGCGGTGGTTGATCAGGGTCGCCAGGGTGATGGCGATTGCAACTGGTACAGCAATCCCCGCTGGGATTCGCAACCACCAGGCCATGGGCAGTACCGGTCCAGTGCCGATGTGCACGATTTTGCGGCTGAGTTCCCGCTGTTGTGGCCAATGCCTGCGCGTGATCACCGCAAGGATGAGCACTAAGCCCAGCCATGCCGCAATCACACAAACGCCTGCCAGAGGAGACGAGCCAGCCACAACAGCGAAGGCCTGAAAAATGTCAGGCTGCTTGCTGATGGTTGGTCATTGTGCGCAGCTTCAGGATCGCTTTTGCTTCCAGTTGCCGTACTCGCTCACGGGACACATTGATCTGCCGACCAATTTCCGCCAGGGTGAGCGGCTCCTCACCGTCAAGTCCAAAGCGCAGGCGCAGAATTTTTTGTTCCCGTTCATTCAATTGGGAGAGCCAGCCTCCAAGGTGTTCTTTCTGAATGGAGCGATCCATGCCTTCCATGGGCTCATCACCGTTGGGGTCAGGGATGAGCTCGCCGAGGGTGCTGCGGTCTTCTTCTCCGCGGGCGTGGGCATCGAGGGAAGCGCAGGGAGCACTCTGGGAAATCAGGTCTTCTAGGTCCCGCGGCTCGATGCCCATGGCGTGGGCGAGTTCCAGACGGTTCGGCTGACGACCGAACCGGTGAGAGAGCTCCCGGGAGATGCGGCGCATCTTGGAAAGCTTTTCGCTGATGTGAATTGGCAGGCGAATCGTGCGGGCGCTGTTGTCGATTGCTCGCGTCATGCCCTGGCGGATCCACCAGTAGGCATAGGTCGAGAATTTGTAGCCCATGGCTGGGTCAAACTTGTCGACGGCGCGCTCCAGGCCAATCGCTCCCTCCTGTACCAGGTCAAGCAGTTCAAGCCCCTGGTTCTGGTACTTCTTGGCCACGCTCACGACCAAGCGCAGATTGGCGGCCATCATCCGGTCGCGAGCACGTTTGCCCATGCGGATTTTGTGCCGATCCCTGGGGGTGCGCTCCTCCTCGGGTGTTTCCAGCAGCTGCTTCATCGCTTGCACGTGATGGGCAAGCTCGATTTCCTCAGCGGCTGTGAGCAGGGGAATCCTGCCAATGCTGCTCAAGTAATAACCGATCGAATCAGTGGAGAGTCGTCCCCCCTGTTTGATCTGACGAACAGCTTGGGCTGCACGACCTGATTGATCCGTGTTGCGAGCACGTTGTGTGTTCGGCAACACAGGTTCCAACGAAGTGACGCGCTTGGCATCATTCGTGGATTCCAGAGGGATCCCCATCACCCTGGCCTCCTGAGATTTGATTTGGGCGAAATTTAGCACCGCAGGTGCGCCTTGGCGGTATCAAATCTGAAAATATCCAGAACAAGGATTGAGAAGGTTATCGGCACTTTTTCCTATGAAAAATGCCTTTTCTTTGCAATTTTTTTTAGTTTCTTTAATGCGGATTTCGTCTTGGGTGTGTAGCGCTAGTCACAGTTTCGACGGCTGTTTAGCAGGGCGCGGTTTTGGACTGGATTGGCTGGTCCGCAAGCCACGGCGCCATGCTTCGTTTAGGGTCACCTGACTGTTCAGGGCTGGTTGCCCCGGTTGGCGCAGGCTGAAACTGCCGTCGCTGTGCATGTCCCAGGCGCCTCGGTCGTCAAGGAGGTAGAGATCGAGCAGGCGTTCCAGTTGCTGGCGCAGTTCCGGTTCTTCAATGGGAACTAATGCTTCCACGCGACGATCCAGGTTGCGAGGCATCCAATCGGCGCTGCCGATATAAACCTCAGGTTCCCCGTTGTTGGCGAACCAGAAGATGCGCGAATGCTCGAGATAGCGTCCGATGATGCTGATCACTTTGATCGTGTCACTGATCCCCGCGCGTTCTGGGTAGAGGCAGCACATGCCTCGGATGATCAGTTCGATCACGACGCCAGCTTGTGAGGCTTCGTAGAGCAGCGAAACGATGGCGGGATCCACCAGTGAATTCATCTTGGCGCGGATGTGGCCGCCGAGGCCTTGCTTGGCGTGCTTGATCTCCCGTCGAATTAACCCTTCCATCCCTTTGCGGAGGGTGACCGGAGCCACGAGCAATTTCCTGAAGCTTTGCTGCTTCGAGAAGCCAGTGAGGTAATTGAACAGCTCCACAAGGTCTTGGCCCAGTTCCGGTTGGGCTGACAGAAGGCCCAGGTCGGTGTAGAGCTTCGAGGTTTTGGAGTTGTAGTTGCCGGTGCCGATGTGCACGTAGCTGCGTAACCGTTCTTTTTCCTTGCGAACCACCAACACAATCTTGGTGTGTGTTTTGAGGCCGATCACGCCGTAGACGACATGCACACCTGAGCTTTCCAGATGTTTGGCCCACTGGATGTTGTTGTCTTCGTCGAAACGGGCCTTGAGTTCCACAAGTGCCATCACTTGTTTGCCGTTTTCGGCAGCACGAATCAGCGCCGCAATGATCGGTGAGTCTTTTGAGGTTCGATACAAGGTCATCTTGATCCCCATCACCTGGGGATCGTCGGCTGCTTGGTTGATGAATTCTTCGACGGAGGTGGAGAAGAGGTCGTAGGGATGGTGCAGCAACACATCACGGCGCCTGATCACCGAGAAAATGCTCTGGAACTCCTCTTCTTTGATGGAGCCGTCTTCGAGCTTGCTGCGTTGTGTGCGCGCCAGGTTGATAGGGGTGTGCCCGCTGAGGGGCTCGTCCTTGAGGCCATCCAAAGGAATGGCCATCAGGCTGAATAGGTCATCGAGTCCGAGGGGACCATCAATCCGGTAAAGGTCGTCTTCACTGACCGACATGCCTTCCATCAGCATCTCGACCACGTCGTCAGGCATCTCGTTGGCCACTTCAAGGCGCACCACTTCGCCTCCCATGCGGCGTTTGTGGAGGCCCTGTTCGATGGCGATCATGAGGTCGTCGGCCTCCAGATCGCGCAGTTCCAGGTCGGCGTCACGGGTGACCCGGAAGAAGTAATGGCCTTCAACGGTCATGCCGGGGAACAGGAGGCCGATGTTGAAAGCCACGACCTGCTCCAAGGGCACGGCGGTGTGGACAGGCTCCGTTTCTGCATCGCTCAGATCGGTGGGGATTGCCACAAACCGGGGCAGCATTTTTTGGGGCACCTTCACGCGTGCCAACTGACGCTGGCCGCTGTCGGGGTCGACGACGAGCGCGGCCACGTTGATGCTGAGATTGCTGACGAAGGGAAATGGGTGAGCCGGATCCACCGCCAGAGGTGTGAGCACCGGAAAGATCGCTGTCTGGAAGAAGTTGTCGATCCAGAGGCGCTGCCGATCGTTGAGCTGGGGGTAATCCAGCAGGTGGGCGGAATGTTGGGCGAGGTGTTGTTTGAGATAGCCGCGGTAGTGCTTTTGCTGGGTTTGCAGCAAGGGGATCAGCGCAGTGCGGATCGCTTTCAGTTGTTGTTGAGGGGTGCGGCCATCAGCACTGGTTTTGCTCAAGCCAGCCTCCACCTGAGACTTCAGTGATGCGACGCGCACCATGAAGAACTCATCCAGGTTGTTGCTGAAGATGGCACTGAATTTGGCCTGTTCCAGCAGAGGGGTGCGCTGATCGAGTGCCTGGGCCAACACCCGCTGGTTGAAGGCGATCCAGCTCAGTTCCCTGTTGATATAGAGATCAGGATCCAGGGAACGTGCTGCCATCAGGGACGGGAAACGGGGCGGAAACCTCTCTTGGCAACGTAGCAATCACATTGCTGATGCCAGGTGTTCTTCGCTGCTGCTTAAGCCTCGAGGCTCTGGTCGCGTTTGGGAAGACCTCCAGCCACCAGCAGTGCCACCCCAAACAACATCACCACCGCAAACCAGAAGGGGCTGGTGGGGCCAATCCGGTCGTAGCTGAAGCCAGCGGCGGAAGCACCAAGGAAGGTTCCCAGACTCTGCAGGCCCTGCAGTCCGCCGAGGGCTGAACCTTGGCCGTCACTGCCGAGCCGGCGGGACACCAAGGCACGCAGGCATGGGGTGACCAAACCGGTGCCCAGGGCGAGAAGCGCCACCGCTGTGTAGACCACCGGCACGGAGTTGTTGGGGGAAGCCAGTGGCACCAGTAGACATCCCACGGTGAGCAGGCCGATGCCGGTAAGGGTGAGTCGAAGCTCTCCGAAGCGCTTCACCAGGGGGCCAATCAGACCCCCTTGCACCACCATCGCGATCACACCCACGAGTGCGAAGGTAAGGCTGGTCATCCCTTGATCCCAGTTGAAGATATTGCGCAGATAGAGCACCAACACGGTGGTGAAACCGTTGAAGGTCATGAAGAAGCCAAAGAAGGCAATCGAGAGTCGGCGTACGTCCGGTTTGGAGAACACGCGGGCCAGAAGCGTGGCAGGGTTCAGTTCCCGTTTGCGTGGTAGTGCTTTGCGCGCATCCATGGGATGGGTTTCGGGCAGCATGCCGAGCACCACGATCAGATTGGTGAGTGCAAACGCTGTCGCCGCCCAGGCTGGCAGTGTGCGATTGATTCCGCTGAGCAGTCCCCCCAAAATTGGGCCGAGAACAAATCCGAGCCCGAAGGCCACGCCGATCAGGCCAAAGGCTTTGGCACGGTTTTCCGGTGTGGTGATGTCGGCCAGCACTGCCGTGGCTGTGGCGGCGGTTCCGCCGCTGGCACCATCGATGATTCTGGCCAGAAACAGCATCGCCAGTGGAAGGCCTGCTGCCGAAGCAGCAGGCCACAGCTGCTGCCAGGGCAGGGTCAAGGTGGTGGCGAACAGACCCATGCCCAGCACGGATCCCAAGACGCAGAGGCTGATGACCGGTTTGCGGCCATAACGGTCGCTGAGGGCACCGATTAGCGGGGCGACAGCGAATTGCGAGAGGGCATAGGTGCCAGACAACAGCCCCACTGTGCTGCCACTGTTGCTGAAATCCTCCAGCAGAAATGGCAATAACGGCAGAAAAATGCTTTCGCTTAGCCGGTCATTGAGCAGCGTGAGGAAAGCGCTCAGCAGGGTTGGAAAACGGAACCGTTTCACAGGGGATCGGGCCGGCACGGCCGTGGGGATCGATCACCCTCCCACAGACGCTCTCCAGCGCTTCAGTGCATTCAGGGTTGTCGTGGCACGTCCTGTCTCGAGGGCTGTTGCGGCCGCGGTCAAGCCACTCTCAAGGCTGGTGGCTTGACCTGCGAGCCATAAATAGGTGCCGGCATTCCAGCGCAACGCTGCCGCTAGGGGCCCACTGTTCTCGAGTGCTTCATTGGCTTGCTCCCGCCAGGTGTCCAAGTCGGTCCATTCGGGATCCCCGCCGATATAGCCATGGTCTCGGGGATGAAGGATCAGGCGTTCGGCTGGCTGACCAGCGTTGAGGCGCCCTGTGATGCAGGCCCGGCTAATGGGTAGGTCTGTGCCTCCCTCTTGGCCCTTCACGGTGATCACTTCGCTCTCCCCGGAGAGTGTTAACGCTTCCCAGGCCCGGCTTTCGGTGGGGGGGTGGACAAAGCCGCTCACCAGCAGGTGCTCACCTTCGTGGGCCGTCCAAAGCAATTCGGCGCTGGCGATGGGTGGTCGTTTGCCCAGATCGTCGCGATGGGGATTCAGCGTGTCGGCGAGTGGGAAGTGAGTGGGTTGATGGATCAATGCCAGTCCGTGCTGTTCAAAGCCTTGCTGCACCTTGTCGATGGGCAGGCTGGCCAGGTCGAGTCCGAGGGCTGCGAACAATTCCGCCGCGGTGACTCCGTATTTCACTGGCATCCGACCACCGGCCTGGAACACCACCGGTTGCTTGGCGCTCAGTAGCACCAGAGCTGTGAGCGGATACAGAGGTGCGGTGCGCTTGCGGCCATCGAAGGGCATGCCAAAACACACGGGCCTTCTTTGATCTTGGGGGCTTCGCAGGCGGGGGCCAAGGCGCAGGTAGGTGTCGACCATGCCCGCGAGTTCTTGGGGCTCCGGCCGACGGATGCGGTGGGCAATCAGGAAGGCGCCGATCTGTGTGTCGCTGGCTTGACCGGTGAGCATCAACTCGAAAGCTTCGTCAGCTTCTGCCCGACTCAGTCCTTGGCTGGTGTGTTCGCCACTTCCCACCTTGCGCAGAAGTTCCTTAAAGCGCGTTTTTGCGGCGGGATCGGTGGAAGTGGAAGAACGCACCGCTACGGGGCCAAACCTTTCAATCCTCCGTTTCACCACTGGCGCTAGAAGTAGCGGTTGTTACCAGTGGCCCAGACCTGCCTGGCTGCCATGACGAGGATGCTGCGGGTGATGTCGACCTTCGGCGTAATAGAGGCGCTCTGCCATGAGGGTGGAAAAGCGAGGCTCTGCGGTGTTGGCAGCGCTTGAAGGCACGCCCAGCTGAGCCATGCTTTGAGTGAGCAATCGGAGCATGTAGGACGAACGTCGCTGAAAGAATGATCCAGGTGATTGCTCGCGATCGCTGTCATCGTTGCTGCAAAAATGCGTGGATTTGGAGAGGCAATTTGGTAGTCAATGTGTCTTTCCTGGTGGCTGGGTGGGGGCAAGCTTGCTCAGCTGCTCAACCTCCTGTGAAGGAGATCGTTTGATTTAGCAGTTCTGTTTGTTTTTGTATTGATGACTGCTTCCACGCTGACGCCATCCCTGGCGGCTCCTTCCCAGGCCACAGTGACGGCAAGCCTGATGGCGGCCAAGAAAGCCAAAGGATTGAGCTTCTCAGATCTCGAGGCAGCACTCGGTTTGGATGAGGTTTGGATTGCTTCGCTGTTTTACGGCCAGGCGACCGCGTCGCCAGAAGAAGCCGAGAAGTTGGCCTCGCTGTTGTCCTTGGATCCCGCGATTACGGCCGCCATTCAGGAGTATCCCACCAAGGGCAGCTTGGATCCTGTGATCCCGACTGATCCGCTGATCTACCGCTTCTACGAGATCATGCAGGTGTACGGCATGCCGCTCAAGGATGTGATTCAGGAGAAGTTTGGTAATGGCATTATGAGCGCCATTGATTTCACCCTCGATGTGGACAAGGTGGAGGATCCCAAAGGAGAGCGTGTGAAAATCACCATGTGTGGCAAGTTCCTTCCCTACAAGAAATGGTGAAGTTCTGACCACAAGGGGGAATCGTTTAAGCCCGGAGTGATCCGGGCTTTTTGATGCTTGATTTAGGTGCGGTATTGCTGCTGGAGTTGTTTGCAGGCCAGTTGTCTCCGCTCCCCTTCAGGCAGGCTTTGGCTTAGTTCCAGTAGCCAGCTCTGACTGGTGGGGGTGGCGATGCACCCCAGGGCCCGCAGCGCTGCTGCGGCCACGGCCTCCGAGCCCGTGCCACTCAGGTGCGCCAAGCGTTCGCTCACTGCGGTGCCATCTCGTCGTTGCAGCAATCGAATTGCTGCGAGTGGCACTGGATCTCGGAAGTCGTTGAGGAGGGGCTCGCAGAGTTGCAACAGGGTGGTGTCGTTGAGGTGGTGGGCGTGGAATCCCAGTAACTGAAGGCCCGTCAATCGCAGTTGCAAACCTGGCAAGGCCAGGGTTTGTTCGATTAGGGCGAGCGGTAGTTCGCCGCCCCAGCAGGCCAAGGCTTGCAGCACCACCAAGGCCTGGCCGGGGTCGAGTTCGCAGTTGATTTCACCCAGAAGCTTGAGAAGCCAATCCCGAGCCTCTGTTTGATGGCTGAGACCAGCGGCGAGAATCAGTTCCTTTTGGGTTCCGTGCTGAGAGATCAGGTTCCGTACCACGGTCCAGCCTTGCTCGGCCAACATGCCAATTTTTTCGGCAACAGCGCGGCGCAGCTCAATCGAAAGGCTGGGGGAGTAAACCTCCCCCAGCCAAGAGGGATCCAAAGGAGCCCTGCGTGAAGCTTGGGAAAGCCGCTCCCAGAGAGCGGCTTCGTTCACGGCGTTGTTCACAGACGAGTGATCAGCGGGCACCAAGTTCGGCGGCCAGTTCGCGCTCCAGCTTGTCATCGTGCTCGGTGGGCAGCACGTTGTCCACCGTGGTGCGATGGGTGCTGTAGAAGAGCATGCCGATGAACACCATGCCACCCACAATGTTGCCCAGGGTGACAGGAATCCAGTTCCAAAAGATCACTTGGCCGTAATTCACACCGGAACCAAGAATCGGCCCCATGGTGTGCAGGAACTGGTTGACCACGATGTGCTCCATGCCCATCGATTGGAAGGCAGTGATGGGGAGCCAGCAGGCCAGCAATTTGCCGGGTACGCTTTTGCTTACCAACGCCATGGTCACGCCGAGGCATACCAGCCAGTTCGCGACTACGCCACGCAGGAAGGCGAGGAAGAAGCCTGTAGAACCAAGGCTCTCGTATTTCTTGACAACGTTCAGAACGTTGAGATCGACGATTTTCTGTGCTACTTGCTGCCACATCGATGCGTTAATGACCGTTGCATCACCTGTGGCGGCAGCAACCTTGGTAGCAGCAGCTGCAGCAGCAGCAGACATGGGTTCAACCGTGAATGCGTTGGTGAGGCTGATGGCCATGATCACGGCTACCACGGCGGTACCAATCCAGTTGCCAAACCACACCCATGCCCAGTTGCGGAAGGTGGCGCGCCAGGTGCTTCGACCTGCCCAGGTGGCCATAGGCAGCAAGGCGAAGTTGCCCGTGACGAGCTCCATGCCGAACAGCACGATGCTGGCGAAGCCGAAGGGGAAAAGCAGGGAGCCGATGAACGGCATCTTGGTGGTGAGGCCCACGGTGAGGGCGAGGATTACCGCCAGGCCAAGGATTGCACCGGAGTAGAAGCCGCGGATCAGCAGGTTTTTAACACTGACGGTGGCTTTTTTGCCGCCGGCGGCGATCATGCCGTCGACGAGCTCATTGGGAAGGACATAGTCCATCTGAGAAGCAGTTACGCTCATGAAGATGCGTTGAATTCAGTACAGGAAAAAGGTTGTTGCGATGACCGTTTCCGGGATTCAGCCGCTGATCTTGTTCATCAATTTTGAGAACACATCGCGCTGATGGGCTGGTCGTGAAATCGGAGCCTTGTCAGTGCCGCTGCTGGTGAACCAGTTCACCAAGCGGGAAAAGAGATCGCGGGATTGAGCCATGGACGTAGCGGTCTGCAGAGGTGGAGAGCGTTGGGAAGATTGCCGATCAAGGCCATGGCTTCAAAAGAAAGCGCCACGACTCTTCGAAAGGTTGTTGGCAGGTCAGCTGCGCGGTTTGGCGCCGTATTTGTCGATCAACAGCTGTTTGAGCACGCCGTGAATGTCTTCGGCGGGAATGGCTTTTTGGTGCAATTCGCCCACCTGCGGGTTGGCACCCTGGGAGCCACCGATGGTGAGGGTGTAGCCCTCACCCATCACCCCTTCTTTGTTCTTGGCTTTGGTGCCGGTGAGGCCGATGGCGCCCATGTAGGCCTGGCCGCAGCTGTTGGGGCAGCCTGTCCAGTGGATTTTCAGTTCTTCCGGAAGCTCCAGCTCGGCATCGAGCTTGGTGGCGATTTCAGCGGCCTGATCTTTGGTGTTCACCAGGGCGAAATGGCAGTAAGCATTCCCGGTGCAGGACACGGTGCCAGCTGCGATGCTGCCGGGCTCCAGCGGGAATCGCTGCACCAGTGCATCGCCCTGGAATTCAGCCAGCTTGTCGCTCGGCAGACCCACCAGGATCACGTTCTGATCTTCAGTGAGGCGCACTTCACCGTTGCCGTAGTTGAGGCTTGCGGTGGCGAGATCTTGGAGGTCTTCAGCGGTGAGCCTGCCGACGGGCACATGCAGGCCGGCGTAATGGAGACCGTCCTGCTTCTGGGCATGGATGCCGTAGTGGGAGCGGGGGGTTTCGTCGAAGACTGAGCCGGGATCCGGGGTGAGCGGACCGAAGTGCTCTTCCACCATGGAGCGGAAGGCATCAAGCCCCATCTGGTCGACATAGAGACGGAATCGTCCCTTGGGACGTTTGTCGCGTTCGCCGTTGTCGCGCCAGGGGCGGATCACAGCGTCGGTGATTTTGCAGAGTTCGTCTGGCTTCACCCAGGCGTTGAGGGGGAGGGCATAGGCATTCATCTGGGAGGAGAGGATGCCACCGATCCAAACCCCGAATCCCAGTTCGCCGTTGTTTTCAACGGGGTGGAAGATGATGTCGTTGTGGAGCAGGAAGTTGTCTTTGGCTCCTGCCACGGCGGTGTTCCACTTGCGCGGAAGGTTGGAATATTCGGGATTCCCCTCTTCGTTGTTGGTGAGGAAGTTGTTCAGTTCGGTGGTGTAAGGGCGAGTGTCAACGATCTCTTGGGGATCGATGCCGGCAAGGGGATTGCCGGTCACGTTGCGGGGGTTGTCGAAGCCCGACTGAATGGTGCTCAGGCCTGCTTCCTTGAGGCGCTTGAGGATTTCAGGAAGATCGCTGAGCAACACTCCGCGCAGCTGCAGGTTTTGGCGGGTGGTGATGTCGCAGCTGCCGTTTTCGCCGTAGCGCTCAACAATGGAGCCCACAACCCTCAACTGCTGGGCGCTGAGGATGCCGTTGGGCACGCGCAAGCGCAGCATGAATTTGCCCGGGGTTTTCGGGCGCCAGAACATGCCATACCACTTGAGGCGCAGCTGCAGGTCGGTTTCATCCACCTGCTCCCAACCCATCTCGGCGAACTTGTCGATCTCGCTGCCCACGAGCAGTCCATCCTTTTCGGCCTTGTTCTGCTCGATCTTGTTCAGTTTCTTCCCGTCGAGATAAGGCCTGGAGGGAGCGCTGCTGGTCATGGTGAGAACGATGGAGTGAGGAGTAAACGTGGCGTGAGGTGGATCGGGCTGGCCCGTCACGGTGTCAGCGGCACCTCAACGGCCGGTAGCGCTGTCGAGCGGATATTTAGCGATCAGTGGGGGGCCATTTCGGTAACAGATGGAACAAAAAAGCTCGGTTTTGATCGCAATTTTGTGCTTTTTGATACATGCAGCGTCGCCACCATCTGCATCGATGACGAGATGCGGCTGCTCAGATTGCAATCAGTACTGACGTCCGATTTCGCCCAGCATGCGCACGGCGCCTTGGCGGATCATCGACCACACCTTCCCCATGGCCTCCAGGTCCTGATCGAGCTCCGAGCGTTCGCGGCTTTGCCCATAGGGCTCCCGCGAATCCCAGGTCTCTGGCTGGCGATCGCTGTCGTAGCCGTCGGCGTAGCGGTGGTCGTTGATCATCCGCGCGTCTGGATAGCTGTCATAGGCATGGCCATAGCGACGGTTGTCGACCATCCGTTCGTCCTGGTAGCGCCGGTTCTGAGCGTTGCGGGTCTCCCTTCGTCGCGGTTCCTCGAAGCGTTCGGGTCTGAAGGATTCAGGGTTGGGCTCGTCGTAGCGGTGGCCACGTTCGACAGTCTCCTGATCCCAGCCGGTTGTGCTGTTGCCAGTGGGTGCGGTATTTCGGCTGCGTCTGGAGCTGGCCTGGATGGCCAGGCGGCGCTGGGTCTGTTCCGGGCGGCGTCGCTGACTCGTCATGATGCAGACCGTTATGGCTAACAATCCGCAGACTTCATCAGCACAGGGGGTGATGCATCCGTGGCGGTTGTTACGGAAGCAGGCATTTTTGTGCCCTGCGCCACCAGTTTGTGCTGCCTCCACTGGTGCCACCCGCGCCGTGCTGCGCTTGGTTGTGCATGGGCGCAGTGGTGGTGAAATCCCTGCTTGCCTGTTGGAGTTCGCCAAGGATTTGGAGGTTCAGCGCCAGGCACCGGTGGAGGTGGAGGCGTTGACGGCGGAACCTCTTCCCACCGAGGCCGATACCAACTATTGGCTGATGCCCTTGTTGCTGTTGCCGGGTAGCCATGCCCGTTCGGATCTTCCCCAGATCCGAGACCGCATGCGGCGTGCCGGTGGGCAGGTCACGATGCTGCCCTTTCTGGGGGCTTGGCCCCAATGGTGGGAGTTGTTGCGGGCTTGGATTCAGGCCGGCAAGGCTGATGGACAAAGCATCGTGGTGGTGCATCACCCTCTGCGTCCTGGCCTGGCAAGCCGCTATTTGGCTTTGCTGGGTACACAGCTGGGATCCGCTTTGGTGTCTGCTGATACTTGGGAGCTGCACGCTAAGCAGCATCCTTCCGCCTGTCCGCTCCCACTCGCTCTCGCCCCTAACCGCATGGCGGAGGCGTTGCGGCAGGCTGGAGGATTGCCCTCGCTGCTGGATGACCAGCAGCTGCGCTCCGGTCTGATTTCTCTTTTATCTCTCCTTCCGTGACTGATTCGTCTGTGGACCTTGTTGCATCTGAGGGCACAGCTGTGGGCACTGTGTATTTGGTGGGTGCAGGACCGGGAGATCCTGAGTTGCTCACCCTTAAGGCCCATCGCCTGCTCGGATGCTGTGATGCCTTGGTTTATGACTCGCTTGTACCCAAAGAGGTGCTCGATCTGGTGCCCGAGGGTTGCGAGCGCCATTTCGTGGGCAAGCGTCGCGGTCACCATTCGGTGCCCCAACCGAGCACGAATGCGGTGTTGGTGGAGCTCGCGCAGCGCCACGGCTGTGTGGTGCGTCTGAAGGGAGGGGATCCTTTTCTGTTTGGTCGCGGTGGGGAAGAGGCTGCTCACCTCACGGCGCGCGGCGTTCCTGTGGAGGTGGTGCCGGGTGTGACCTCAGGGATTGCAGTCCCTGCCTATGCCGGCATCCCTGTGACCCATCGTCGCGCGGGTTCATCCGTCACCTTCGTCACCGGCCACGAGGAGATCGACAAGCGTCGCCCCTCGGTGAACTGGCGTGCGTTGGCCACCGCGAGCGATGGATTGGTGATTTACATGGGCCTGCACAATCTCCCGCGCATCGCTGAGGAGCTGATGGCAGGGGGGTTGGCGGCAGACACGCCAGTGGCTCTGATTCAGCAGGGCACCGTGGCGGGGCAGCGATGTCTCACGTCCACCCTGACGTCGGTCGCAGAGGAAGCAAAGGCCCAGGCTTTTGCCTCCCCGTCCATCGTGGTGGTGGGTGAGGTGGTGAATCAGCGCATTCCGGCCTGCTCCCCCGAACCCGCTGCTGTCACCATGCCGATTCCGTTTTAGGGATTGGCGGGTCGGTCCGCCGGTTCCCGTAACCGTGGCATCAGTTCCGCCAGGTTGCAGGGGCGGGTGTCAGCGTTGAGCTGGGCCTGAATCAGTCGCTCCCAGGCGGTTTGAACTGCATCCAGCGACCCGGGCAGCACAAACACAATCGTTCCATTGGCGACGCCCGCCAAGCAGCGGCTTTGCAGGGTGCTGGTGCCGATGGTTTCGAAAGACAGCACACGGAAGAGTTCTCCAAAGCCTTCGATCTGTTTGTCCAGCAGCGGCTGGATGGCCTCGGGGGTTCCATCTCTGCCGGTCAATCCCGTCCCGCCGCTGGTGATCACCACATCAACACCGTCTGATGCGATCCAGCCGCTCACCAGAGCCCGCACCTGGTAGCGGTCGTCTGGGCAGATGGCACGCTCGGCCAGCTGATGGCCGGCATCTTGCAGCTTCTCCTGGAGGCAGTCGCCGCTGCGGTCATCGGCCAGGGTGCGGCGATCCGACACCGTCAGCAGAGCGATTCGAAGGGTCAGGGCCGGTGGGTGTTGCTGGGGTGGACGCTAAAACCAT
>JAYKIX010000012.1:0-11242 GCA_035286005.1 Synechococcus sp. | reverse complement strand
CCCACCGTGAAGGTGGCCCTGGTGGGCAAATACGTGCAGCTCAACGATGCCTACCTCTCGGTGGTGGAAGCCCTGCGCCACGCCTGCATCGCCCAGGACGCCTCCCTGGATCTGCACTGGATCTGCGCCGAGCAGATCGAAACCAATGGGGCCGACGCGCTGCTGAAGGGCATGGATGCCGTGGTGGTGCCCGGAGGCTTCGGCAACCGTGGTGTCGACGGAAAGGTGGCGGCAATCCGCTGGGCCCGCGAGCAACGGGTGCCCTTCCTGGGCCTCTGCCTGGGCATGCAGACCGCGGTGATCGAATGGGCCCGCAACCAAGCCGGCCTCACCGGCGCCTCCAGCGCCGAACTCGATCCCGACACGCCCCATCCGGTAATTCACCTGCTGCCCGAACAGCAGGACGTGGTGGATCTGGGCGGCACCATGCGCCTGGGGGTCTACCCCTGCCGTCTCACGGAAGGAACAATGGCGGAGCGGCTCTACGGCGATGAAGTGGTCTACGAGCGCCACCGCCACCGCTACGAATTCAACAATGCCTATCGGACTCTGTTCCTGGAATCGGGCTACCGGATCAGCGGCACCTCCCCCGACGGGCGCCTGGTGGAACTGATCGAACTGCCCGGCCATCCCTTCTTCACGGCTTGCCAGTACCACCCCGAATTCCTCTCCCGGCCTGGGCAACCCCATCCCCTGTTCCGCGGCCTGATCGAAGCGGCCCAGCAGCGGCTACCCTCCAGCCCCAGCGAAGCCCTGCGTCAGGCCGAGCAGGCGGCGAGCAGCACCAGCCTTTGAGCCAGCAGCTGCCGGTTGTGGAGACCTTCCATTCCCTCCAGGGGGAAGGGCTCCATGCCGGCCGCAGCGCCTTCTTCATCCGCCTGGCGGGCTGCAACGTGGGCTGCAGCTGGTGCGACACCAAACACTCCTGGCCGGAAAGCTCACACCCCCTGCTGAGCGCAGAAAACCTTGCCGCTGAAGCAGCTGCAGCCGGGCAAGCCGGCGCAGCCTTCGTGGTGATCACCGGCGGAGAACCGCTGCACCACAACCTCGATGGGCTCACGGGCGCAATCCGCAAAGCCTGCACGCTGCCGGTTCACATCGAGACCAGTGGCGTCGATCCCCTGAGCGGCAACCCCGACTGGATCACCCTGTCGCCCAAACGCCACAGCCCACCACAGGCGGAGGTGCTCAGTGCCTGCCACGAGCTGAAGGTGGTGGTGCATGAACCCGACGACCTGCTATTCGCCGAAGTGGCCGCCTCCCAAGCGCCCCAGGCCAGCTGGCTCCTGCAACCGGGCTGGCAATGCCAGAACGGTCAACAACTGGCGATCAGCTACGCCCAAAGCCACCCCCGCTGGCGGCTCAGCCTGCAAAGCCATAAGTGGCTGCAGGTGCGCTGAAGCCCTGGCTACGTCCCCCGGCAACAGAATGAGCTGCATGACCGAATCAACCGCGATCGCTCTGCTTTCCGGTGGCCTTGATTCCGCCACCGCTGCGGCCCTTGCCATGGAGGCGGGTCACCGAGTGATCGGCCTGTCCTTCGATTACGGCCAACGCCATCGCCGCGAACTGGAGGCCGCCGCCTCCCTCGCCAGCACCCTGGGCCTCGCTGAGCACCAGACCATCGCCGTGAATCTGGCCAGCTGGGGAGGGTCCTCCCTCACCGATGCGCAACAAGCCATCCCCACAGGCGGCGTCGAAGAAGGCATCATCCCCAGCACCTATGTGCCTGGACGCAACACCGTGTTCATCAGCATCGGCCTGAGCCTGGCGGAAGCCCGGGGTGCCAACCGACTGGTGCTCGGCGTGAATGCCGTCGACTACTCCGGATATCCGGACTGCCGCCCCGATTACTTAGCCGCGTTTCAGACCCTGGCCGACCTCAGCAGCAAGGTGGGACGCGAAGGCCATGGACCCCAGCTGTGGGCTCCCCTGGTGACCTGGAGCAAACAAACAATCGTGGAAGAAGCCCTGCGGTTGCAGGTCCCCATCGACCAAACCTGGAGCTGCTACAGCGGTGGTGAACAACCCTGCGGTGTGTGTGACAGCTGTCGCATCCGCGATCAAGCTCTACGGGATGCAGGCCGGCCCGATCTCTGCAGTGCTGGCCATTGACCAAGCCCATCGCGACCGATGGCACTGCTCAGGCCACGTCGCCAGCACGGCGAGTCCTCTGCGGCTGGCTGACTCCCGCCAGGGTGGCAGAAGCGATGGCAGACCATTGGGGCGAAGCCGGCCTGATTTGGCTGGATGGCGATGGCAGCGATCTGGGCCGCTGGATCACCTTGGCGGCCGATCCGGTCGAGCAGCACTGCTGCCGGGGCCTGCCCGGTGAACCCGGAGCACGCAATCCCTTCGATCAGTTGCGCCAGCTCACACCCGGGCATTGGACCGGCTGGCTCAGCTACGACGCCGCCGCCTGGACCGAACCGCAAAATCCCTGGCGCGGGGATTCCATGGCCAGCCTCTGGATCGCCCGCCATGACCCGGTGCTGCGCTTCGATCTGCAGCATCAACAACTCTGGCTGGAAGGGAACGATCCCCAGCGCCATACGGCCATGGCCCCCAGCTGTGGGCTCCCCTGGTGACCTGGAGCAAACAACGAATCGTGGAGGAAGCCCTGCGCTTGAAGGTTCCGATCGACCAAACCTGGAGCTGCTACAGCGGTGGTGAACAACCCTGTGGTGTGTGTGACAGCTGCCGGATTCGGGACCAAGCCCTCCGTGATGCGGGCCGGCCCGATCTCTGCAGCGCTGGCCATTGACCAACCCCATCGCGACCGATGGCACCGCTCAGGCCACGTCGCCAGCACGGCGAGTCCTCTGCAGATGGCTGACTCCCGCCAGGGTGGCAGAAGCGATGGCAGACCATTGGGGCGAAGCCGGCCTGATTTGGCTGGATGGTGATGGCAGCGATCTGGGCCGCTGGATCACCTTGGCGGCCGATCCGGTCGAGCAGCACTGCTGCCGGGGCTTGCCCGGTGAACCCGGAGCCCACAATCCCTTCGATCAGTTGCGCCAGCTCACACCCGGGCATTGGACCGGATGGCTCAGCTACGACGCCGCCGCCTGGACCGAACCGCAAAATCCCTGGCGCAGCGATGCGATGGCCAGCCTCTGGATCGCCCGCCACGACCCGGTGCTTCGCTTCGACCTTCAACGGCAACATCTGTGGCTGGAAGGAAGCGATCCCCTGCGCCATGCAGCCATGGCCCAATGGCTCACCGCCCTTGCCGACAACACCAACGCTGCCGAACCAGGCCATCCCCAGGCCACACCACTGAACACCCATTGGACGCGCCGCACCGACCGCACCGCCTTTGCTGCCGGCGTCGAACGGATCCGTGAACTCATCGCCAGCGGAGATCTGTTTCAGGCCAACCTCACCGCCTGCGCTGAAAGTCCCATCGACGCCGACTGCTCGAACTTGTCGTTGTTCCAACGCCTACGGGCCCGCTGTCCAGCCCCGTTCGCAGGACTCGTCGTGGCCAATGGGGATGCCGAAGGCGAAGCCCTGCTCTCCACCTCACCGGAACGTTTCCTGGAAGTGCATGCCGATGGCCGCGTCGAGACACGGCCGATCAAAGGCACCCGCCCTCGCGCTAACGATCCCATGCGCGATGCCGCCAATGCCGCTGAACTGGTGTGCAGCAGCAAAGACCGGGCCGAGAACGTGATGATCGTTGACCTGCTGCGCAACGACCTGGGGCGCGTGTGCATCCCCGGTTCAGTGCAGGTGCCGCAACTGGTGGGTCTTGAAAGCTATGCCCAGGTGCATCACCTCACCTCGGTGGTGAGTGGACAACTCCAGCCAGGCAGCACCTGGGTGGATCTACTGGAAGCCAGCTGGCCGGGCGGCTCGATCAGCGGCGCTCCGAAATTGAGGGCCTGCCAAAGGCTTGCAGAGCTGGAAACCAGCCCCCGTGGGCCCTACTGCGGCTCCCTGCTGCGGGTCGACTGGGATGGCCGCTTTGACAGCAACATCCTCATCCGCACCGTGTTGCGCCACAACCAGCAACTGCGGGTGCATGCCGGCTGCGGCATCGTGGCCGACTCCGATCCTCAAGCGGAAGCCGATGAACTGGATTGGAAACTGCTACCGCTGCTGGAGGCCCTGGCGTGAGCAACAGCATCGCTTGGATCAACGGCCGCTGGGGCGCACCCCGCGAGCTGGGAATCCCCCTCAGCGACCGAGGGCTACAACTCGCGGATGGGGTGTTCGAAACCGTGCTGATTCGCGATGGCTCTGTGCAGCTGCTGGAGGCCCATCTCGCGCGCTGGTGCGCTGGAGCTGCCGTGCTGGGCATGGCCACACCGCCTTCAGCGACCACCCTCGAGCCCCTGATCAGCGCAGCCATCTCCCACGCGGGGCTGAACGCAGGCCATGGCGCCCTGCGCCTGAACTGGAGCCGCGATGGTGCTGCCGCCCGAGGCATCCAAGTGCCCGCAGGCGCACCCAATCCTGCGCAACACCGCTTCTGGCTCACGCTCACCCCCCACCAACCGAGCTTTGCAACTGTCAGCACGTGGATCAGTCGCCATGAACGGCGCAACGCCAACAGCCAACTGAGCCATTGCAAAACCTTCGCCTACGGGCAGGCCATTCAGGTGCGCCATGAAGCGATCGCGCACGGTGCAGACGAGGGCCTGCTGCTCAGCACCCGCGGCGACCTCTGCTGCGCCAGCACCGCCAACGTGCTTGTGCGACGACACGGAACATGGCTGACACCACCCCTGAGCAGCGGCTGCCTGCCGGGCGTGATGCGTCAGCAACTACTGAACAACGGACTGGCACAGGAACATGCACTGGACGCCAAACCAGAGAGTGATGACTGCTGGTTGCTGATCAACAGCCTTGACTGCCGCGTCGTGAGCAGCGTTAACGAGGACCTGGTGAAGACCAACATCAATGCGGCCGCCCTATGGGAGAAGCTCCTCTACTAGCACGTCTTCGTTACGCCAATGACACGAAAACGAGTCATTAGCGTGTAACACACCATCGGCCGCTCAAACGCTCAGGAACTGATCCACCACCGCTTGGCTGAGGTCGCTGGTGGGGCCGCTGGCAACAATCCCACCCCGTTGCATGGCGTAATAGCGATCGGCCTGACGCACGAAGTGCAGATGCTGTTCCACCAGCAGAACGCCGATGCCGGTTTCGGCGATGATGCGCCGCACGGCCGCCTCAATGTCCTGCACGATGTTGGGCTGAATACCCTCAGTGGGCTCATCCAACAGCAGCAACTTGGGCTTGCCAAGCAAGGCCCGAGCAATGGCGAGCTGCTGCTGCTGCCCTCCGCTCAGGTCACCGCCTTTACGAGACAGAAACTCCTGAAGGATCGGGAACAACTCATACACAAACGGGTCGATGCGCCGATTACGTGCCAATCCCCCAGGCAGGGCTTCCATACCCAGCATCAGGTTTTCCTCCACCGTCAGCTGGGGGATGATCTCCCGCCCTTGGGGCACATAGCCCACACCAGCCCTGGCGCGTTGATGGGGGGCCTGCCGATCGAGGCTGTCGCCGTTGAACACGATGTCACCACTGCGAGGCCGCAGCAGACCGATCAACGACTTGAGCAGTGTGGTTTTGCCAACGCCGTTACGGCCAATCAGGCACACCATCTCACTCGCGTTCACCGTTAGATCCACATCGCGGAGGATGTGGCTCTCTCCGTAGTAGGTGTTCAACCCACGCATCTCAAGAAGCGTCGTCATCGGTTCTCCTCCTCCGTGGTTCCGAGATACACCTCAATCACCCTTGGATCGGCCTGCACCTGATCCATCGTTCCCTCGCAAAGCACATGGCCTTGGTGCAACACCGTCACCGGGCTGTCCAAGCGGCGAATGAACTCCATGTCGTGCTCAATCACCAACACGGTGTGATCACCGGCGAGGGATTGGAGCAAATCAGCGGTGAGATCCGTCTCCTCATCGGTGAGGCCTGCCACTGGCTCGTCCACAAGCAGCAGGTCCGGATCTTGCCCCACCAACATCGCGATCTCGAGCCACTGCTTCTGACCGTGGGACAGGGCACCTGCAGCCCAATCAGACCGCGACTGCAGATTGACGATGCTCATCAGCTGATGAACTCGATCACGCTGCCCAGCATTGAGGCCGCCAAATAGCAGCGACCAGGGCTGCTTCGGACGGCTCACCGCCAACGCCAGATTCTCCTGAACGCTGAGCTTTTCGAACACCCGAGGACTCTGAAACTTGCGGCCGATACCCAGGCGAGCAATGCGGTGCTCACGGGTGCCCACCAAGGAGCGTCCCTTGAAGACCACATCACCCTGGGTCGGCGCCGTCTTACCGGTGATCACATCGAGAAAGGTGGTTTTCCCCGCCCCATTGGGACCAATCACCGCCCGCAGTTCTCCCGGCTGCAAGCTCAAGTTGAGTTCGCGCAGAGCCAGAAAACCGTCAAAGCTGACGGTGATGTCACGGAGCTCCAATAACGCCGCACTCATGGCTGCACCTCCTCCTGACCATCAAGTTCGAGTTGCGGATAAGTGGCAATCCGGCGAGAGATCCCGATCCGGTTCAGGAGGTTCCGGGGACCGTCGCCACGGAACCACCCCATCACACCCTCGGGCAGGGCCGTCACCACAAGGATGAACAAACCACCCTGAATAAAGAGCCAGCTCTCTGGCATCGCCTCGCTCACCAGGCTCTTGGCGTAGTTGATCACAACAGCACCAAGAATGGCTCCAACAAGGGTGCCGCGGCCGCCCACTGCCACCCAGATCACCATCTCGATCGAAAAAGGAACAGTCATGTACTGGGGCGACACGATGCCGGACTGCACCGTGTAAAGCGCACCGCCAATGCCCGCAAGCCCACCGGCCATCGCAAAGACGATCGTTTTGAACAGGGTGGGGTTGTAACCAGCAAAGCGAAGGCGCGGCTCGTCATCCCGAATCGCGATCAACACATCCCCGAAGCGACCACGCACAACCCAACGCAGAAAGGCCCAGGCCAGGATCACCACCACGGCCGTCAGCCAGAAGAAACCGCGCTGCATCTCCGGCGAACCCACTACCTGACCGAACAGCTGGGTGACATCGGTTTTCAGACCGTTGGTGCCATTAATCAGCTTCTGCTGGCCGTTGAAGAAGTTGAAAAACACCAGCAGAGCTGCCTGGGTGAGGATCGAGAAATAAACACCTTTGATTCGGTTGCGGAACACCAGATTCCCCAGAACAGCGGCCAGTAGTGCCGGCACCAGCCAAATCGCGATCAAGGTGAACAGGGGCGAATGAAACGGAGCCCAGAACGCGGGAAGACGATCGACCCCATAAAGGCTGAAAAACTCCGGAATGCCATTGGGCTTTCCCGACGAGCTCGCCAGCTGCAAATGCATGGCCACGGCGTAACCGCCCAGGGCGAAGAAGATGCCTTGCCCCAGGCTGAGCAAACCCGTAAAACCCCAAATCAAATCGATGCCGAGGGCAACGATCGCCAGCGAGAGAAAACGACCCAGCAGGTTGAGCCGAAACACAGGCAACACCGCAGGGGCCGCCACGATGGCCGCCACGATCAGCACCCAGAGCAGCACCAAACGCCAGCGGCGTTGTTGAAGAGCTTCCAACATCAATCAGGCCTCCACCATGCGTCCTTTCTGCGGGAAAAGACCCGCGGGACGGAACTGCAAGAACGCCACAATCAGGGCAAACACCATCACCTGAGCCATGCTCGTGGTGGCAAAGAACTTCACCGTGGCTGCCAGGGACGCAGGCATCGCTGGCCAGATGGTGAGGAGACGACCGGCTCCGATCAAATCCGTCAACCAGCCGATGGCGAATGAAGCCAGAACAGTGCCAACAAGATTGCCGACACCACCAAGCACCACAACCATGAAGCAGCCCACGATGTAGGAACCACCCACGTTCGGGCCCACCGATCCCAAGAGAGACACGGCCACGCCGGCCACACCTGCGAGGCCCGAACCGATCCCGAAAGTGAGCACATCCACCGTGTCGGTGGGGATGCCCAGGCAGTCACTCATCGAGCGGTTCTGAGTCACCGCACGGATGCGCATGCCCCACACACTGCCGTTGAGGAACCACGTGACCCCCAGCACGGCCACAACGGTCATCGCGATGATCACCAAGCGGGGCACCGGAAAAGTCAAGTCGACCAACTCGATCCCACCGCGCATCCACTGCGGAGCCGTGACATCAACGTTTCGTGAGGTGGCCCGGGCAATACGACTGATCTGCGACGCCAAACCACCGGCGAGCACAACACCCGCCAGAGCAGAGCCAGCCCAACAGCCGGCACGCACGAGGCGGGCACGCGGCCCAGCAAGCAGGTGAACAGGCAGCACCAGTGGCAAGCCAAAGCCCAACCCCAGAGCGAGCATCAGACCGGCGGCATGGGCCAAAGGAACCGTGCGCACGAACTGCTGCAGGATCAGACTCACGCCCCAGGTGGCCAGCAGGGTTTCCAGTGGGTTGCCGTAAAGACGACGGATGACCGTGCGTTCCAACAGGATCCCCACCACTGCACTCACCAAAAAGGCCAGGGGAATCGCGACCAGAACGTAAAGGTTGTAGATGGATTGAAGGGCGGGCAGCTTGAAGATCAGCTGCACCACGTAGGTGGTGTAGGCGCCGAGCATGATCAGCTCGCCATGGGCGAGGTTGATCACACCCATCAGGCCAAAGACAATCGCCAGTCCAAGGGCAGCCATCAGCAACACCGAGCCGATGGCCACCCCGTTGAACAGGCTTTCGAGAAGCAGTTGCACAGACGTTGGGGAGAAGGCGGTCAGAAACCACGAAAGGAGGAACCCCAAACGGGGTTCCTCCGGAGCAGATCAGGTCTTGGAGAGGACCTGACTGGAGCGATCAGAGCTTGTAACGCTCGCCCTTAGCAGCGTTGGTCCAGTCGCAGGCATAGCCCTTGGAGCTGGGCTCGAACTGGTTCCACGCCTGAGGAGCGATGGGGCCAGGAGTGGATTCGAGGATCTCGAACTGTCCATCCTTGGTGATCTGACCGATGCGCACGGTCTGGGAGAGGTGATGGTTCGGCATCACCGTGACCTTGCCCTGCGGAGCATCGAAGGAGATACCCACCAGTGCCTCACGCACCTTGTCATCGTCGAAGCTATTGGCCTTCTCGACGGCGGCCTTCCACAGGTAGACCATGTTGTAGGCCGATTCCTGCGGGTCAGCGACCATGCGATCGGAGCCGTACTTGGCCTTGAAATCGGCGGCGAACTTCTTCGATGCCGGGGTGTCGATCGACATCATGTAGTTCCAGGCACCGTAGTGGCCCTCCAGGAACTCGGAGCCAATGGTGCTGATCTCCTCCTCCGCAATGGAATAGCTCATCACGTAGTAGCCATTAGCCGGTGTGATGCCGGCGTCCTGGATCTGCTTGAAGAAGGCGACGTTCTGGTCACCGTTGAGGGTGTTGATGATCACACCGCCATCGGGAAGAGCTTTCTTGATCTTGGCGATGATCGGAGCGACTTCGGTGTTACCCAGAGGCAGGTAATCCTCTCCCACCACGGTGCCGCCCAGGGTCTTGAGCTGCTCCTTGGTGATCGTGTTGGAAGTGCGGGGGAAGACGTAGTCCGAACCCACCAGGAAGAAGGGCTTGCCAGCGGCAGGCGACTTCTTGAACATGAACTCGGTGGCCGGCTCCGACTGCTGGTTCGGGGTGGCACCGGTGTAGAAAATGTTTTTAGAACACTCCTGCCCCTCGTACTGAATCGGGTAATAGAGGAAAGCGTTCTTCGATTCGTAGACCGGCAGCATTGCCTTGCGGCTGGCGGAGGTCCAACCACCGAAGACGACAGGAACCTTGTCTTGATCGATCAGCTTCTTCGACTTCTCAGCGAAGGTGGGCCAATCGGAAGCACCGTCTTCGACGATGTATTCGATCTTGTACTTCTTGCCGTCAACCTCAACGCCGCCAGCGGCGTTGATCTCGTCAATCGCCATTTTCTCGGTGTCCACCAAGGTGGACTCCGAGATGGCCATGGTGCCGGTGAGGGAGTGAAGGATACCCACCTTCACGGTGTCGTCAAACTGGACGTTTGAGGCTTGGTCACCACCGCCACAGGCCGTCACGGCCACGCCCAGGGAGGTCGCCGCCAGGCTGATCAAGATGCGTTTTGACAACGGTTGAGACATGGTGTGAGAGCGGGAATAGCTGCTGCGCTAAGCGCTCTTGGAAAGTCTCAGACCCCTGAGTCTCACCAAGTATCAAGCAATACACATTGAAAAGCGTTCGCACACACAGCTACCAAATCAGCTCAATTCGGTAGCTGTTGCAACACAAAGGCCACCACTTGCTCCAGGCCCTCTTGGCTGTGCAGGTTGGTGAAACACCAGGGGCGATCGCCACGCATGCGCTGGGTGTCCCGTTCCATCACCTCCAGATCCGCCCCCACAAGAGGGGCTAGGTCGATCTTGTTGATCACCAGCAGATCGGAACGGGTGATGCCAGGCCCGCCCTTGCGGGGAATCTTGTCGCCTGCGGCCACATCGATCACATAGATGTAGAGATCCACCAGCTCGGGGCTGAAGCTGGCGGCCAGATTGTCGCCGCCGCTTTCCACCAGCACCAGGTCAAGACCAGGGAACTGAGCTTCCAGCTCCGCCACAGCCGCCCGGTTGATCGAACAGTCTTCCCGGATTGCTGTATGGGGGCAGCCACCGGTTTCCACTCCCCGAATACGAGCCGGTTCGAGGGCCCCAGCACGGGTGAGGAACTGGGCATCCTCCTGGGTGTAGATGTCGTTGGTGACCACTGCCAGCTGCAACTGATCACGCAGGCGCCGGCAGAGCGCCTCCACCAATGCGGTTTTTCCGGAGCCCACCGGACCGGCCACTCCCAAACGCAGCTTGCTGCCCATCAGCTTCGGAATAATCGGGAATAGAGCTCAGCATGGGCCAGCTGGGCGAGGGATGCCCCCACGCCTCCGGTCCAGAGCTCACGGGGATCCTGCCCCAGCAACTGGCAAGCCTGATCCGCGATCAGCGGCAGCAAACGCTGCTGCTGCACCTGCGCCCGGGTGGGACCCAGCGGCACCAGACGCACCGCCGCACTGAGTTGGTTGGCCACCCAGCCATAGAGATAGCCCTCCACCATCTCCTGCACCGGCACCTTCAGGGCAACCGCGGCCCAGGCCCAGGCTGCAGGCCAAGCAAGGGGAACGGGCTCAGGCAACGCATGACCCAGATCAGTCAGTAGCTGCAACAACGACCCCCCCATCTGCCGCTGCTGGG
>JAYKIX010000011.1:0-7487 GCA_035286005.1 Synechococcus sp. | reverse complement strand
CCCCACGGTCGACAGTTCCTTTGACCGGCGTGCCATGCTGCCCCTCGAGCAGGCGGCTGAAGCACTTCTTCACCTTGCCCAGCAACCGGCCACCCAGGTGATCGAAGACCTCACGCTCATGCCCGCTATCGGCGCTTTTTGACTACGCCTCCCATGACTTCAACTCTTCCAGCCACCAGTAACGGCCTCAGTGGCGGCAAGGTTCAGACCTCCGCAGGCGTTGTTCAAACCGTCTCTGGCCAGATCAGCTCTCGCCTCAAGGCCGCTGGTGTTTCCTTCCTGGCCAACGACAACATTGCCGACTACATCCTTCCCGGTGAGATGCAGGCTCTTGAAGCCGAGGTGGGTGATCGGGTGCGCGATCTGCTGCGCAGCCTCGTGATCGACATCGAGAACGATCACAACACCGAAGAGACGGCTGAGCGGGTCGCTCGCATGTATCTCCATGAGGTGTTCAAGGGTCGCTACCACCAGCAGCCGAAGGTGGCCAGCTTTCCCAACGTCAAAGAGCTCGACGAGATCTACACCGTCGGTCCGATCACAGTGCGATCCGCCTGCTCCCACCACCTAGTGCCGATCATGGGCAACTGCTGGATCGGGATCAAGCCGGGCAGTCGCGTGATCGGCCTTTCAAAGTTCACGCGTGTGGCCGATTGGGTCTTCTCTCGCCCCCACATTCAGGAAGAAGCGGTGATGATCCTGGCGGACGAGATTGAGCGTCTCTGCGAACCTCAGGGGCTTGGAATCATCGTGAAGGCCCAGCATTACTGCATGAAATGGCGCGGGGTGCGTGAACCCCAAACCAGCATGGTGAATTCAGTGGTGCGGGGTGATTTCCGCCACGATCCCAGCCTCAAGCAGGAGTTCTTCGAACTCGTGCGTCAGCAGGAAGCTTTGCTGAGCACCTGATCCAAGGTCGGCTCATGGTGTTTCAGGGTCCCAAGCGGGGCCCTTTCTTCTTAGACGCCCATTGCCTTCACTGTTTGCAGTAGATCCGCCACCTTGGCGAGATCTTTGACCCCGGGTTTGAGTTCCAACCGGCTTGAAGCATCCAGCCCATAGGGCTTGACCTTGGCCAGCAACTCGGGGATCCATTCGGCGCTGATGCCGCCGGCGAGCCACCAGGGCATCGCGTCTGGAAGTTGTTGTTCGAGCTGCTCCAACCAGCGCAGGTCAAGGCGATGGCCCGTACCCCCGAGCTGTTCCGGACTCCAGGCATCCAAGAGCAAAGCGTCAATGCAGTCTCCGTAGCTCTTCAATTTCTCCAGGTCATCAGGTTCCCGCACCCGAAGGGCCTTCCACCAGCGGGTCTTCGGGTGCGAACTGCGCAACGCGGCGCATGTCTCAGGGGATTCGTTCCCATGCAGCTGCACCACGGAGGGCACGCCCTTGCCCCTGAGGGCATCGGCGAGCTGGGCTCCCCCTTGATCAGCCACAACCCAGACCCGATCCACGGATGGATGGTGCTTCTCCAAATGTTGGAACAACTCGCGGCGCATCGGTGCGTCAACAAAGCGGGGTGAGGCCTGCACGCCAATCACGCCGATGGCACGAGCCCCCAGGCTGGCCACGGCGTCTGCTTGCTCTGGGGTGGTGAGGCCACAGATTTTCACGGCAATGGCGGACTGGCTCATGGCAGTGGGGATGGCCCTCGCGATGCTGTTTCTAGGATTGTCGAAGACAAGGGTCCTTTTCGGACCGGCCGGAGGAGTTCCGTGGGTGAAGGTTGGCAGCTGATGAGCATCCGGGGGATTCCCCTCAGGGTGCATCCCAGCTGGTTCCTGGTCGTCACGCTGATCACGGTGCTGGCCCAGCCCAATTGGTGGGCTCTGACTGAGGTGCAGGCCTTGGGCCTGTGGAGCTCTTGGCTGTTCAGTCTGCTGACGGCAGTGCTGTTGTTTGTGTCCGTGCTTCTGCATGAGCTTGGACACTCCCTAGTGGCGCTTCGGGAAGGGGTCAAGGTTCGAAGCATCACCCTGTTTCTGCTCGGGGGGGTGGCCAGTGTTGAGCGGGAGTGCGCCACGGCAATGGGTGCCTTTCGTGTGGCCGCTGCAGGCCCCTTGGTGAGCTTGGTGTTGGGGGCTGGTCTGCTGCTGAGCGTCCATTCAGCGGATCACTTCAATCCCATCCTTGGCCGCCTTGTGGCTGAACTGGCGGCCGTCAATGTGGTGCTTGCCTTGTTCAACCTGCTGCCTGGGCTGCCGTTGGATGGTGGCCTGATCCTCAAGTCACTGGTCTGGCAATTCACCGGCAGTCAGCGCAAGGGAATCCAGGTGGCCACCACCACGGGTCGCTTCCTGTCGTTGTTTGCGATTTTTCTAGGGATCTGGTTCTTCCTGAAGGGTGGTGGGATCAGTGCCCTTTGGCTGGTGATGCTCGGCTGGTTTGGTCTGGGTGCCTCCCGGAACCAGACGCAGATTTTGATGCTGCAGAAGGTGCTGCTCCAGCTCACCGTGGCGTCCGCCACATCGCGTCGCTTCAGAGTTCTGGAGGCGGATCAGCCATTAAGGCGCCTCAGTGAATTGCGGCTTGGGGGGCCATCAAGCATGGAAGCCGATGCCCGGCCTGCGGATTGGGTTTTGGTGACTCGAGCAGGGCGTTGGGTCGGCACTGTTGATGATGCACCGCTTCGGGATCTCCCAGTTCAACACTGGGATCGCCAGACCCTGGCAGACCATCTACAGCCGCTCGAGACTCTTCCCTCTATTGCAGAGACAGAACCTCTCTGGAAAGCGGTGCTGGCGTTGGAGGTCAGTGCTCAGGGGCGCCTGCTGGTGATCAATCGTGCCGGACTGCCAGGGGGAACCTTGGAACGGAGTGATGTGGGGGAGGCTGTGCTCAAGGCCCTCAACCTGCGGCTGCCGCCCCCCCTGCTCGAGGCTGCTCGCCGACAGAACGGTTACCCGTTTGGTTTGCCGTTGGTTCAGGCGGTGGCATCGATGCAGGCTTCCGGACTGCTCAATGACGATGGAGCGAGCGACAGGTCATAGAGCCCCTTGCGCGCCTTGACTTGGTCCCACTCTTCATCACTCAGCACGAAGGGCTGCCAAGCGCGACCAGGCCAGAGCGTCCTGAGGCTGCTTTGGAGCGCCGCGATGATCGCCTCCTGATCAATTCGATCCCATGCCGGCGGTGGATCGGTGTTGAACAGGTTCTTCCAGAGTGTGCAGGGGGGGCGTATCAAAATCTCGCCATGCTGCAGCAGATGGCCGCGCCGCCAGAACTGAGCACTTCCGATCCGTTTATGCCCCTCCTGGTCCAGCAGGTCTGCGGGAGTGGAGCTGGCGAAACAGTTGGATTGGCCGGCTTCGGCAGTGCCGGTTCCGGGTTGTAGTTCAACACCAAGACGGGCAAAGGCCTCGATCAGCCAGGTGCTGGTGGATTGATACGCTTCGCGCCGCGCTCGTGGGGCATGGGGCCAGATCAGGGCATAGGTCAGCCCACCCGCATGAAGCACCCCCCCTCCTCCGCTTGGCCGCCGGACCCGCTGCACCAGGCCTGCCTGCTCCAGGGATCGCCAGCATCCGGGGAGAGTTTGCTGATGGTGCCCGAGCGAGAGCCAGGCTCCAGGCCAGGTGTAGACGCGCAGCAGGGGGGTCACGAGACGGCCGGCGACGGATTGATCCAGAAGCCAGCCATCCAGTGCCATCTGTTCCGGACCCTCCAGTTCCAGCGGGGGCATCAACCAGCCTGGTTCAAGGGGGTCCGGCCGGCAGGATGCTGAGATTGGCATGGCGCACATGGAGCTGGTTGATTGGCTGGTGGCGGTGCCTTTGGGCCTAGTGGCCGGGGGACTGGCCGGTCTGCTGGGAATCGGCGGTGGTTTGATCTTCGCGCCTCTGTTGCTGTGGATGGGGTTGACTCCCCATCAAGCCCTGGCGACCAGCACGTTTGCCATCGTTCCCACGGCGCTGGGCGGCACTTTCACGCACCTGCGTCGTCGCATGATCCCCTGGAAAGAGGGGCTGGTCATCGGGATGATGGCGTTCATCACGGCCCTGATCTTCAGTCGTCTCGGTCGGTTGGCCGAGGGATGGTCTCTGCTGGCTCTTCAGAGCCTGATGTATCTCGCGCTCACCTTCACGATTCGAGCTGAGGCTGGTGACCCTAAGGACTCCCCGGAAAAGCCACTTCCCTTGGTCGGTCTTGGCGCCGTGGGAGGGGTGGCAGGACTGGCCGGAGGGATGCTGGGTCTCGGAGGCGGGCTCGTGATGGTCCCCTTGATGGTGCGGGCGTTGTCGGTGCCGATTCGACTGGCGATTCGCTTTAGCACCCTTGCGGTGGCTTGTTCAGCTGCATCCGCTTCCCTTCAGTTCTTGTCGGAAGGGCGTGGTCAGGTGTCTATGGGGTTGATTCTTGGCTTCACAGCAGCCTTTAGTGCGCAGTGGAGTGCCTCCCGTCTCGATTGGGTTCACCCTGCGCGCTTGGCTCAGTTGCTGCGGCTTCTATCTCTTCTCCTCGCCTTTGATAGCGGGCGCCGTGCACTGCAGTTGGCTCTCTCCCCTTGGGGCTGAATCGACTTCAGTGTGCTGCCCATCGGATCATTGGTTGGGTGGCGAGGGCAACAACGACGCTGACGATTAAGCCGACGGCTGCCTTCCACAGATCGTTGCCCAGGCCTTGGATCCGAGGGCCGTTCATGCAGGGTGAGCAGCCTGATTGGCCGTGGGACCGCAAGCCGATCTCCCGTCCTCCCAGCAGGCCGAGAAACACCCAGGTGGTGCTTAAGGGGAAGCTGCTCATCAAGGACTGGCCCAACAGGCACAGCCCGAACATGGCATCGATCGCGGTCGCCGAGCGCAGATCCGTGCTGTTGGTTTTGGACTGGATCACCCTCTGCATCGGTCCGCCACCGATGGTGACCAAAAGGCAGAGCCCGATGCAGACGATGAGCGTGCAGACCACCATGGCGGACGCGTTCAGCCTGCGGGGCAGATAGATAAAGATGTTCGCCAGGTCCTGAACCATCCATACGCTCCACAGCAGCCCTGTGGTGCACCACTGGAGCACTGTCCAGAGCGGTGGGGGGGCCTGGTCGTCGAAGGGTTGTTGAAACACCCAGCGTTCGAGTAGCCAAAACCCAAGACCCCAGGCCAAGAGACCGATCAGGAAGGCCAGGAGATAGCCGCTGAGGGAACTCTCCAGCAGTTTGCCGATGCTGGCTGGTCCGAAGGACGTCAGCACCAGGAAGGACGTACTCACTGGGGCGCCCCAGGCGGTGAGCGCCAGCACCGCGAGAGGCGGTATGAGGTAGGCCCAGGTGAAGGCCGTTGGCAGGGGAAAGGGCGTCAAGCGCCCCCAGGAGGGGTCGCCTGCATGGAACGTCCAGCCCAGACCCAGCACCACGCTGGTGACAGTGCACAAGAACGCCATTTGTGCCACCTGAGGTGTGCGGCTTCGATTGGATACGAGATAGGTGCCGAGGGTCTGCAGCGAATCGTTGGCCATCACGGAATAGGCGGCCAACAAGAAACCAATCAGCATCCAGATGTTGATGCTCATGCCCTCATCGGTACGGCTGGCAAATCCGGGGTGTTCAGGGGTGCTTATCCAAGAGCTCCCAGAACCCCTGGTCGAGTTCGTAGCCAAGGGTGGCGGCCATCTGGGCCAGGTTGCCCCGTTGGGCTTGGGGCTGGTGGCGGCCCAGATGGTCGAGCAGCATCAGCCTCTGGGTCACCCAGATCTCTAGGGCCTGAGGGTCAAAGCGGATCCCTTCACTCGGGCTGAAGTCATGGGGCACCAACATGGCCACATGTTGGGCCAAGCTGCCACCCGTCCGCTCCAGAAGTAAGGGCAGCCAGGGCTGTTGGGCATCGGCCCGGAGTGCCCAGAGTCGGGGTTCAGGGCATTCGCTCAGTTCGCGGGGATCATCGTCGGCCCTGGGCCATAGGTAGAGAAGTTCCAGGACTGCCCCACGGCTGAGCCGTTCCTCCAGGGGCTGCGCATTCCAGGATTGCAGTGGGCTGAGGTCGAGCTGCCGGATGGCCTGAGCATCGATCGTGATGGTGGGATCGGGACGTCCGGCGTTCATGGCGGTGTGACAGGCCTTTGCGAATGATGGCGTCCTGCCGCTCTCGGCAGGAAGAATGAGACGGTTTCCAGGGATTCCCATGGCCAGCGCTCTCACCCAGTCCGAGATCTACATCGCCCTCGTGGTGGCTGCCCATGCTGGAGTGCTGGCCGTTCGCCTTTGCGTCAGCCTCTACCGCGCCTGATCGTTGCAAGGGGGCATCTGCCCCCTTGGCAGGTGGTGTTCGCTGCGTTACAAGCGGGCATCTGATCCACGATCTTGCCCCCCTCATCGGCTGGCACAGTTGCACGGCGTCGTTCCAGGCGTATTGCTTCCACTCCCATGCGCCCCCGGGTCACTACTCAGGCGAATCAACCCATTCGCCCAGCTGTTGCCAAGAAACCAGTGGATGCGGCCACTAAGGCTGCCCAGCTCCAACTCCAGACGGAGTCGCGCGAGAAGTTTTGCAGTGCCTTGGCTCTGGCTGTGAAGCTGGGTCTCGTGGCTCTTGGTGGTGTGAGTCTTGTGAAGCTTTCATTCGCGTATCAGGAGCGCCTAGAGCGGCACGGAGAGCTCTCTGCAGTTGTCGACGTGGAGTTGGGCAAGTTGCGCGATCTTCAGCAGCGCTTTGATCGCCTCTTCACGCTCGGAGGTGATCGTCGTCTGATGGACGAACAGGACCAGTGGATCGCTCCGAACCGACTGCGTGTGATCTGGCGCTGACACGCCTTTGTGGTGGTTCGTGCTGATGGGTTCGTTTGGAACCGATAGACGACTACGTTTGCTCACCAGCAATCAACTCCACTCTTAATGGCCGCCACCCCTGGTTCTTCCTCTGCCGCTGACTCGCAATCGGGGACCGTGCTGATCACAGGCACCACTTCAGGCGTGGGTCTTAATGCCGTGAAGGCCATGGTGGATCGGGGTTGGCGAGTTGTCACCGCCAACCGTGATCCAGTCCGTGCTGCCAAGGCCGCCGATTCACTCGGCATCGATTCCCGGCAGGTCAATCACCTGCGCATCGATTTCGGCGATCTCGATAGCGTCCGCTCCGGTGTGGAGACCCTGATTGGTTCCATCTCCGGTGAGTTGGATGCACTGGTGTGCAACGCCGCGGTTTATAAACCCCGTCTCAAGCAGCCTGAGCGTTCTCCCCAGGGTTATGAGATCTCCATGGCCACCAACCACTTCGGCCATTTCCTGCTGATTCAGATGCTGATGGACTCGCTGCAGGCCTCCCAGCATCCTTCACGCCGCGTGGTGATTCTCGGGACTGTCACGGCCAACAACAAAGAGCTGGGAGGCAAAATTCCCATTCCGGCTCCTGCCGATCTCGGAGATCTCTCGGGCTTCGAGCAGGGCTTCAAAGCACCGATCACCATGGCCAGTGGTAAGGCCTTCAAGCCCGGCAAGGCCTACAAGGACAGCAAGCTCTGCAACATGATCACCACCCAGGAGCTGCATCGTCGGCTGCATG
>JAYKIX010000010.1:0-4306 GCA_035286005.1 Synechococcus sp. | reverse complement strand
TTCGAGCAGGGCTTCAAAGCACCGATCACCATGGCCAGTGGTAAGGCCTTCAAGCCCGGCAAGGCCTACAAGGACAGCAAGCTCTGCAACATGATCACCACCCAGGAGCTGCATCGTCGGCTGCATGGGGAGACCGGCATCGTGTTCAGCTCCCTCTACCCCGGTTGCGTGGCGGATACACCGTTGTTCCGCAACACGCCAAAGGCCTTCCAGACCATCTTTCCCTGGTTCCAAAAAAACATCACCGGTGGTTATGTCACCCAGGCTTTGGCCGGGGAACGGGTGGCACAGGTGGTGGCAGACCCCGAATTTGCTATCTCCGGCGTGCACTGGAGCTGGGGTAACCGCCAGAAGAAAAACGGGCAGCAGTTCAGCCAGGAATTGTCTGACAAGGCAACGGATCCCCGCACAGCTGAGCGTGTGTGGGATCTCTCCATGCAGCTTGTGGGCTGGGGTGCTGGCTCCTGAGTTCAGGGTTCGGCCCCCTCAGTAGGGGGCCCTATCGGCGTCAATCAAAGCCAAGCAGATCAAAGATCTCCCGATCTTTCAGGGGTTCTGCATCGAGTGGCTCCACGTTCTCAAGCATGTTGCGGGCCAGATTCAGATATTCGTTCTGAACGGCCTGCACCCCTTCATCGTTCTCATCCATCTCGAAGATGGTGCATTTCTTCAAACGAGAGCGACGGATCGCATCCACGTCACGGAAATGGGCCATTGTTTTGAGGCCGGTGCGGGCATTGAATTTGTCGATCTGATCGGTGTCGGCTGAGCGGTTGGCGACGACGCCACCCAAGCGAACCTTGTAGTTCTTGGCTTTGGCCTGTATGGCCGCCACGATTCTGTTCATCGCGAAGATGGAATCGAAATCATTCGCGGTCACGATCAGGCAGTAGTTCGCGTGTTGCAGGGGGGCGGCAAAACCACCACACACCACATCGCCTAAAACGTCAAAGATCACGACATCAGTGTCTTCGAGCAGGTGATGCTCCTTGAGCAGCTTCACCGTTTGTCCTGTGACATAGCCTCCACATCCTGTGCCAGCGGGGGGGCCTCCGCTCTCCACGCACATGACACCGTTGTAGCCCGTGAACATGAAGTCTTCCGGGCGCAGCTCTTCGCTATGAAAATCGACCTCTTCGAGAATGTCGATCACTGTGGGCACCATACGGTGGGTCAGTGTGAAGGTGCTGTCGTGTTTTGGATCGCAGCCGATCTGCAGAACTCGTTTGCCAAGTTTGGAGAAAGCAGCCGAGAGGTTGGATGAGGTGGTTGATTTGCCAATACCACCTTTGCCGTAGACAGCGATCACCAAAGCCCCTTCTTCAATGTTCACCGATGGATCCTGGTGAACCTGAACACTGCCTTCACCGTCAGTGGGACGTGTGAGAGTTGTTGTCATTGTGGTGAGCCACCTGCATGCATTGAAGAGCAGCAAAGGGGGGTGTGGATTGCTGAATGATGATCTGACACAACAGGTTGAAGTGTGTTGATCTCGCCACACGCGTATCGCGAAGGATTTTTTGGTCCGTATGTGAATTTATTCCTAGGTATTTATGCATGGGCTTATTCCCAATAGTTGTTAAGGCTGTGCTGCCCCTTGAAGAGACCAAAACGTTCAAGCACTGAAGTGGGCCTTGGCGTCGTAAAGCGTTTCGCTATCAATCTTTTGGCGTCCATGTTCACGGGCATAGGTTTCCGTGTTGCGGCGCACTTTCCCCCTCACAAAGAAGGGGATTTTTTTCAGCTCCGCTTCCCCATCCGCGGTCCAGGCGAGTGTTGTCTCTCCTGATGCATTCTCGGCCACTGCAGCCGCCGCGACAGACGCGGTGGGTTCGGGCTGGGCGGCCTGAAGCCCACCGAGATGGCCGAGATGGCTCTGGTGGCCATCCACGAACTCGAAATCGTGGCGGAACATACCAATCAGGTGCTCCTCCAAGCCCATCATCAGCGGGTGCACCCAGGTGTCGAAGATCACGTTGGCGCCTTCCCATCCCATCTGGGGGCTGTATCGGGCCGGAACATCCTGCACATGCATCGGAGTGCTGATCACGGCGCAGGGGATTCCCAGTCGCTTGGCGCTGTGACGTTCCATTTGGGTGCCCAGTACGAGTTCCGGGGCTGCCTCGGCCATGGCGGCTTCCACCGCCAGATAGTCGTCGCTGATCAGGGCTTCCAAACCCAGCTCCTTGGCCTTGGCCCGCACAGGCCGCGCCATCTCACGGCTGTAGGTGCCGATCCCCACCACCTCGAAGCCCAGTTCTCGCCGGGCAATCCGTGCGGCTGCCAGCACGTGGGTGCCGTCACCAAAGATGAACACCCGCTTCCCGGTGAGGTAGGTGGAATCCACTGATTCGGAATACCAGGGCAGGCGTGACTGGCGGGCTCCTTCATCGGCCGATGGAGGCTCCATGCCAAGGAGTGCGTGCAGCTCCCCCAGGAAGTCGGTGGTGGCGCCCACACCGATGGGCACCGTGCGGGTGAACGGTTGCCCGAAGGTCCGTTCGAGCCAACTGCAGCTGGATTCAGCGATTTCGGGATACAAGCAGATGTTGGCGTCGGCCTCTGGCAAACGCATCACATCCGCCACCGAGGCATCCAGGGGCATGACCACCGACACCTCAATGCCATGGCGATCCAGCAGCTTGCGGATCTCGAGCACGTCATCACGGCAGCGGAACCCCAGCAGGGAGGGGCCCAGCAGATTCACCCGTGGTCGGCGCTGTTGCTCTTTCCACGCCTTCGGATTGTGGGCGGTCGGGTCAGCGGCCTGCTGACGCAGCAATCCGCGCACGAGTTGATACAGGGTTTCGGCCGCTCCCCAGTTCTCTTTTTTGCTGTAGGCGGGAAGTTCCAGGCTCACGATCGGTAGGTTCAGTCCCATGCCGGAGGCCAGGGCTCCGGGTTGGTCCTGGATCAGTTCCGCAGTGCAGCTTTCCCCCACCAACAACGCATCGGGTTGAAAACGCTCCACCGCTTCCCGCACATGGCGTTTCACTAATTCGGCCGTGTCACCTCCCAGATCGCGGGCTTGAAAGGTGGTGTAAGTCACCGGTGGCCGCTGGCCGCGGCGCTCAATCATGGTGAATAGCAGATCCGCGTAGGTGTCCCCCTGGGGGGCGTGCAGCACGTAATGCACCCCCTGCATCGAGGCGGCGATACGCATGGCCCCGACATGGGGCGGGCCTTCATAAGTCCAGAGCGTGAGGTCCATAACGGCGGATCAGAAGGAGGCTGCGGGAAGAGTTGATTGAGGAAAACGTTGGCTGTGCGGTCTGTTCTCAGATCAGCCGTGTTCAGCGTTGGAGTCCAGCGGCAAGGAGCTGATGGCGATGGAGTGGCCTTGAGAACAGTTCTGCGAGTTCACCGGCCTGATCGATGCCATGGATGGGGCTGAACACCAATTCGATCGACCATTTGGTGGCGATGCCTTCCGCTTCCAACGGGTTGGCTAGTCCCATGCCGCACACCACCAGGTCAGGACGGGCCTCTCGCACGCGATCGAGCTGTTGCTCCACGTGCTGCCCTTCCATCACCCTTGTGCCGTCCGGCAGGAGTTCCAGTTCGCTGCGCATCAGCTCTCGATTCAGGTAAGGGGTGCCCACTTCCACCAGTTCCATGCCGCATTCCCGTTGCAGGAAACGGGCCAAGGGCAATTCCAGCTGGGATTCAGGCAATAGAAAAATGCGCTTGCCGGCCAGCTTCTGACGGTGGGGTTCGAGGGCCAGTCGCGCGCGTTCCATCAAGGGATCGAGCGTGGCGCTGATCTCGGCATCGTTGATTCCCCAGGCCCGCGCTGCCGCTTCCATCCAGAGCCGGCTTCCTTCGGCCCCGAGCGGGTAGGGGGCGGTGAGGATTTCGGCGCCTCTATCGCGCAGACGCCGACTGGTGTCACTGAGGAACGGCTGACACAACAGCACCTGTGTGCCGGGGCCGACTGGGGGAAGGTCGGTCGACTGGCGTGGCGGCAAGCTGCGCACCGTCTCGATGCCCAGCCGTTTGAACAAGGTGATTAAGCGGTCTTCAACGGCATCGGCAAGGGTTCCCACCAGCAACAGCTGACGTTCCGTGCTGCTGGGCAACCTCGGCACAAGAGCGCTGAGGGCACCGTCTTCCCCTTGCGTGAAGGTGGTCTCAATGCCGCTGCCGGAATAATTCACGACGCGAACGCGGCCCTCGAGCTCGAGGTTGAGCTGTTCAGAAGCCCGAGCTAGATCCAATTTGATCACCTCGCTGGGGCAGGAACCCACCAGAAACAGGGTGCGGATCTCAGGGCGCCGGGCCAGCAGATCCCTCACCACGCGCTTCA
>JAYKIX010000009.1:0-5254 GCA_035286005.1 Synechococcus sp. | reverse complement strand
GCTTGCCCAATGGGGTATCAAGTCCATTCTCTTTTATCCCCACGATCCAGTTGGCATCTCTCTCCTCGTCCTCCTTTGATTCATCTGTTCAGAGTGATGCCTTTTCTCCTAAATCACCGGCAGTTGTTGTTTATTCCTTTGGGGCGTCTTCGCTTGTGGTAGATCAAAACCTGAGTACTTGTTTGAGCGCCAATTGTGGCGAGGGTCCTTCACGTTCAACTGATGCCGATAGCAATGGCCAGGGCAAAGGCGTCATTCCAGCCGATCTGTGACCCAAGCCAGTCCTGGCTCCTGGTCGGATCACAAGATTGGGACGTTGCCCATCGCATAACATGGGCTAACTCATAGTCATTTCGACTAGCGCCCCCCACGCGAGGTTGCCATGGCCAAGGACCCCGGCCGCGTTCTGATCTTCGACACCACCCTGCGGGACGGTGAGCAATCTCCTGGCGCCAGCCTCAACCTTGAGGAGAAGCTGGCCATCGCCCAGCAGTTGGCTCGTCTGGGCGTTGACGTGATCGAGGCGGGATTCCCCTTTGCCAGCCCCGGCGATTTTGCCGCTGTGCAGCGGATTGCCCAGCAGGTGGGTGGTGAAAATGGCCCGATCATCTGCGGTCTGGCGCGTGCCTCCCGGGCTGACATCAAGGCCTGTGCTGACGCCGTGGCCCCGGCACCACGGCGCCGCATTCATACCTTCATCGCCACCAGCGATATTCATCTCGAGCACAAGCTGCGCAAGAGCCGCAAGGAGGTGCTGGCGATCGTGCCCGAGATGGTGGCCTACGCCCGCTCCCTGGTCGACGACGTGGAATTTTCCTGCGAAGACGCCGGCCGCAGCGACCCTGAGTACCTCTATGAAGTGATCGAAGCGGCCATTGCCGCTGGTGCCAGCACCATCAACATCCCCGACACGGTGGGCTACACCACCCCCGCTGAATTCGGTGCCTTGATCGCGGGCATCAATCAGCACGTGCCCAACATTGATGAGGCGGTGCTCTCGGTGCACGGTCACAACGACCTGGGCCTGGCGGTGGCCAATTTCCTTGAGGCCGTTAAAAACGGTGCCCGCCAGCTGGAGTGCACCATCAACGGCATCGGCGAGCGGGCCGGCAATGCCGCCCTCGAAGAGCTGGTGATGGCGTTGCATGTGCGCCGCCGCTACTTCAACACCTTCTTCGGTCGCCCGGAAGACTCCCCCACGCCGCTCACGGCCGTGCGCACCGAGGAGATCACCAAAACCTCGCGCCTGGTGTCGAACCTCACCGGCATGGTGGTGCAGCCCAACAAGGCCATTGTTGGCGCCAACGCCTTTGCCCATGAGTCGGGCATCCATCAGGACGGCGTGCTCAAGAACCGCCTCACCTACGAGATCGTTGATGCCCAGACGGTGGGCCTCAGCGATAACCGCATTTCCCTGGGCAAGCTCAGCGGCCGCAGCGCCGTGCGGGCCCGCCTGGAGGAGCTGGGCTACGACCTCAGCCGCGAAGACCTGGATGAGGCCTTTGCCCGCTTTAAAGACCTGGCCGACCGCAAGCGCGAGATCACGGATCGCGATCTCGAGGCGATCGTGAGCGAACAGGTGCAGCAGCCGGAAGCCCGCTATCAGCTCAAGCTGGTCCAGGTGAGCTGCGGCAGCAGCCTGCAACCCACCGCCACCGTCACCCTCGCCGATGAAGAGGGTCAGGAGCAGACCACGGCCGCCATCGGCACTGGCCCCGTGGATGCCGTCTGCCGTGCCCTCAATGCTCTGGCCGGAGAACCGAATGAGCTGGTGGAGTTCTCCGTGAAATCGGTCACCGAGGGCATTGATGCCATGGGTGAGGTCACGATCCGTCTGCGCCGGGATGGCCAGCTTTACTCCGGCCATTCCGCCGATACCGATGTGGTGGTGGCGGCGGCTCAGGCCTTTGTCAATGCCCTCAATCGCCTTGTCGCTGGTCAGCACTATCCATCGATTCACCCCCAGCGCGATGCCGCTGAGGTGGCGTCGGCTCGCCCCACCCTCTGATCCCCGATGGCTGCTTCTGCGCGTTCCCGCGTTGGTGCCGTTCTGCAGCTGTTGCTGCTGATTCTGCTGGCGCTGCTGGTGCTGGTGCCCTTGTTGTGGCTGGTGAGTACCTCGCTCAAGGGCCCCGCGGAAGACATCTTCACCTCACCCCCAGCCCTACTGCCGGCCCAGCCCAGCCTGGATGCCTACGGGCGCCTGTTCAGCGAGAACCCTTTGGGTCAATACCTGTTCAACAGCACGGTTGTGAGCGTGCTGGCGGTGGTGGCCAACCTGCTGTTTTGCTCCCTGGCGGCTTACCCGTTGGCACGCATGCGCTTTGCCGGCAGGGGCCTGGTGCTGGCGCTGGTGGTGGCCACGATCCTGATTCCGTTTCAGGTGGTGATGATCCCCCTCTACCTCTTGATGGTGCAGCTGGGATTGCGCAACACCCTGCTGGCGCTGGTGATCCCCCAGGCGGCCACGGCCTTCGGTCTCTATCTGCTGCGCCAGAGCTTTTTGGCGGTGCCGGTGGAACTGGAGGAGGCGGCTCGTATGGATGGCTGCAGCAAGTTGGGTGAGTGGTGGAACGTGATGATTCCCGCGGCGCGGGCCGATCTCATCACCCTGGCGATGTTTGTGTTCATCGGCACCTGGAGTGACTTCCTCTGGCCCCTGGTGATCCTCGATGACCCCGGGCTCTACACCCTGCCGCTGGGCCTGCAGCAGCTCTCCAGCAGCTTTTCACTCGACTGGCGCATCGTGGCCGCTGGTGCGGTGGTGTCGATCCTGCCGGTGCTGGTGTTGTTTGTGCTGTTGCAGCGCTTCATCCTCCCCAGTGCCAGCAGTGATGCGGTGAAAGGCTGACGCTCAGGCCTGTGTTCAGCAGCTGCTGGGTTGCATCAGGGCGTGGCTGGGTTGATCAAGGGGTCGGGCTCCATGGGGTTGGTGTTTGGTTGGGGATCGCCGCGGCGTGTCTGCTGCATCAGCCGTTGCTCCAGTTGGAGCATGTCGGTTTGCTGGCGTGCCATCCGGCTGAGGCGATCCTCCAGCTCCCGCTGATTGCGCTGCAACTGTTTGAGCTGCTGCTCAAGCATTTGCACGTTCAAGCCTGGGTTCTCCTGCAGGGTCTGCTCCAGCTCTCCGATCCGCTCCTGCATCCCTTTGAGGCCCGTGGTTTGGGCGCCGATCGCCTGCCAGAACACCACAAACAGCACCACCAGCATGCTCATGGTGCCCAGGGGCAGCAGGGTCAAGGCCGTTGTTCTCCACTGCTGCATGGGCGCTGACGCTTGACTTTCGCCAGTGCTAGCAGCGATGCCGTCAAGATGGGGCCTTCGATGCTGCTTGCCGATGACCTTGGCGGATCTGGATCAGTTGCTGGCTCTGCGCCAGCAGGATGCTGGCCTCGCTGAACGGATGGCGGGCCCCATGGATCTGGAGGAGCTGATCGCTTTGGCGGCCGAGCGGGGGCTCACCATCAGCGAAGCCGATGTCTTCGCTGCGCAGCAGCGGGAGCAATCCAGCTGCCCCTCGGCGGCACTGCAGCACCAGGCGGCCCAGGATGCGTTGCGCTTGCGCCATTTCATTCAAGGTTGAGCTGCCCTGCTGGTGTCCACCGACACCGCCTTGATCGTTGGATTCACGCAAGCTTTGTGGGCACACCGTTATTGCCCCTCCGTGGCTTGTTTGGACTTGGCTTTGGAGCGGATCGGGGCTGAGGGGTCGTTTCCCCTCGCCGATGACGCCCTGTTGCTGCCCCTGCGCTCGGATGACAGTCAAGACCTGATCGAAGCCGATCATTTCTTGGCATGGGATGAGTTGTTGGGTGCACGCTGAGGCCTCCAACCGGGCCTAGGCCCCGTCCAGGCCCTCCGGCATCGGTGAGCTGCGCAACCAAAGCAGGCCTTCTGGGGCATTGAAACGACTCTGATGTCCCCCTTGGCGAAACCAGGGTTCCGCTTGGGGAGTGCATGGGGGTGCCTCCATTCCCCAGGTCTGTTGGAAGTAGTTGTTCACGTCCTCGTCATTGGCCGGTGCGCTCTGCTGCCAGTGCACCAAGGCCAGCTCCAGGGGCTTGATCGACAGCGTGACCAGGCGTTCCCCTTCGCTGCCGCCGCTCACGATCTGCTCGTCGATGGTCTCTTCGGCCACGAACAGACGCAGGGCGGAGTTGCAGTCGCGTCCATCCAAGGGGTATTTGCACAGGTAGAGGGCCCTGGCCTTTTGGAACAGCGCTGAGGGAGCCCGTTGCATCAGGGCCTCAAAAGCTGGCTGGAGCCTGGAGTGCACCATCGGTATGCGCGTGGATGGGGTTCAGCATCGCCTGTGGCCCGCCACTGATGGAGCATCAAGTGGCATGACCGGTTTCCTCCCATCGGCTGTGGGATGTCGCAGTGGCCTCTGAACCCGCTAGACCGTGAACACATGGCATGGACGGGCGATGCGGGTGAGCGTGGATCTCTGTGTGGTGCCCCTGGGGGTGGGGGTGTCCTTGGCGCCCTATGTGGCGGCTTGCCAGACGCAGATCGAAGCGGCCGGTCTCGACCATGAGCTGGGCCCCAATGGCACGGCCATTGAAGGGGACTGGGATGCGGTCTTCGCCTGCGTGAAGGCCTGCCATGCGGCGGTGCATGCCCTTGGTGCACCGCGGGTCTACACCACCTTGAAGGTGAACACCCGCACCGACAGGGAGCAGAGCTTCCGCGACAAGGTGGCCAGTGTGCGCAACGCGGTGCCCCCAGCCGGGTGAGGCCCAAAACCGGAGAACTTCGGTACAAATTGAACCCCGATCTCCTCGCCTGGGTCCAATGGGACTAGGTCTGCGAAGAGACGGCTGTGCGTGTTCGTGCTCTCGGTTGTGCTCTGGGGCTGGGGGTCCTGCTGACGGCTGCCACCGGCGGTGTGGCGCGGGCCGACACCTGGGATCGCATCGGCCGTTATGCGGCCCTGCTTCGCCGTGCCGGAACGGCCACGTTGGTGGCCCGTGATTGCCCGAGCTCCCTGCTGGGGGCGTTCCATGTTGGCCGCAATGCCCTGTTGATCTGCGCCAATAACGTTCGCAACGACCCTGTGGAGATCTGGGGGGTGCTGGCCCATGAGAGTGCCCACGTGATGCAGCACTGCAGCGGTGGATCCCTCCTGCCCGAGGGCCAGATGGGCCATGCCATCGCCCGGGTGCAGGAGCATGCTCCGCGCCTCTCGAAGGAATTGCGGCTGTATCACCACAGCCAGCAGCGCGATGAGGTGGAAGCTCGCCTGGTGCAGATC
>JAYKIX010000008.1:0-25902 GCA_035286005.1 Synechococcus sp. | reverse complement strand
TCGGCCACAAGGGTGGTGGTGCCCAGGCCCCGCAGAAGCATCTGCTGCAGGGGGTTGGCGCTCTCCATGGCCATCGCGCATCACTGTTGGCTTCAGGATGGCCTGAGGATCCGCTGCTGACCATGGGCAATGACCGATCCCATGCATTCCTGCAGGGCATCACCGGTGGCAGCCTGGCGGGCCTGGCCTTGAGTGCCCCGCACTGGTGCCCATCGGGCCCTTGGCTGATGCTGCCAGCGTTGGCCTGTCTTTGGTCAGCTGCCCGCACTCCCCTGACCGCAGGCCTCTGGGGAGCCGCAGCCGTCTTGGTGAGCCATCGATGGCTGCTGGGCCTTCACCCCCTCACCTGGATTGGAGTCCCGGCTTCCCTCAGCCTGCCGCTGGCAGTCAGCCTTTGGATGGTGTGCGGGGCTGCGGCTGCAGCACTAGTGGAAGGCTGGGCGCTTCTGGCACGCCGGTGCCGCCGGCATCGGCCCACCACCGCCGTACTGCTGGCCTGCCTTTGGGGTTTCACAGAAGTGATGCTCTCCCAAACCCCCCTGTTCTGGATCGGCGTGGGGGGCAGCCTTCTTCCGATTGACCCCCTGGCGGCAGGCCTGGGCCGCTGGGTCGGGGAAGGAGGACTCGCCGCTCTGCAGCTCCTGGCCGGTTGGTGGCTGTGGCAACTCGCTTGTCAGCCTGCCAGCAAACGACAGGCCTGGTTGACCGCTGGCCTGGTGGCCCTACTGCTGGCGCACGGCCTGGGTTGGTGGGCCCTCAGACCAAGCCAGTCCCCAACAACCCACAGCGCAACGCCCTCCGAGCAACCTTTTCCCCCGCCCACACTCCGCCTGGGGTTATGGCAGCCAGCCATGGCGACGCGAGAGAAGTTCTCCCTTGACCAGCAACGCCGATTGCCGAGACGGCTGCAGCGGGCAATGCAGATGGCAGCCATCGAGGGAGCCCAAGGCTTGGTGGCACCGGAAGGCACCTTCCCCTTGCAGGGAGAACTGCTAGACGGAGCGCCTCTCCCCCTGCTCACCGGTGGCTTCCGATGGAAGCAGGGGCGCCAACACAGCGCCCTGCTCCTGGTGGAGCCAGGGGCGTTACAACCTTCGAATGGCATCGACAAGCATCGACTCGTGCCCCTGGGGGAATGGGTTCCCAGCTGGTTAGGACCGATGTCAGGTCTTTCAGCCGTCGGCGGGCTGAACCCCGGTGAGCGCTCACGCCTCTGGCACTGGGATGGACCTCCTGCGGCCGTGGCGATCTGCTACGAGCTCAGTGACGGTGCCGCCTTAGCCGAGGCGGTGAGGGAGGGGGCCCAGTGGTTGCTCACGGTGGCCAACCTCGACCCCTACCCAAAACTCCTGCAGCGCCAATTTCTGGCCCTGTCCCAGCTGCGCAGCGTGGAAACAGCTCGCCCCTTGGTCAGCGCTGCCAACACCGGCCCAACCGGATTCCTCTCCCCCACAGGTATGGCGATGGAGTTGCTGCCTGCCATGCAGCCTGGGCTTGTCGTTGGTGAGATCGCACCGCAGCAAAGGCTCACGCCCTACGTGCGCTGGGGAGAAAGGCCAATGCTGGTGGTGGGCTGCGTCGCTCTGCTGCTGAGATTCAAACGACAGGAGCCTGGATCAGGCCGCCGCCCAACACCCTTTCACCGGCGTAAAACACAGCCCCCTGCCCAGGAGTGATTGAAAACTGAGGTTCTTCAAACTGAAGCCGACAACGGTGAGGGCGCCCCCCTGCCCGATCGGTTTCCGTGGAGGGCACCACCTCAAGCCAAGCCTCCACCGGCACGCTGCGGTAGCGCACCTGCACTTCAATGCGCTGGCGGGCGCCGATCGGCGGTGCCGCCATTGACACCCAGTTCACCGCGCCCACCACACACTGGTCTGTGCCCGCTTCGGCGCGGGTGGCCACCACCACGCGATTCATCGCGGCATCCAATCGCACAACGTGCAAGGGTTCACTCCAAGCCACACCCAGACCCTTGCGCTGGCCGATGGTGAAGTGCTCGATGCCGTCATGCCGGCCCACAACCGTGCCGTCGAGCAGCACAATCTCTCCGTCCCGAGGTGGGAGGTAGGTGTCCAGAAACGCCCGCATCGAGCCGTGGTGGTCAGCCAGGCACAGATCCTGACTTTCCGGTTTCTTCGCGGTGCGCAAACCAAATCGCTCCGCCTCAAGACGGGTGTCCGATTTGGTCAGTTCACCCAGGGGGAACACCAGGCGTCCCAAAGCTTCCTGGGGGAGGTCGTAGAGGAAATAACTTTGATCTTTGCGTTGATCGAGGCCGCGCAGCAGTTGATGACGGCCGTTGTCGCTCTGGTCGGCATGGCGCACCCGGGCGTAGTGACCTGTGGCAATGCGATCAATGGCGCGTTCACGTTCCGCCCAGGCCAACATCGGCCCAAATTTCACTTCTCGATTGCAGCGGGAGCACGGCAGCGGCGTGGTGCCTTCGGCGTAACCATCCACCAGGAACTGAACGATCTGTTCTTGGAAGTGCTCGCGGAAATCCACCACGTGATGGGGAACTCCCAGTTGTTCACAAATGCCTGCGGCATCCACCAACCCTTCCGCGCAACAGGCCCCCTTCCCACTCATCAGCCACAGGGTGAGGCCTTCCACTTGCCAGCCAGCCTCCACCAGCAGAGCGGCTGTCAGCGAACTGTCGACCCCTCCCGACAAACCCACAGCAACACGATGGGCGCCTGGCCATTGACGCAACCGCTCCAGAGCCTGTTGGCCCGCAGCAGTGGCTGGCGACGAGGAGTGGGCCGATGGAGCTGGCATGGACGCGAAGGGCGGCATGGGCGGCACCGCTGCATCACTCCATAGTGAGGTCCCGGCTGTCCAACCGTGTCCTGGCCCCGCGCTGATGCCGACCATTGCCTGGTGACCACTGCGCAGATGACCACCCTGGAGCAGGAGTGGCTCGCCAGCGGATTGCCGGTGCCGGCGTTGATGGACAAAGTGGGCGTCGCCATGGCCGCCTGGTGTCTGAACCACCCCCAATGGCTTGCGCAGGGGGTTCTGGTGCTTGTGGGACCTGGCCACAACGGTGGTGATGGCTTGGTGGTGGCCCGGGAGCTGGCCCAGGCCCATGTTCCTGTGCGGATCTGGTGCCCCTTGCCACTGCAGCAACCGCTCACCCAAGAGCATTACCGCCATGTGCGTTGGCTGGGGGTTCCCGAGGTCGAAGACACACCGGACCCGGGAGATCCGGCGTTGTGGATTGAAGCTCTTTTCGGCCTGGGGCAGTCACGCCCCTTACCCGCCGACCTGGCTCAAATCCTTGAGGAAAGGCATCAACGCCAGCCCGAGCGTCTGATCAGCCTCGATTTACCTGCAGGACTTGACGGCGACAGTGGACGCCCCCTACCGGGGGGAGCGGCCAGGGCCCGAGCCACCCTGACGGTGGGATTGGTGAAACGCGGACTTGTGCAGGACGCCGCCATCGCCCATGTGGGGGCACTGCACAGAATCGAAGCCGGAGTGCCCGAGCGTCTCTTCGCACCCTTGCGCACCAGACCCGTGCTCCAGGTGAGCGGGGCTGATCTCAACACCATGCCTCGCCCCCTGGCACCGCCCGCAGCGATGAAGTACCAGAGAGGACGGCTGCTCGTGGTGGCAGGCAGCGACCGCTACAGGGGAGCGTCTCTTCTGGCCCTTCAAGGGGCTCAAGCCAGTGGGGCCGGCAGTATTCATGCGGCGGTGCCGGAGCCGGTCGCCAGCACTCTGTGGCAACTGTTGCCGGAGTTGCTGGTGTCAGAAGCTGTGCCCTGCAACGACCAACGCGGCCTGGATTGGGGTCTCTGGCTCCATGAACAACGCCTGCAGCGCCTTGACACCGTGTTGCTAGGCCCAGGATTGGGCGAGAACTCAGCCGTCTGGGAGAGCCAGGCGGGAGCCCTACAGGCCTTTCCCGGCCTCCTGGTTCTGGATGCCGACGGACTCAATCAGCTGGCCAGCTCATGCCAGGGGTGGCATTGGCTCAGGGATCGGAAGGGTCCCACCTGGATGACGCCCCACAGCAGTGAATTCGGCCGCTTGTTCCCCGAAATTCATCGCGATCAACCCCTGGAAGCAGCACGCCAAGCAGCGGATTGCTCGGGAGCCACCGTGTTGCTCAAAGGGGCACGAACAGTGGTGGCATCACCCAGGGGTGTTGTGCGTCAGCTCTGCAGCGGTGCCGCAGACGCAGCCCGCACCGGATTGGGGGATGTTCTCGCAGGATTCGCCGCCGGATGGGGGGCCCGGGCAGTGGCCTGTGGACTCTCAGGGGAGGCTCTATCGACCCAGCTCACGGCGGCCGCCCTCTTGCATGCAGAGGCGGCGCGGTGCTGCACCACCGCCAGCTCCGCTAGCGCCATCGTCACAAAACTGGCACAAGACATCCGCTCTGCAAACCCATGGAATCCCTGCGAATAAAGGCTCCATGCTCAAAACAAACTGATGCTTGCCCATCACTTTGTTTCGTTTTGAAAGCATGAATCTGAAGGGTTGCTGAAAACACATCAGCCCTTGGGAATTTCATACGACAGTTTTTGCATCCAAGACCGTCGTCGGATAACACCATGGCCTCTCTGGCAGCCAATCTTGCTGAATCCCAGCGCCGGCGAAGTAGCGATCCGATCAGTTGGTATCTGGCCACGATCGGGCGCATTCCTCTGCTGACGCCTGCTGAGGAAATTGAGCTGGGCAATCAAGTTCAGCAGATGATGACGCTCACTGAAGACGGCACAGTTCCTGTCGACAGTGATCAATTCAGCTCCAAAGAGCGGCGATTGATCCGGGTCGGCCGGCGCGCCAAAGAGCGGATGATGAAGGCGAACCTCCGCCTTGTCGTCAGTGTCGCCAAGAAATATCAAGGCAAAGGGCTCGAACTGCTCGACCTGATTCAAGAAGGCTCGCTGGGGTTGGAGCGGGCTGTGGAGAAGTTCGACCCAACCCGCGGCTACAAATTTTCCACCTACGCCTTCTGGTGGATTCGTCAAAGCATGACCCGGGCCATCGCCTGCCAGTCACGCACCATCCGCCTGCCGGTGCACCTCAGTGAACGGCTCACGACGATCCGAAAGGTCAGCCTCGACCTGGCCCACAAGCTGGGCGCCATGCCATCGCGCGTGGAAATCGCCGAGGCCATGGACATGCCTCTCGAAGAACTCGATTCCCTGCTGCGGCAAGCCCTCACCACCAGCAGTCTCGATGCCCCTGTGAATGGGGAAGAAGGCCGCAGCTTCCTCGGCGATTTGATCGCCGACAGCTCCAGTGATGAGCCCCTCGCCAAGGTGGAGCAAAGCATCCATCATGAACAGCTGGGGCGCTGGCTCAGCCATCTCAGCGACCAGGAGCAGCATGTACTGAGCCTCCGCTTTGGTTTGAATGGCAATGAACGCCACACCTTGGCTGAAATTGGCCGTCTGCTGGAGGTGTCTCGAGAGCGGGTCCGCCAAGTGGAGTTGAAGGCACTGCGCAAACTGCGCAACCTCACCCGGCGCGTACCGCCCCAGTTCTGAGCGTCAGCACTGCGGTCTTTGGCTCACCCACAAGAAAGGCCCCGCTCTGAACAGACCGGGGCCTTTCTTGTGATCCGAAGTGCCGATCTTCAGTCTTCCGCCCAGATGTAACGAGTCAGTTCCGAACCATCCGGCTCAGGCGCGCTGAGAGCGAAGTCGACACAGTCTTGAACTTCGGCATCGATCTCTTTCTCGATCGCACGAAGGTCGTCGCTGCTGACCAGACCCGCAGATACCAGATCGCGCTCTAGCGCCTTAATCGGGTCGCGTTGGGCCCAGAACTGTTTCTCCTCTTCGGCCCGAAGTTCGTCAGGGTCCGCCAAGGAATGGCCACGGAAGCGATAGGTGAGGCACTCCAGCAGGGTTGGACCTTCGCCGGCCCGAGCGCGCTTGAGGGCCCGCTCGGTGGCCGCACGAACCGCGAGCACGTCCATGCCATCAACCTCTTCCCCTGCCATGCCGAAGGCAGCGGCTTTCCGCCAGATCTCGGGTTCACTGGTGGCGCGGTTGTGGTCCATGCCAATGGCCCACTTGTTGTTCTCGACAACAAAAATGATGGGCAGCTTCCAGAGCTGCGCCATGTTCAGACATTCGTAAAACTGACCGATGTTGCAGGTGCCGTCGCCGAAAAATGCAGCGGTGACTGCATCGCTACCGGCCTCTCCAAGGGCTTCACGCTTGTAGCGACTGGTGAATGCAGCCCCGAGGGCAACTGGAATGCCTTCACCGATGAACGCATAGCCACCGAGCAGGTGATGTTCCTTGGAAAACAAGTGCATCGAGCCGCCACGACCCTTGCTGCAACCGGTTTCTTTGCCAAACAGCTCACTCATCACCTCACGGGCGGGAACGCCAGCACTGAGGGCATGCACGTGATCTCGGTAGGTGCTGCAGAACCAATCGTGTTGACGCTTCATGGCGCCAATCACCCCAGTGCTAACAGCCTCCTGGCCGTTGTAGAGATGCACAAAGCCGAACATCTTGCCGCGGTAATACATCTCCGCGCACTTGTCTTCAAAGCGACGCCCCAGGGTCATGTCGCGATACAGCGCAAGACCGGTTTCACGATCGACGCTGGCTCGACTCGCGGTCACCAGGCTGGACAGACGCTCGGCATGGGCACCGGTCAGGCCCGCACTTGCTGCCATTTGCTGGGTCTCCATCGCGATGTCCTGGCCCATGACACGCCACTCATTGACATCCGACTGTAAGGGGCAGCGGATGATCAATGGGCAAAAACCCTTGTTCTGCCTACAGTCTGCAGCCAACGGATGCATTGCGACTTCAGGTGGAATTGCCCATTGACCACTTCCGCCTTCTGGGCGTCAGCCCCTCCGCAGCCGCAGAAACCATGCTGCGCACTCTTCAATTGCGGATCGATCGTCCACCCAGCCAGGGCTTCACCCACGAAGCTCTCCAACAGCGAGCGGAACTCCTGCGTCTCTCTGCCGATCTCCTGACCGATCCGGGACGACGCCAGGATTATGAATCAGCCCTACTGGCCTTGAGTCAAGACCATCCTGGAGAAACGGCAGGCCTAGAACTGACATTCAGCCGCGAGCTGGCCGGGCTGATCCTTCTCTGGGAAGCGAGTGCTCCCCATGAGGCGTTTCAGTTAGCGCGACAGGCCTTGCAGCCACCCCAGGCGCCGGCGCTGGGAAGCAATCGCGAAGCGGATTTAGCCCTTCTCGCAGCCCTCTCCTGCCGCGATGCCTCCCGCCAAGACCAGGAAGCTCGCCGCTACGAATCGGCCGCAGGATTGCTCACCGAAGGAATCCAATTACTGCAACGGGTGGCCAAGCTGCCCGATCAACGCCACGAGATGGAACTGGAGCTTCAACAGCTGGCTCCCTATCGGGTTCTGGATCTGGTGAGCCGTGACTTGGCTGAGGAAGTGCCCCGTCAACAAGGCCTACAAATGCTCGATCAGTTAGTGACGGAGCGCGGGGGGCTGGAAGGCACCATCTTCAGTGAAGACAGCAGCGGTCTCAGCCAGGGGGAATTCGAACTCTTCTTTCAGCAGATTCGTCGTTTCCTCACTGCCCAAGAACAGCTGGATCTCTACCAACGCTGGCAACGTAATGGCTCCAGTGATGCGGCATTCCTGCAGGTCATGGCCCTCACGGCTGCAGGCTTCTCCCGCCGCAAACCGGAACGACTGGATGAGGCTCGCCAGCAGATCAGCGCACTCAACCTGGAAGGGCTCGACCTGCGCCCCTTGCAGGGCTGTCTGGATCTCCTTCTCGGGGATGTCGAACGAGCCCAGACCCATGTGCTGGCCTCGGAGGATGACGAACTGCAGCAGTGGTTGATGAAGCATCCTGGCGATGACCTGGCTGCCCTATGTGACTACTGCAGGGCCTGGTTGCGCCGCGACGTGCTGCCCGGCTTCCGGGATGTGGATGCTGAAGCGGTTGACCTTGAAGCCTGGTTCGCCGACCGAGACGTGCAGGCCTTCGTGGAACGCCTCGAGCGAATTGAAGGTCGCCTAGTGCATCAACTAACTCCGTCAGACAGCACGGAATCCTCAGGTCTGGGGACCTTCTCCTCCTCCTTTGGCCTTGACCCGGAGGGCACCCTGCCCCTCTCCTTTGGGGAGCCTGGAGTTGGTTATGAAACGGGCCTCGGCGACAGCTTTGAAGAGGACGAACCCGAGCTGAGCTGGCGTGAGCGCTTCGCGCAGCTGCCGCGTCCACGATGGCTGCCGACCACTTGGTCGCTGCCAACCCTCTCGATGCAAGACGAGGCACGTCCAACAGCACCTCGCCCGTGGACGGCTCCCCTTGAATGGATTCGTCGCCGTCCCGTGGTGATCGGCTCGGCACTGGCAGCCGGTGTAGTGGTTGTCGTGGCCGCCTTCAGCGTGGTGGGTCTCCAGCAGGCCAATCGCAACCAGACCAAGTCTTCCCCTAGCAAGGAACAGGTCAAACCATCCGCCGGTCCAGCGACCACGTCCTCACAGCCCAAAGCCCAGCTGAGTCCAGAACCTCCCAAGGCTCCAATACCCTTCACCCTTGAGACGGATCAACCCAATCCCGCCCAGCTGCAGGAGTTCCTGCAGGCCTGGCTGGATCGCAAAGCCGCTGTGCTTGCTGGTGGCTCGGTGGATGAAGCCAGGTTGGCCGATGTGGCTCGCCCCGGCATGCTCGACCGGGTCCAGAGCGAACGGACTGCGGATGCCAATGCCGGCACCACCCAAAAGGTGAGCGCCCGCATCTCTTCCATCGATGTCGTGAGCACCACGGCCAATCGCATCGAACTGCGCGCCGAAGTCGCTTACAGCGATGAACGCCTCGATGCTGGCGGCAAAGTGGTCGACCGCACCGCTGCCACCTCTTATCTGATCACCTACGTGTTGGGTCGCGATGCTCAACGGTGGCGGCTTGAGGCCTTCTGGCTGCAGCGCGGTTGAAGCTTGACCCCAGCCCTGATGGGCATAACTTTTACGATCGTTCTTTCTCCGTCTGCGGATCGATCCCATGTTCGATGAGCTGTCAGCCCGCTTTGAAGATGCGGTCAAAGGGCTGAGGGGTCAGGACAAGATCTCCGAGACCAATGTCGATGGCGCACTGAAGGAAGTGCGCCGCGCCCTTCTGGAGGCCGACGTCAGCCTGCCGGTGGTCAAGGACTTCGTCGCTGAGGTGCGCGAAAAGGCCGTGGGTGCTGAGGTGGTTCGAGGTGTGAGCCCGGATCAGAAGTTCATCCAGGTGGTTCACGAGCAGCTTGTTGAAGTGATGGGAGGCGGTAATGCCCCCCTCGCCAAGGCGGAACAAGCCCCCACGGTGGTCCTCATGGCGGGTCTGCAGGGCGCCGGCAAAACCACCGCCACAGCCAAACTCGGCCTGCACCTCAAAGACCAGGGCCGACGCGCCTTGATGGTGGGCGCAGACGTGTATCGCCCTGCGGCCATTGAGCAGCTCAAGACCCTCGGAACCCAGATCGGGGTGGAGGTGTTCAGCCTTGGCGCTGACGCCAAACCGGAGGATATTGCAGCGGCTGGCTTGGCCAAGGCCAAGGAAGAAGGTTTCGACACCCTGCTGGTGGATACCGCTGGGCGTCTCCAAATCGACACCTCCATGATGGAGGAGATGGTGCGCATCCGCACCGCCGTGCAGCCCGATGAAGTGCTGCTGGTGGTGGATTCGATGATCGGCCAGGAAGCGGCCGAACTTACCCGGGCCTTCCACGAACAGGTGGGCATCACCGGCGCTGTGCTCACCAAGCTCGACGGTGACTCCCGGGGTGGTGCAGCGCTCTCGATCCGCAAGGTGAGTGGCCAGCCGATCAAATTCATCGGCACCGGGGAGAAGGTGGAGGCGTTGCAGCCGTTCCATCCCGAACGGATGGCCAGCCGCATCCTGGGCATGGGGGATGTGCTCACGCTGGTGGAGAAGGCCCAGAAAGAGGTCGAACTCGCCGACGTTGAGAAGATGCAGAAAAAGTTGCAGGAGGCGTCGTTTGACTTCTCGGATTTCCTGCAGCAGATGCGCCTGATTAAGCGAATGGGTTCGCTGGGTGGCTTGATGAAAATGATCCCGGGCATGAACAAGCTCGACGACGGCATGCTCAAGCAAGGGGAGCAGCAACTCAAAAAAATTGAGGCCATGATCGGCTCGATGACCGCTGCCGAACGCACTCAGCCCGAACTGCTCGCCGCCCAGCCCTCCCGTCGCCGTCGAATTGCAGCGGGCTGCGGCTACCAACCGGCCGATGTCGACAAAGTGCTGGCCGATTTCCAGAAGATGCGCGGATTCATGCAGCAGATGACCCGCGGTGGTGGCATGCCGGGCATGGGTGGCGGCATACCGGGAATGCCGGGAATGGGTGGCTTCCCGGGGATGGGTGGAGGAGGCATGCCGGGGATGCCTGGCATGGGTGGCGGTATGCCGGGGATGGGTGGAGGCGGCCGTGGGGGCGGGGCTCCTCGGCGTCAGCGCCCGGTCAAGAAGAAGAAGGGCTTTGGGGACCTGTGACCCCCGCAAGGTAATGTGGTTGTTTGGCGCGTGATTTCGTTCCGCGTCGAGTTCCACCCACAAGCAGCGCCACGATGATCAAGCTCCGCCTGAAGCGGTTCGGTAAGAAGCGGGAAGCGAGCTTCCGCCTCGTGGCCTGCAACAGCACGTCGCGACGCGATGGTCGCCCCCTGCAGGAACTGGGCTTCTATAACCCCCGCACTAAGGAAACCCGTCTGGACGCGGAAGGCCTGCGTGAGCGCCTGAGCCAGGGCGCTCAGCCCACCGATGCCGTGCGTTCCCTGCTCGAAAAAGGTGGTCTTCTCGAGAAGACTGTCCGCCCCGCTGAGATTGTTGGCAAGGCCAAGCAGGCTGCCGCTCGTGAAGCTGCTGCCAAGCAGGCTGCGAAGGAAGCTGCTGAAGCCAAGGCTGCTGCTGAAGCTGAAGCCAAAGCTGCTGCTGAAGCGCCCGCCGACGAGGCAGCTGACGCTCCCGCTGAAGCCTGATCAACGCCATGGCCGAAGCCACTGCTTCCGGCCGTTTTGTTTTCGACCTCCCCACACCAGAAGCGGCGCTGTCATTAGCCGGCCCTTCTGAGCAGACCCTGCGTCAACTGGAAGCCCTAACCGGGGTTTCCCTGGTGATGCGGGGTCTTCAACTGGAAATCAGTGGTCGCCCGAACCAACTGGAGCGAGCCTCAGCCGTGGTGGAGCTGCTGCGGTCGTTCTGGCAGGAAGGGGAAACGATTTCGCCGGTGGATCTGCAGGCTGCCCTCCAGGCCCTCGACACCGGACGCAATCAGGATCACGAAGCCATGGGTCAGCAGGTGCTGGCCCGCAGCCAACGGGGCAATCTCCTACGGCCTCGCACGCTGCGTCAGAAGGGCTATGTGGAGGCCATGGAGCGCCACGACCTCACCTTCGCTCTGGGTCCAGCGGGAACAGGAAAAACATTTCTCGCCACGGTGCTTGCAGTGCGCATGCTCACCGAACGCAAGGTGGAGCGGCTGATTCTGACCCGTCCAGCGGTGGAGGCCGGTGAACGCTTGGGCTTCCTTCCCGGCGATCTTCAACAGAAAGTTGACCCCTACCTGCGTCCCCTATACGACGCGCTTCATAGCCTGCTTGGGCCAGAAAAAACCAGCGCCCTTCTGGAAAAAGGGGTGATCGAGGTTGCCCCTCTGGCCTACATGCGTGGCCGCACGCTGGCGGAAGCTTTCGTGATTCTCGATGAAGCCCAAAACACCACACCAGCACAGATGCGCATGGTGCTCACCCGCCTAGGGGAACGCTCACGCATGGTGGTGACGGGAGATGTCACCCAAGTGGACCTCCCCCCAGGGCAGCTCAGTGGCCTGGTGGAAGCGGCTCAGGTGCTGGAAGGGGTGGAAGGGGTTGCCGTCTGCCGGCTCACCTCAGCGGATGTGGTGCGGCATCCCTTGGTGCAACGGGTTGTTGAGGCCTACGCCAGGCGCGACAAGGCCAGCGGTGGGCCACCAGCATCAACACCTAGGCCGCGGCGTTAGCCGGGCTTGATGGGGAGATCCGCACCCAAGTGCTCAGCACAACCTTGTCAGCCCTGGCAGAGTGTTTTCAGTGATCTGGGGCGTTATGCCAGCCAGCAGCAATTTTCAGCAGGCCATTCGCGAAGCGCAATCCAGCGCTCTGGTGGGGCCCAATGTGGTCAACAAGGCGCTGCCCTACGTGGGTGGCGGCATGGTGCTTACCGCCGGCGGCGTGCTGGGCGGCATGTCCCTTTTGGCATCAGGAAATCCCCTGTTTATGCCTCTCTTCTGGATCACGTTGATTGGCAACTTCGTGTTGTTTTTCGTGGCTCAGAACATCGCGATGAAGGGCGACAACGGAACAGCTTTGCCGCTGCTTTCGGTGTACAGCCTGACGACGGGCTTCACCTTGAGCGGCCTTGTGAGTTATGCCATTCAGGTTGTTGGCTCTGCAAATCCAGATAATCCCTACGCGGGTGTTGGTGCAGTTGGCATTGCAGCTTTGGCAACGGGCGTCACTTTCGTGGTGGCTTCTGTGTTCGGTCGCCGCATGAGTGACAGCGTCGGCCAGGCCTTAAGCGCTGTTGTCGGGATTGGTCTGGTTGGCCTCTTGATTGCCATGGTTGGCATTCTGATCGGCAGCTTTTTCATCCCAGGGCTTTATGAGTCCACCAACTTGGCCATCTCTGGCTTCGGCACCGTGTTGTTCGTGGGCATGGCCTTCGTGGACTTCTACACGATGCCTCGTACGTATCGGGACGATCAGTACTTGGCTGGTGCCCTCAGCATGTATTTGACCTTCATCAACCTGTTCATCTTTGTTCTGCGTCTGATCATTGCCCTCAATGGCGGTGGCCGCCGCGATTGAAGGCGTTCGCGGCGATCGTTGATCCGGAGCGTTGTCTCCACCACGCCCCTGCGATGGCGGGGGCTTTTTTTTGACCTGTGACAAAACGGCGACAAGGGCTGGGTTCGGCGCTGGATTGAGCGGATCCCAGGCAGTGCAATGGTCGATACGGCCACCAAGCCCAAGCCCTCAAGCAACTCGTCATTGCTGAGGATCACGGTGGCCGCAGCCCTCGGTGGATTCCTATTCGGCTACGACACGGCAGTGATCAATGGCGCCGTCGCGGCCATCGGTCAGGTGTTTTCCGTATCGGCAGCTGCCCTGGGAACGGCAGTGGCCGCAGCCTTGCTGGGATCGGCCCTGGGCGCCCTTGTCGCCGGTTGGCTTTCAGACCGCATCGGTCGTCGCAGCAGCATGGTGGTGGCCGCGCTGCTGTTTCTGGTGAGTGCAGTCGGTTCCGGCTTGGCCCCCAGCCTCAACAGCCTGATGGCCTGGCGGATCGTGGGGGGGGTCGGTGTGGGCTTCGCCAGCGTGCTGGCACCGGCCTACATCGCCGAAATCTCACCCGCCCATCAACGCGGACGACTGGGCTCGCTGCAACAGCTCGCGATCGTGCTCGGCATTTTTCTGGCCCTGGTATTCGACTACGGGGTGGTGATGCTGAGCATCGATCACGATCCCGCCTCAAGGGTCGGCCCGCTCGCGGCCTGGCGATGGATGCTGCTCTCGGAACTGCTCCCTGCCCTGCTTTATGGCCTGCTGGTGATCGGCATCCCGGAAAGCCCGCGGTATCTGGTGCGAAAAGGAAGGCTGTCTGAGGCAGCAGCTGTGATTGAAACGCTGCTGAAAGACCCCGCCGATGCAGTGATCACAAGGATTCAGGCCAGCCTCAACAACCGCGACCGCGGCCATCTGGCTGACTTGTTAGATCGCCGCAGCATGTTTCTTCCAGTGCTGTGGACTGGCCTGATGCTGGCCATCTTTCAGCAGTTGGTGGGCATCAACGCGATTTTCTACTACTCCAGCGTGCTCTGGAGGGCGATTGGCTTCAGCACCACTGACAGCCTGTTGATCACCGTCATCACATCGATCATCAATGTGGTCACCACGTTGGTTGCCATCGCCTGCATCGACCGTTTCGGGCGCAAGCCCCTGCTGCTGATCGGTTCATTGCTGATGGCACTCAGCCTGGGAACGATGAGCTGGTGCTTTGGGAGCGCATCCCTGATCAATGGCTCCCCTCAATTAGGCGACGTCATGGCAATGGTCTCTCTGGTGGCCGCCAATCTGTTCGTCGTTGCCTTCGGGTTCTCCTGGGGGCCGGTGATGTGGGTGATGCTTGGGGAAATGTTCAACAACCGCATCCGTGCCGTCGCCCTCGGCAGCTGCGCCATGGTGAACTGGATCACCAACTGGTTCATCACCCTCACCTTCCCAGCCTTGCTGGAGAGCTCAGGCCCTGGGCTGGCCTACGGGCTCTATGCAACTGCAGCGGTGATGTCGTACTTCCTGGTGCTGTTCTTCGTGAGGGAAACCAAAGGACAGGAACTCGAGGACATGACCTGAGAACAACCTTTCCAGCCTGCTCAGTCAGCCACCGCCTCAATGCTGGCCTGGATCGCCAGCTTCTGATCGGCGCCGTAGCCCCAGCGCTCCAAAAAGCTGACATCATCTCCGCAGTTGTGGACTACCGCTTCCAAAAGGGTCTCAAGACGCTCCTTGACCCGCTTGGATTCGAGCAGGCGCAGTAACTCCGTACAGCGAGCATTCACCCGTTCAGACCCTGAAGCCTGACCCGCATCACCACGAGTTCGGTGATGCACGATCATCGCCGCACTCATCGCCAAATTGCGGGCGGTGAGATCCACCACGGCATCCCCTGCCTCCTGCAACTTGTGGATCAAAGGTTCAGGGAGTCGATCCATCAAGGCGCTATCCCCAGCCAGGCTCACCACAAAAAACCCCCGCGCCCCATCTCTGCTGGCCACTAACTCACCAACGCGGTCGGCCAACACTTCGTCGCTGATTTCCTCGTCATCCCACTGCTTCAGCCATCCGGCGGCAATCTCCATCGACTGCTGGAACGTTGGCTCAAGCGCAGTCATGCAAGGGAAGGGGAAGAACCTTTTCAAGCCTATGGGCTGACGAACTGAGAGGCTGGAGTTCAGGAGTGCCGGCGGTGGGATGGTTGAAACAACAGCCGATCAAGCAAGGGATTTCCGTTCAGGCTTCGTGGCCTTGATCGGCAGACCCAACGTGGGCAAATCCACCCTGGTGAACCAACTGGTGGGCGACAAGGTGGCCATCACCTCACCGGTGGCCCAGACCACCCGAAACCGGCTGCGGGCGATTCTCACCACAGACACAGCCCAGTTGATCCTTGTGGATACGCCGGGCATCCACAAACCCCATCATCTGCTGGGGGAACGCCTTGTTCAGAGCGCCAGGGCTGCCATTGGCGAAGTCGACCAAGTGCTGCTGCTTCTGGAGGGCTGCGAGCAGCCCGGGCGCGGTGATGCCTTCATCATCAACCTGCTGCTGCAGCAAAGACTTCCTGTCCAGGTGGTGCTCAACAAGTGGGATCGCGTACCGGTCGAGAAGCGTCCCGCAGCCGATGCTGCGTATCGAGAACTCCTAGCGGAGACCCATTGGCCTCTGCACCATTGCAGTGCCCTGAGTGGCGAAGGCTGTCTGGATCTGGTTACGGCGATCAGTGCTCAGATGCCCGCAGGCCCACAGCTCTACCCGCCCGACATGGTGAGCGATCAGCCGGAACGATTGTTGATGGCCGAGCTGATCCGCGAGCAGGTGCTGACCCACACCCGTGAGGAGGTGCCCCACAGCGTGGCGGTTCAGATCGATCGGGTGGAAGACATGCCCGCCAAAGGCAACGGCAAAAGCCGCACCGCTGTGTTGGCCACCGTGCTGGTGGAGCGCAAAAGCCAGAAAGGAATCCTGATCGGGAAAGGCGGAGCCATGCTGAAAACCATCGGCCAAGGCGCCCGCCTGCAGATGCAGAACCTCATTGATGGGCCGGTGTATCTGGAGCTATTCGTGAAGGTGGTGCCCAACTGGCGCACGAGCGCAGCGAAGCTGAACGAACTGGGCTACAGCGAAGACCGGATGTGATGGCTAACCCTGCACCATCGGCGCTGATCGCACTGCTGGCCTGGGCAGGGGCCTTTCCCAGTGCTGGACAAGCCCATCAGCAGACCGCTGGCTGCGTTTTGGCGCTAGCCCGAAGTGGTGAACAGATTCAGGCCACGGGAGCCGTGGTGCACAACATCAGACAGGGTGTGCAGGAGTCAACCAACAATCCCTTCCCAGCCAAAGGAGATGTGGCTTTCACCCTGGGTTCCCGATCAGCCTCCGAAGCCGCCAACCAGAAGTCGGCTGCGGTGATGACCAGTCCTGCATTGCAGGCGGCCATTGCGGGTCAGATTTTCAAAGCCTGCTCTGAGGTGGTGACCGTGCGCTTCAACTTCATCGGCTCCGATTGGCAAACCATGCTGTTTCGTGGAACCCATGGACGCGTGATCCACGGCAGCTGCGTCGAGGCAAGGCGCGGAGGGGATTGGCCACTCTGGGGTTACTACCACTGTCTTTAAGGCAGTGGTGAGCCCGCCAATTCCCTGGTTAACAGTTGCAGGCTCTCAAGCCGTTCGAGCGTTTGTTGCGCCTGGCTCAGCATCGCTCGACCATGGGGTGCACAAACAGCCACAAGGGAAGCTCCTTCTGAGGCCTCAATCCGCACCTGCTCAATGCAGTACTGAAGACGAGCGCGAGGATCGCTGTGAATGTGCTCGCTGGCCTGGGCCAAAGCAGGGCTGACCAAGGCCCGCACCAGCACGGTCAAAGCCCGATCCAGTGGATGGCAAGTGAGCTCAGCCACAACGACACGGCGATGAGGGAAGCAGTCTGGCGAAGACCGGCAAGACGCCATTGCGGCACACCGTTGACGTCATCGGGGATGGGCGACGCAACAACTTCAGCTCGGTGCACAGCAGTGGCTGATGCCCTCCTGGACTGGCGAATCGATGTCTTCCCCGCCAACCGACACCGATGCAAACGAAAGGGCTGAGAGAATCAAACGATGACTGATGCCTCCGCTTCTGCGCCCGCCCCCGTGGCAACCGAGCTCCCCTTCCCCCCGACCACCCTGCAGGACTTTCTGCGGTTATGTGATGGCCGCTGGATGAGCTTGCGCAGCACATTTGCGCTGGACGGCTCCGACGACTGGCACAACAGCGAACGCGGAGAGGTGACGATGCGCCATCAGGCTTCGTCAACCGGGACCGAAGAGCTCGTCGTGAGCGATGCCCAGGCCACCCCCCTCAGTTCCCTCACCTTTGCCCAAGACGGGGGATTAGATCGCCAAGGAGACGTCTCTGACACAGGCACATCAGGCAGCTGGCAACTGCGGGAGGACGGTTCCCTAGAACTCAGCTTCCCAACATCTGACGGCTCCCTGGTGTTGGAGCGCATCTGGTTCACCAAGGTGAACCTTCGCCTGCGCAGCACCACCCGTGTGGATGCCGATGGCAACCCGCAGCAGGCCTGCTTCTGCTCGGAAATTCGCCGGGTCACCGCTCCCAGCAACTGAGCCCCAATGCCCTTTCGTCTGGATGTCCTGAGCCTGGCACCCCAGGCATTTTCTCCCCTGTTGGAACTGGGGGTGATTGGTCGTGCCTTTGGCGCCGGGATTGCCGAATTGCATCTGCACAATCCCCGCGATTATGCGACCGACAAATACAAAAAAGTCGATGACATCCCCTACGGCGGCGGAGCGGGCATGGTGCTCAAACCAGAACCGGTGTACGCAGCATTTGAGGCTGTTCCAGTGCTGCCCAGGCGCAAAGTGCTGCTGATGAGCCCCCAGGGGCAACCCCTCAAGCAAGCCGATCTGCAGCGATGGGCTGACAACTGCGATCAGTTGGTGATGCTCTGCGGCCACTACGAGGGCTTCGATGAACGCATCAGGTCACTGGCCGATGAAGAAGTGTCGTTGGGTGATTTTGTGCTGACCGGCGGGGAACTGCCGGCGATGACGATCATCAATGGGGTGGTACGTCTGCTGCCGGGAACGGTGGGTACGGCAGCGTCCCTGGTGGAGGAAAGCCATAGCGATCTGCTTCTCGAGCACCCTCACTACACCCGCCCCGCAGAGTTCCGAGGCATGACCGTGCCTGAGGTGTTACGCAGCGGAGACCATGCCGCCATTGATGCATGGCGACAGAACCAACGGGAGCAACGCACGCAGCAGAGACGACCTGATCTGCATCAACGTTGGCAGCAGCAGAACGGGCTCTAGACAACAGGCTCCCGCGAAACAGCCATGAGCGCTGCGGGATGGGCGAGGGGGGCACCGCTCCGGTCGATGAGAATGGATGGGTCTTGATTCAGGCCTTCATGCAGCTCCGCATTGGCAACGGGTACGACATGCACCGCCTGGTGCCGGGCCGTCCGTTGATTCTCGGTGGGCAGCTTCTTCAGCATCCAGATGGCCTGGGTCTGGATGGGCACAGTGATGCCGATGTGCTGGTGCACGCAATCATGGATGCCTTGCTGGGTGCCCTCTCCCTCGGCGACATCGGCAAATACTTCCCTCCGGATGATCCCCAGTGGAAAGGGGCCGACAGCCTGATGCTCCTCGAGCAGGTGGTGGCTTTAGTGCAAGACCGTGGCTGGCACGTCGTGAATATCGATTCGGTGGTGATCGCTGAACGCCCCAAGCTGAAACCCCATATCGAGGCGATGCGCTGCGCGATCGCCTCGCGCATCGGGGTGGAACCGGAACGGGTTGGAGTCAAAGCCACTACCAATGAAAAGCTTGGGGCTGAGGGACGCGAAGAGGGGATTTCCTCCCAGGCGGTGGCTTTGCTCCAGAAGGGATGACCTTGATGCTGCCTATCGTTTGCGGATGGCTAGCGGCCTTCGTGTTCTGGCTGCCACAACCCGTGGTCGCTTTCAGCAACCCGTCACTGCTTCCAACAGCATTTCGTTCCATCGCCTTGCAACCTGCAGCCTCCACCAACCCAACCCTTGCCTCGGACTCAGGCGTGAATGCGGCTGTTGTTGAACATCTGCGCATCCAAGTGCCCGCCCAGTTCAAAGCGGTTTGGCTGCGGGCTGAGCAGGGCAGCTGGGAGCCTTGGTTGGCACAGCAGGAGGGATTTCTTGGCCGCGACCTGCTCTGGGATCCAAAGACTGAAGAAGGCACGCTCTTGATCCGTTGGGCGAGTCGCGAGCAATGGAAGGCAATCCCCCAGGCCGAGGTCGCACGGGTGCAGAAACGCTTCGAATCCTTAGCCAAGGAAGGGACCGGTCAGGCCGATGGCAATCCCTTCCCATTGGTGTTTGAAGGCGAGTTGGTGCCCCAGTGAGTTCCTTTCACCAGAATGCGCAGCATGAGCGCATGGATGTGCGCTTTGATTGGCAGAGACAGGCTCGTATCGGGCTTCGCGAGGCGATCTGGGGGGAGCACAAGAGCGCCGAGCAAATCGTTGCCATCCTTTGCCAGTCAGCACAGCGCCAACAGCTGGCCCTGGTCACCCGGGTCACTGCCACGAAAGCGGAGCAGGTGCGTGACATTCTTGGGCAGTCCACTGCAACCTTGGACAGGACAATGCTGCAGTGGCATGCCGAGGCCGGCTGCCTGACATACGGCAACCTGCCAGCGGTGGAGCCCGCTTTAGGGCCAGTGACGGTGTTAGGAGGTGGCACCAGTGATCGCACGGTGGCCTCAGAAGCGCAGTTGGCACTGCAGTGCCATGGCGTTGACGCGGAGTTGATGCTGGATGTGGGAGTTGCCGGTCTGCATCGGTTGCTCGAGCAGCTACCGAGGCTGGGGTCATCGCAAGTGCTGATTGCCTGTGCCGGGATGGAAGGCGCATTGCCCACTGTGTTGGCTGGATTGGTGCCGCAACCGGTGATTGGAGTTCCAGTGTCAGTGGGTTACGGCGTCAGCGCCGGCGGACGCACCGCCTTGGAAGGAATGCTGGCAAGCTGCGCTCCTGGCCTCAGCGTGGTCAATATCGACAACGGGTTTGGCGCTGCCATGGCCGCATTGCGGATCCTGCACCTTCAGTCGAATCGCACCGCATGGGGTTGAGGGAGCAGTGCACCTGGCTCAGCCTCACCATCGAGGTCCAGCAGGTTTTCAACCCAAAGCCGCATGGAACGCGGTAAACGACCTTCCTCATAGCGAAGCAGGGCCTCCAACAGCACGGTGGAATTGATCCACTGGGGAGAATGCCGAACCATGACCTTGGGCGGTTGCCCGCAGAATGCTGCAGCAACACGGCCGGCGCAACGGGCAAGGCCTTGAATCAATCCGTGGATTCACCCTCTCCAAGGCGAGCCAATTCATCGCCTCGGCTCGGGGTTTCAACGGCCTGCAACCGTTGAACGAGAGCAATCAAATCGGAAGGGTCCAATTCACCATCGGCCTGCCATTGCATCGAACGTGGATCTGGGCAGGAGGCGGACACCAACAGAAGAAATCAATAACAGCCCTGAAAACTAAACACTTTCCAAGGGCATTTCAGGGCTGAAATCTTTAGTTCATCCGAAGATTGAAGAGTCGGGCTTGGTCATACTGAAAGCCCGTGTTCAGAGATGCTGCAGATTGGGATAGGCCGTCACCAGCTCATCAGCGCTGAGCACATCCCCCGCTCCATCGGGCTGCCAGATCACCTCGAGAGCCATCAAATCGGCAGACGAGGTGGAGCCGAGGATACGCAGTGATTCGCGCAATCCTTCACTTGTATCGATCTGTTTGAGCATCACGGGACGGCTGCTGGCGACAAGCACGGTGACGGCAATGAATTCATTGGTGGCATCCGCATCCCCCACTGTCGACAGGGGAGCGGCACTGCTACTGCGTTGACCACCGACATTGGTGGTGAGCTCTTCCCGCAACTTGCTGCGCTCGGTCATCGACAAACGGTTGAATGTCGACTCGGCAGCGTTGAAAGGGACGCTTCCGTTCTCCAGGTTGGCGTACACCCAGAGCTCAGGATGGCGTAGCAAGGCGAGGGTGGTTTCCTGCAGCACCCGCTGCAGGCCTGTTGAAGAGCTGGTATCGGCCGTGGCGGCCAATTGGCGCAAATCCTGTTGCAGGTCTTTCGCGCTAGCCAGAAGTCCGATTTGCAGTTGCACCAACGTGACCGGGCCGCTGCTGACCGCGTTAGGGGTCTCGTAGCCACCGATGGATTGGGCCCCATCTCCATTGCCGCGAAAGGCATTGGCAATCACACCAACAACGGCCATGAAGGCAAAGAGGCCCAGAAGCCCGCCCAGGCCGCCGAAGCCAAAGACAGGGACGATGAAGGGGAAGCCCATTCCACCGCCATAGCCCCGGTTATAGGAACCTCCGTAGCCACCGCTGTAGCCGCCGCTCCGAGGCATGGACGGGGCTCGGAAGCTGCCGCCGCCAATGCGGCCACCGGAGGCAGCATAACTGAGTTGCGGGTGGCTGAACACGAGACCAGCTACCAGCACCGGCACCAGCAGCGCCGACAGACCACGGCGAACCATCCGCTGGATCGGGTTGGTGCGAGAGGGGTTTGACGGACGCTTCAACAGAGCGAGGCGAATAGATCGACTCTAGGAACCACCGCCCACGATGGTGACAATCTCGAGGTTGTCGCCGTTTTGCACCGTCTGGCTGGTCCAGCGCTCCGGGGTGATGATGAGTCCGTTGAACTCCACCACGACGAGCTTGGGATGGTGGCCCAGCTGTTGCACCACGGTGTCCAGGGTGGGAGGCTCCGCATCGAGAGAGCGCTGTTCACCGTTGACCTGGATCGTCAGAGTGGTCATGGCTGCTGTTGGGGTGGAGGCTGGGATTTCAGGGCTGGGGAGTTAGAGCTTTGAGCAGGGTCTCGGTTGCGGCGCCAGAATCTGCCGCGGCCATAATCGCGCCCACCACAGCCACCCGGCACACTCCTGCGTCGAGAAGTTCAGGCAGCCGATCAGCCTGGATGCCGCCAATGGCGAACCAAGGCAGTGTGGCGTGGTCGCTGGCCTGCCGCGCCCAGAGCAGACCTTGCGGCACTTTCTCAGGTTTGGTTCCTGTGGCGTAGATCGGCCCAACACCGAGGTAATCGCAATCGTCCTGTTGCGCTGCCTCAAGCTGGGCAAGGTTGTGGGTGCTGCGTCCGAGAAGTCGGCTCTCTCCAATCAGACGCCGTGCAGCATCGGTAGGGAGATCGTCCTGGCCAAGGTGCACACCATCGGCATCCACGAGCAACGCCAGATCGATGCGGTCATTGACGATGAACAGGGCTCCATGGGCACGACAGAGATCCGCGAGGGCCTGGGCTTCTGCCAGTCGTTCACGGTCATGGCCGTCCTTGGCGCGGTACTGAATGAGACCAACGCCCGCCTGCAGAGCCGCCTGCACCCTGGCGAGCATCTCTGCTCCGGGGGCGGTGATCAGGCAGAGGGTGCAGGCGGCGAGTCGTTGGCATCTGTCATGGCGGACGCCAGCCTCCAGGATTCTGACCTCTAGGTCGTAAAGGCCGTAGCGGATGGCGGCGGCGGTGCTCGCCAGAACAGGATCCTGGGAACGGCCGAATTCCTCCAGCACCCGCAGGGCTTCCTGCACCCGAGCACAGTTGGCCGCCACGATCTGGCCTGGCTGTGGGCGTTGCTGTTGGGCAGGATGGGCCAGGCCAGCGGCCACATCGCCAGCGGTAGAACGGGCTTGTTTGTAGTGGGAGTGATGGCACTGCCCAAGCTGTTGGCGCCAGTGCTTCAGGGGCTCCACCAGATCCAAACGCTCGAGGCCGAAGCGGCACCAGTCTTCAACCACCCGAAGCCCTTCCCTGGCCCGGTCGAGGTTGGCGTCGATCAGGCGGGCCACACACGGCTCGCTGTGGGAAGCGACAACCATCGCTTTCATGGCAGTCTTGGCACAATCGCACGCTCCCTTGCGGCCATGGACAACGGCGGATCGGACAGTCCCATGAAGGTGCTGGTCTGGGGGATTGTGCTGCTGGGCGGCATCGGTGTGTTCATCGTCTGGGGCCTCACGAACGCCTATCCCGGATCCACGCTCTGATGGAACTTCAGCCCCAGGGTCTCCCGGGCTTGTTGGGCGTCTCGGCCGATCTGGGCACTGAGTTCATCAAAGCCTGCAAACCGTTGTTGGCCCCGCAGCCTCAAAACAGGCTCCACGCAGAGCGAAGCGCCCACCAACTCGCTGCTGATGTCCAGCAAATGCACCTCCACAGCGGATGGGGAATTGGGATCAACCGTGGGTTGGGGGCCGAGATTCATCACCGCCGGCAGCCGTTCTGAGGCGTCGTCCACCTGAGCCCAGGCGGCGTAGACCCCTAATCCCGGCAGAAACTTGCGGCCATCCACCTGGAGATTGGCGGTGGGCCAGCCAATCGTGTGTCCGAGTCCTCGGCCCTGCACCACGGTGCCGCTGAAGCGATAGGGCCGGTTCAGAAGCTGCTGAGCAGCGGAGAGGTCGCCCTCTGAAAGGGCAGCGCGAATCCTGCTGCTGCTCATGGCGCCGCTGGCGTCCTCCAGGATCGGCAGCACCGTGACCCTCACCCCCGCATCGGCACAGAGCGACTTCAGGGTTTGGGTGTTGCCTTGGCGGCCATGCCCGAATCGGAAATTGGCGCCGACAGCGATGTGACGGGCCTGAAGCGTGTCGAGCAGCATCGTGCGCACGAAGTCTTCGGCACTGAGCCGAGCCAGTTCCTGATCAAACGGCACCAGCACCAGCTGCTCAATCCCCAGCGGTTGCAACAAGGAGAGTTTTTCCTCCGGCAAATCCAGTCGCAGCCGGGCTTCGCCATGGAGCACTTCCCGGGGATGGGGCCAGAAACTCACCACGGAGGGCAGGCCGCCATTGGGCTCACGGCACACGGCTTCGATCACACGGCGATGGCCGGCGTGAAGGCCGTCAAAGCTGCCGAGGGCCAGGGCCGTGGGGGTGCGGGCCTGCTGTGGTGAGCAGAGGGGGATCAAAAGGGCCGTGCATCCGGCGGAGGTTGATGGCAAGTTTGGACGACTGCCGTTCACCCACGCATGGCTGACCGCCTCGATCTTCAGCTGCTATCCCTGGGACTGCGGCGGATGGCCTGGATCCGTTTCTGGATTCAAACCGCCCTAGGCGTTGTGGTGATGGGGGTTCTGATCTTCAACAACGTGGGCGGCAGTCTCAGCCGCAACACCAATCGGGTGCTGGGGCTGAGCCCCGGCCTCTCCCTCACCACCCTGGCGTTTCTGATACTGCTTTACAGCCTGTGGCAAGGCTGGTTGGTGGTGCGACTGGGGCGGGCCCTCGGCAGCAATGCCCGCCCCAGTCGTGGTGAAGCCAGCCGCACGATCAAGCGGGGGCTGATCGCCGATCTGCTCGGTTTGGTGCTGGCCTCCGTTGGCTATCAATCCCTCGCGGGTGCCCTCTTTGTGCAGGCCTCGCAGCAGACGCCGGGCATTGCCATCGGCGCCCAGGGACTGCGGGGCGAAAACCTGGCGATCACGTCCCTCGAGATGCTCTCCGTGCTGAGCAACACCCAGGTGCTGTTTGCCCATTTAATTGGGTTGCTGTTTTCCCTGTGGTTCCTGCAGCGCATCTATCGCACTCAGTAGATCTGGATGTGCGTGACTGGGGACAACCGATGATTTGGGTCAGCAGTCGCTTAGTGAACGGAGTGACCGCTCACTTGAACGGCCGGTAAAGCCGAGAGGCTGCCTCTCCAGAACAGCTCGGGCTCAATCGGGGTCAGTGAGGGGGCGTTGGTTTGGATCTGGGCGACATCGGTGGGCCAGTCCCGGGGGCCGTCCCCGCCCGCCTCAAGATCCACCACCGCTTCACCAGCCAGCCAGTAGTAAGTGCGCCCGCGGGGATCTTGTCTGGGGCTGAATTGTTCGTCGTAACGACGAACCGACAAGCGGGTCCAACGCAGCGGGCCCATCGTCTCCGGCCTGCAGGGGGGCAAGTTGAGGTTGAGCAGCAGGTTGTCGGGCCAGCCCTCCCTCAGGGCCGATTCCGCCACATCCATGGCGAGCTCACCGGCACCTTCAAACTGGCGCCACAGAAAGCAGGCGCTGCTCACCGCCATAGCCGGTAGGCCCTCCAGAGTGCCTTCCATGGCGGCAGCCACGGTGCCAGAGCAAAACACATCGGTACCGAGGTTGGGGCCGTGGTTGATGCCTGACAGCACCAGATCGGGAGGCCCATCCAGTAACTCGAACAAGGCCAGCTTCATGCAGTCGGCGGGGGTGCCGCTGCAGGCCCAGGCGGTCACGCCCTGGCCAAACAGCTGATCAGCGCGTTCCGCCCGGATCGGTTGCTGCAGGGTGAGCCCATGGCCGGTGGCCGACCGCTCCTGATCCGGACACACCACCGTGACCTGATGGCCGCGGGCCGCAGCGGCCAGGGCCAGGGCCTTGATGCCATCGGCGAACACGCCGTCGTCATTGCTGATCAGGATCCGCAGCGGGGCCATGGCGTGGCGAAGGGGGTCTGCAGGGAACCTAAGCGTCACGGCTGCCTACAGTCAGTCGCCGCCATTCCGATGCCGTGAGCGCCACCGTGTCTCTTCAGCAGCTCACCGACCAGTTGGAGGCCCTGGAAAGGGAGGCCGCGGCCGAGATTGCCGCTGCTGCCGATGCTGCTGCCCTTGAGCACTTGCGGGTAAACCTGCTGGGTAAAAAAGGTCGCCTGTCGAGCGTGCTCGGAGCGATGGGCAAGCTCCCCGGCGATGAGCGTCCGGTGGTGGGTCAGCGGGCCAATGTGCTCAAAACCATGGTGCAGAACTTGCTGAGTGAGCGTCTGCAGGCGGTGAAATCGGCGGCTTTGGACGCCAAGATCGCGCGCGAAACCCTCGATGTCACAGCGGCGCCATCCGGAGTCCCCGCGGGACATCGCCATCCACTGATCACCACCACAGAAGAGATCGTGGATCTGTTCTGTGGCCTTGGCTATCAGGTGGTGGAAGGCCCTGAGGTGGAGACCGACCACTACAACTTCACCGCCCTCAACATCCCTCCCGACCACCCGGCACGGGACATGCAGGACACCTTTTATTTGAAAGACAACCTGCTGCTGCGCACCCACACCTCGCC
>JAYKIX010000007.1:0-4402 GCA_035286005.1 Synechococcus sp. | reverse complement strand
CCAGCTGGGAGGAGCAGCGGCTGCAACGGGAACTCGCCATTGCCCAGGGCATCGCCGAACGGGTGCCGGCGTTGGCGCAGCTGTCGGCAACCTCCGGCATCGGTGGGTGTGTGTGTTCACCCCTGGAAGCCGCGGCATTGCGGGCGCAGCACCCCGAGCCGTTTGCCTTGGTGACCCCAGGCATTCGCCCCAAAGGTGCTGCGGTGGGTGATCAGGCCCGGGTGATGGGGCCTGCGGAGGCAATCGCCTCAGGAGCCAGCCAGCTGGTGATCGGCCGGCCGATCACCAAGGCCGACGACCCCAGCGCCGCGTTTGCAGCTTGTTGCGCTGAGCTCTAAAAACAGCGCCGTTGCGCTGATCGCGAGGGTGATGGCGGCGGTCATCCCTCAGATGAGGTTGATCTGTAAAGCCGGTCTCCTTTTATCTGAGGGCGGATGAGCAGGTGCTGCCTCTGCCGCTCCCTGAGTGCACCCTGAGGGCAGTCGGCCGCTGGCGTTCAGATGCACAAGGCGTTGCTTTTGGCTGGTTTGTTGGTGTCGGCGGTGTCGCCAGGGCTTGCCGAGGGCTGGCTCCCTCCCGATGAGGTGGTGCGCCGTTACAGCCGCACGGTCGCCTGTCAGATTCCTGAATCCAGTGCTGATTTGCGGCAGTACGTCAGTGTGCGCCTGGAGCCTGGTCGGCCGGATGGAGATGTTGGAGCCCTGTGGCTCGTGGGCTGGAGCGGTGACCTGGGCTGCATGGGTGGAAACGGCACCCAAGGGGCTCACTTGGCGCTGGTGATGCAGAACGGCTTCAGTCGCGGGACGGTGAGTCCGGTGGTCATCGATGCCAAGCCCATTCCGGGATTGCTTCTGTGGTCGATCAGCCATCTCACTGAAGCGAATGGCGTGATCACCATTCGCGGGCAGAGAAGCAATCCCGCGGTGGTGGGGGATGCGGCTGTTGAGGAGCGTTATCTCTGGTGCGGCTGGTCTGGATCGCGCCAGGAGCCTCGCTTTGAGAGCGTTAGTTCTTCTGGCCCAGGCGAGGTTCAGTGCCCGCCATGATCCGCTGCAGGTTGCTGCGGTGACGCCACACCACGAGGGCCATGGCCACCAGAGCCACCACCAGATTGGCGTTGCTGGGGGCTCCAGCTGCCATCAACAGAGGCAAGCTGATTGCTGCCACCACGCTGGAGAGCGACACGATTCGGAAGATCGACAGTGTGGCCAGAAAGATTCCGAAGCAGGCCAGGCCCACGGGCCAGGCCAGACCGAGGAACAACCCGAAACCAGTGGCCACCGCTTTGCCTCCTTTGAAGCCAAGCCATACCGGCCAGATGTGGCCGGCGAGAGCCGTCAGGCCCGCTAACACGGGGATCCAGTCGGCCAGTGGAGCGCCCTGGGTGAGCTGGCCGGCCAGCTGCACGGCGGCGGCCCCTTTGGCGACATCGATCACGAACACCACCAGGGCCGGGCCTTTGCCCACCTGGCGCAGCACGTTGGTGGCGCCGGTGGAGCCGGAGCCCAGCTCGCGCAGGTCCACCCCCTTGCACCAGCGTCCAGCCAGGTAACCGCTGGGAAGAGAGCCCAGCAAATAGCCCAGCAGCAGGGAACTCAGACCCATCAGAGCAACTCGTCGTCGATCAACAGTTCACCTGGCTGGGCGGCGAAGGCCAGCCAGAGTGGGAACTGAAGCATGGGGATGTCGACGGCGCGCTCAGCAGCATCCACCAGGATCAGGGGAACTTCGCCGCGCTCCTCCAGGCGGTCAGCCCGCTCCACAAGGGCATCACCGCGATCGAAGAGCACGATGCCGCTGTTGGGGCCGAAATCTTCCCGGCCGAGGCCGAGGCAGTCCTGCAGCCCACGGCGCCATTCTCCAAGCCGTTCGGGTTGCCCTGCCAGCACCAGCGCCTGGAACTGATCGCCGTAGAGCTCCCCAATCACAGAAATCAGCGCGGCGGCGACGAGCACATTGCGGGGACGGCTCCCGCGGCTGGCCTGGGCACCTCGCCCGCCTTGGTTGAAAAACCAGTCCTCCAGCAGGCCCACATCGTTGCTGTCGAGGCTGCGCCGCAGCTTCCAGGGCCCGGCGTAGAAATCGGGTTGTTCCAAAAACCGCTGCAGATTGGCGCGGATTAGCTGCTCATCGGGGCGGAAGGTGTCGGAGACAGCAGGCGGTGGCGTGGAGGGTTCATCGGCCTTCCCACTTCCTGCCTGCTGGTCGAGGGGAGACGGCTGCACCACCATCGGTTGCACCACCAGTTCCAGGTTCTCCACCGACTGGGCGAGATCATTGAGGGCACCGCCCAGGTAGTCCTGGAAACCCTTGACCTTGCGGGCAATGGCATCGGATTGGCCTGCAAACGACTGGCGCAGGTCTGCTTCCAACTGTTGTTTGCGCTGGGTGAGCTCTTCGATCTCCTTCTGCAGTTCACGACGGTGCTCGAGAAGTTCCGCGGTGGCTAAGGCCTTCCAGTCATTGCCATTCGCCTCATCTCCATTCGCCCCTTGGTCGATGTTGTCTTCCGGCGCCAGGGTGGGGGCATCGGGTGCTTCAGCGGGGGATGAGGGGGCATGGCTGGATTCGCCCATGCTGCTGTCCGTGCTGGTCTCTTCGCGGGAGTCAGTGCTGTGAAGTTCGTCAGCCATAGGGCGCGTCAGGACGGGTCAGTGTCAGAGGCGTTGTGTTCCAGATTGCCAAGTCGTGCGCGTAATTGCTCAAGCAGCTCTTCCGTGTTGAACAGCACAGGGATCAGATGGGGGCTTTTTTGTTCCCGGAAATAGAGCACGGTGGGGAATCCTGGCCAGAACAGCCGCCAGCTAATCCAGTCGTCGTAAGGGAAGCGGCGAAGCTCCTGACGACCTCGCCAAACGATCAGCGCTCGCTGTTCAAATTCAAGCCTCAGGCTGTAGCTCTGAATCAGCAGGGCCAGGGCAATCAGGCTATTGAAAAGGGTTGGCCAGGGATGCAGGGGTAAGGGGAGGAGTCCCGAGCCGAGCACCAGGATCAACAAGGGGAGCCGAGGACTGGGGTTGATGCTGACGGACGTGACGGGACGGGGTGAAGACTCAGTCATCAGGGCAGGGGCCAAGGGAGCAGGGGGTGGCTGTTCAGCCGCCGAAGAGAAGCTGAGTGAGCAGCACATCCATGAGGGCCACGGTGACGAGGATCATCACCACTGAGCCTGTGGTGCTGGTGCCCACTTCTTTGGGTCCCCCGGAGGTGGTGAGACCCCAGCCACAGGAGAGCACGGCGATCTGCAGGCCAAAGACCAGTGCCTTGATGAGCATGAAGGGCAGGTCGTCGGGTTGAAGCCAGGTGCGCACTGACGTCCAGAACACTTCAGGCGGAATGTTGTAGAAGCCGGTGCTGGTGATCTGGCCGCTGTAAACAGCCACAGCAAAGAACAGCAGGCATTGCACCGGTGCCATCACCACCATGGCGATCAGACGGGGCACTACCAGATATTCCACAGGGTCGGTGCGCAACATCGTGATCGCATCGATCTGCTCAGTCACTTTCATGGTGCCCAGTTGGGCGGCGTAGGCGGTGGCCACTTTTCCGGTGAGCAGTGTGGCCGTGAGCAGGGGGGCAATCTCCCGAGCCAGGCCAATGGCCAGAACGCCTCCCACGGTCGCCCCAGCGCCCATGCTGCTGAGTTCCTTCGCGACCTGGATGTTGAAGACCGAGCCGGCGGCCACCCCGGTGATCAGCACGATCAGGAAGCTGCCGGGGCCAGCCTCCATCAATTGATCAAACAAATCGATGGTGTTGATTCTTCCGCGCGCTGCGGACGCCACCGCCTGCCCGCCAATCAGAAGACTGCTTCCCAGACGACGTAACCAGCGGGGGGCTCTCATCAGCGGTCTGTGGCTCACGAAGGCTGGAGGTGGGCGCCTCGATCAGGCCAGCGTCGCATCATCAGCAAGCCCATCAAGACCAGTGCTGCTGGTATCAAACCCATGCACAGGCGGATGGCAAGCAGGGCTGTGGTCGGTTGTTCAATGAAGCTGAGGGCGCCTTGGCACGATGTGCTGGAGATGTATCCCGTGAACGAGAGCAGGCCTCCGAACACCGACATGCTCAAGCCAATGATCAGTTTCTGGCCAAACACCATCCAGGCGGTGTAAAGGCCAGCAGGTCGGGTGGGATCAGCATCGATGGCGTCAGGCAGGAGAGACCAGGGGATGAGATAGGCCGTGGAGGCCCCCAGGCCTACCAGAACAATCAGGCCGACCAAAGGGGCGAAAGCCAGGCCACTGGCGTCCTGCGCCAGTGGAGCAAAGAGCATGGAGAGCAGGCAGGCCGCAATCCAGAGGCCGCCGCCCCAGCGCAGGGCCACCAGTCGTCCCCGGCGGTTGGACACCAGGCTCCAGATCTGCAGACCCACCAGGGCACTGATCTGGAAGGGCAGCAG
>JAYKIX010000006.1:0-8025 GCA_035286005.1 Synechococcus sp. | reverse complement strand
GTCGGCTGTCATCAGCGCCTCCGATCTCGATGCACATACTTTGCGCGGGATGGGCGGGCCTGCCTATCCGTGTAAAGGCGCATTGTGTTGTGAGGCCAGGTGGGCCGAAATTTGAGCCGGTGTGCCTATGACGGTTCGTCGTCGCTCTGTTCGTCGTCAAGATCATCCGCAGCGGTAAGGCCGTAGCCCACCATGCCGTTGAGAATTCGCATGCAGCCGTCTTCCAGCACATCGGCCAGATAGCCGTGCAACTGCTCTTTGTACTCAAGAATCTCGTCGCTGGGGTACTGCAAACCAAGCGTGAGCTTGGCCGCTTCGATTTCAGTGGGCTCTGCGCGACCGATCATCTCGACGACAGCAGCTTCGATCAGCCCCGTCAACATGGCGTCAATATCGAGCCCCTTCTCTGCATCAGCCATCTGGTTGAGACGTTCGATGGTTCCAGTTTCGGCGGCACGGTTGCGTGGAGTTCATCGCTGTTCCGCATTCACCACGGGCCTCAATTGGGCTCCGTTGGGAACCATTTCCAGTCTGATCCCTCCGGAATGCTCGGAGCCTGGTGAAGATCCGCGGGTTCCTCAAACACCACGCGCCACTCCGGGCACCGGCAAGGCACATAGTCGCTGTGCTCCACGCGAATTCCGCCCAACACCGAAGGGGCGCCATACCAACCGCCGCGCCAGTGGGATTGTTCATTCAAGCCGCCGCGGAACCAAACCCAACAACGGGCGTTGGGCTGTGTGGTGGACTTTGCTGCCATACCCCCGAACATGCCGGGATGGTTGTAGCACCAAGTCTTGTTCTGCGCTCAAGCACGGCGCTGCTTCCCGCTAAACGACCTGCTCGGAGTCGTCGTAGCCGTCGTCGACCACATCATTGAATCGCGACACACCCGCCTCACGAAAACAAAATTCTTCGCGCAAAGGATGGCCGGTCTTGGCCTTAGCTGCAGGGGTGATTCCGCTCCAAGGTTCAGAGAAGTCTGGCTCTTCGAACCACTCAGACACGGTTCTCTCCTCCCTCAGGCAGGCGAATGACATTTAAAAAGCCTCCCATTCAGGAAGGCTTTGAAACTGATCGAAGCTGGCTTCAACCTTTGCCTTGAAGGTAAGGAAGATCACTGGGCTTGGACAGCGTGAACACGACGGCTGCAGTGATCAAACCAGCAAACGCAAGCATTGCGTAGATCCAGACGGTGTAGTCAGTCATCAAAGGAACTTTGAACTGTTACGCAAGATTAACGAGCTAGTAACAGTTTGTAAACCCCGCCTCTTGGGCTTCACTCAGGACTGCTTCTCAGAACTGTCTTTCTTCTTGCCAACCCGCACGGAGGATTGATTGAGGGCACAGGCCAACGCACGGAAAGGCTTGTGCACGCCTTCAACAATCAGGCTTCCCATGCTTTCTGCAAAAGCCATGTCGAGTTTCATGATGTACGGCTATGTCGTTGCCCGGACCTTATGGCCGCAACCCCACCCCCCGGATCAACGTGTCAGCACATCTGAACACGGTCCCAGGGGCTACTGAATCAGGTTCATTCCCAGAAAGCCTTTCCCCATCCCCCATCCGGGTCGTTTGTCCTGCAGAAAGCTGATCGACACTTCCAGATCAAGCAAGCCTGCTGCCCCCAGCTCATCGAGAGGCACCTGACCCTGACTGCACTTGGCGTAGCGACTGTGGATGTCGTGTTTGCGGTCTCCAAGAAAGGTCACCACCTCCTTCAGCAGAAAGTCGCGCCATTCCTCCTTGTGCTGTTGCGACACCGCCATGGCAACCACTGATCACAGGGATCCAGGCTAGGGAGCAAGCTCAGCTCAGAGGCCCTGGCAACGACGTTGCACGGCAGCGAGGGTGTCATTGGCCTGATCGCCGCGGCCTGCCTTGAGTTGCACCATCACCACCTCGGCCTGCAGCCCAAGGAGCATGCTCTGGCAGGGATAGCGCTCTTGATTGGAAGCCTTGCGCTGCAACACCTCGGCCTGGAGCAAAGCCTTCTCGCACACCCGCTCGGCTTGGGTTGCAAAGCAATCACGGGCCGAAGGGTCGAGCAGCGCCAAGCTGCCGGCAAGAGCGGAGGAGGAACCCATCACCCCCGCAAGCGAAACCACCGCCAAGGACCGAGACCACCACACAAGAGAGCGCACGACAGAGCAGCGATTGGATCTCCAGTGTCCCCAGGGAACGGCACACCTGACAATCTCAATCAACACAACGAACGAACGGTCCTAAGCCGCGGTCTCCTGAGATGATGAGCATGAGTCTCCTGGACACGGATGTACACCGACTGGACTGCTGTTGCCCTGCTTCTCTTCACCGCAGTGCCCCTGCTGGCGGTGGTCGCCACAGCTGTTTTCTTTATCTGGCAGCAGAAGAAGAAGCAGCAATTGCGCTGACTCCCGAATTCCTGTCGAATTCAATGGTCCTTGCACCCTGAGTCCGCACCGCAAGGGCATCGTCGAGAATGGTGCCCTTGCCCAAACAACAGACACAGGTGCGGAAACGTTGATCAGCCACACGCTGAATCCCGCTTCCGCCACAACGTCGGCAGATCATCCCCCGTCCTCCAGCTCCTATTTCCAGTGTGGGGAGGATCAACACCCTTGATCCCAAAGCCTTTGTGAAGAATCAAGCCTTCAGAACATCATTTAGCTTTTGAGTGCAGGCCTTCAGCTCCTGCACCAGTTCAGCGGCCGAGAGCACGCTGCCTGAGCCCACAAGGCCCAGCTGAGCCGCCAGATAGCCCACCACCTCTGCGGCGGAGGCCCCACGCTCTCTCCACGGGGCCAGACCCTCGCTGTTCTCACGTTTCGCCAACTTCTGCCCTGCCCCATCGCAGAGCAACGGCACATGGCGATAGAGAGGCGCCTCTTGGCCGAGGGCTTCCATCACTGCCACCTGAGCGTTGCGGACAGGCGCGAGATCATCACCCCGCACCACCTCTGTGATCCCACAGGTGAGCTCGTCGATGGCAGTGGCCAGGTGATAAGCCACATAGCCATCCGCTCGGCGTACCACCACATCACCGCAAAGCCCCGCGTCACGCCCTTCACAACGCAATCTCCAAGCCGGAAGCCGCTCTGCCTCCCAACCCCAGGACAAGTGCAGGGGCCGACAGGTGCCTGGATAGATCGGGGTTTGGGAAAGCACCCGCCGACTGCATCGGCAGGCGTAGAGCTGCCCTCGCCGCCGAAGATGGGACAACACCGAGTGGTAGAGCCAAAGACGCTCGCTTTGCAACACCACTGGACCATCCCAGTGCAATCCAAGCCAGCACAGATCCTGGAGAGCGCCGCTTGCGGCTCCGGAACGAACTCTGGGGGTATCGAGGTCATCGATCCGCAACAACCATTCCCCCCCTGCAAGGCGGGCCACCAGCCAGGACACCAGCGCCGTTCTCAGATTGCCAAGATGCAAAGGCCCGGAGGGAGTTGGCGCAAAACGGCCTCGATACCCTTCCCGCTTCAACGCGACCCCCGCCTGAAAGGGACCCTGAAGATGGCCAGGCAAGCCATGGAGGGTTGAGCTGTTTGGCATAGGCCCACCAAAGCCAAAAGAAAAGGTGGCCTTGAGCAGGCCACCTGAATGACATCGCTGAAAAACGATGCGGCAACGCAGAGCGAAATCAGCCCTGAACGCGATCTTTGAACATCTTGCCGGCGGTGAAGGCAGGCACGCGCTTGGCAGGGATTTTGATCTTTTCGCCAGTCTTGGGGTTCAGACCCTGACGGGCCGAACGCTCGCGGGGCTCGAAGGAACCGAAGCCGAGAATCGAAACTTTTTTACCTTCGACAACAGAGTCAATGATGGTCTCGATGGCGGCATCCACCACCAGAGACACGTCGGTTTTGGTGAGCTCGGTGCGAGCAGCAACGAGGTTGACGAGGTCAGCTTTGTTCATGGAAAGGGAGTGAGTTGCGGAAGCGGTTGGTTGACGATGTGGAGGTCGACATCCGCTGAGGCTTCCCTGAGCGCGCTAATCGTATGGAGGGTGAGCCGCTGCGGCAAGCCAAATGTCTGACGCCGCAATGCTTTACGCAGAAACATCCTTTTAAGGTTGCGTGGGCTGATCCCCTGACCAAGCACTCCAGGGAGCCAGCCGCTCCCCCCTCAAGGCCCCAAGCCCAGCCCCAGAAGCCAGTGATGGCAAGGGATGTAAACCCAACCATTGGCGTAGACGTTCCATGCTGCGCTGCTGCCGGGGCCAGTGAAATGTGCGCCGATGCCGCAATGCAGCCAGAACACCTACTGCCACAGGCACCAGCAGACGTCCACAGAACAACACGTTCCAAGGTGCTGGTGCGTGCACAACGCAACTGCCTGGCGTCGGTCCCGGCGTCCACAGCAAACGCAGGCCCGCAGCCGTGGTGTGCTCGTCAGAGAAGGTCTCCAAAGGATGAACCCCTGGCAGTAAGTAAGCCTCCTGTTCCTGCACCAACACTGGCCAACCCAACCGCTCCTGCAAGCGGCGGACCCGTCCATGTCCCTCGCGATTTGTGAGCAGCACCTTGGGTCTGCGCCCAGCCGCCAACCTCTCCAGCGCGTCCAGGGTCGCCTGCGTCCAAGGGGGGCAATCGATCAACACCGGCTCCTCCCCGCAATCCAGCCACCAGGCCGACCCACCCCGGCAATCCCGATTCGGAGGAAACAACCAAAGGTCTGAACGAATCTGATGGGGCGGGCGACCGGGCTCCAGAGCGGACGTCAGTGTCATAGGGAGATGGAGGGGGACCGCTCCCCCCAGTTTGCGTTGGTCACTAATTTGTGTGCAGTGCGTCCTGCGTTCAGCGGGCAGGGTCCTTGGCCACGATCCACCGAGGAAGCCCCTGGCCAATGGGGAGCTCCATCACCGTAAAGGGAGTGAACTTCTCTCTCGCGGCACCGGCTGCAGACCGGGTCGAGCTGCTCCTCTTCCCCCACGCAGATGCTGGACAGCCCGAACACGTGATCGCTCTCGGCGGGCAGCACCGCTCCGGTGACTACTGGCATGTGGAAGTGGAGGGTCTCGGCGCAGGCTGCTGCTACGGCTACCGCGTGTTCGGCCCCCTTGAACCTGGAGGCCATGGATTCCGCCCCGCCAAGGTGCTTCTGGATCCCTGTGCCCGAGCGATGGCCGGATGGAACGTCTACCGACGCGGAGCCGCCACGGGCGCATCACCTAACACCAATTCCTGCCTGAAGGGTGTGGTGTGTGAGCGGGATTCGTTTGATTTCCAATCCCATCCACGCCCACGCCACCGCTGGAACCGCAGCGTCATTTATGAGCTGCATGTCGGCAGTTTCACGCGACGGGATGACTCAGGCGTGGTCCCAGAGCAACGGGGGACGTTACGGGGGTTGATCGCCAAACTCCCCTACCTCCAGAAGCTGGGCATCACGGCCATCGAACTGCTGCCGATCCAAGCGTTTGATCCCCAAGATGCCCCGCCTGGCCGCGACAACGTATGGGGCTACAGCCCCCTGAACTGGTTTACCCCTCACCACGAGTTCATTGAAGGGAGCGACCCTCTCGCTGCCAGGCAGCAGGTGCGCGAACTGGTGGCGGCCTGTCACGACGCCGGCATCGAAGTGCTGCTGGATGTGGTCTACAACCACACCACGGAAGGCAACCAACAGGGACCAACCCTGAGCTGGCGAGGGATTGCCGATCGCCTCTATTACCACCAGACCCCCAAAGGGGAGTACCAGGACGTGAGCGGTTGCGGCAACAGCATCGCCGCCAACCGCCCCTTGGTGCGTCAGCTGATTCTTGAGTCGATGCGCTGCTGGGCCATCGAGTTGGGCATCGATGGATTCCGGTTTGATCTGGGCATTGCCCTGAGCCGTGGCGAGAAGCTCAAGCCCCTCGACAAGCCCCCGCTGTTTGAAGCCATCGACAGCGATCCTGAACTCAGTGATCTCAAACTGGTCAGCGAACCCTGGGATTGCGGCGGTCTCTACCGCCTGAGCGATTTCCCCTCCAAACGCATCGGCACCTGGAACGGACGCTTCAGAGATGACGTGCGCAGCTTCTGGAAAGGCGACGAGAACAGCACCTGGAAACTGGGACAGCGGATGCGTGGGAGCCCCGACCTGAACGACGGCAAGCCGCTGAAACTGGACCGCTCAGTGAATTTCATCACCGCCCACGACGGCTTCACCCTGGCAGATCTGGTGAGCTTCAACGTGAAACACAACCTTGCCAATGGTGAGGACAACCGTGACGGAGAAAACCACAACATCAGCTGGAATCACGGGATCGAAGGCCCCTGCACCGACCGTGCCGTGAGGCTGCTGCGGCAGCGGCAACAAAGGAATCTGCTCACGAGTCTTCTGCTCAGTCGTGGGGTTCCGATGCTGCTCATGGGCGATGAAGTGGGCCGCAGCCAGGGGGGCAACAACAACACCTGGTGCCAAGACAGTCCCCTCAGCTGGATGGTCTGGAGGTCCGACCAGTGCGACGGAGACCTCTTCTGCTACGTGCAGAGGCTTCTGGCCCTGAGGCAGCGGCTACCAGAGCTCTTCAGCCCTGAGACCCCGATCGGCGAAACCCCACCGTTGCGTGGTGATGAGCCTGACAAGCTCTGGCGGCAATGGCACGGGGTTGAACTCAACAAACCTGACTGGGCCAGCTGGTCGCATTGCCTGGCCACCAGCCTGCACCGAGGGGATCGAGGCGCCCTCCTCTGGATGGGCTTCAACAGCTATTTCAAAGCGATGCATTTCGATCTACCCCCTGCAGCCTCCCCTTGGCACCGCCTGATCGACACCGCGCTTCCCCCAGGTGAGGACTTTCCGGAGACCCCCGAACCCTGGCCACCCCAAGGGATTCCGCTGGAGAGCCGGAGCATGGTGGTGCTCGCAGCGCGCGAACTGCTTACGACCTGATCACACAAATCCGTCTCGCTTCAGTGACAGGAACGCAACGAAACGGTGTGACTTTGCAAAGCGGGCGGCGGGAATCGAACCCGCATCATCAGCTTGGAAGGCTGAGGTTTTACCACTAAACTACGCCCGCACTGGTACAAATCAACTGGTCAAAAACTGACCCGATTGCCTCAGTACCAGTGCATTATGACCACGCGTCGCCCCCTGTCAGTCGCTTGACCCGCTCAGACACGCTTCCCGGGGGTAGCCGCACCCGCCTGATGCTGGCCTATGGACTTGGGGATGCGGGCACAGGGCTGGCCGCCACCCAGCTGGGCTTTTACCTCTTTCCGTTCTTCACCTGTGCCGCAGGGCTGCCCGCCTTCATCGCCGGATCTCTGCTCACGGTGATCAAGGTTTGGGATGCGCTGAACGATCCTCTGATCGGCTGGATGAGTGACCACACACAGAGCCGCTGGGGCCCTCGGTTGCCCTGGATGCTGGGCGCGGCCCTGCCGCTGGGCATCAGCCTGGCGGCGATGTGGTGGGTCCCTGACGGAAACCTGCTGCAGCGCACCTCGTACTACGTGGTCATGGCGATCCTGCTGATGACCGCCTACACCAGCGTCAATCTTCCCTACGCCGCTCTCTCCACTGAGTTAACGCCCGACACCAGAATTCGCACCCGCCTGAACGCAGCCCGCTTCACGGGCTCGATTGTTGCCGGTCTCAGCGGATTAGTGGTGGGAGCTCTGGTGCTCGGCAATGGAGCCGAGGGCTATCTAGTAATGGGCCGCATGACTGGCACCATCGCTGCCGCCGCCACCCTCGCCTGCTGCTGGGGTCTCGCCCCCTTCGCGAAGCGGGCCCAGCGCCCCAGTGCCACCGCTGAACCGGTGCTGCAACAGCTGAAGCGCATTCGCTCCAACCCTCGCTTTTTGATGGTGCTGGGCCTGTACCTCTTGCTTTGGTTCGGCCTGCAACTAATGCAGGTGGTGGCCTTGATCTGGCTGGTGCAGGTGATTCATGTGCCCCCGAGCCTCTCCACCTGGATTCTGCTGCCCTTCCAGATCAGTGCCCTGGTGGGTCTGCAGATCTGGAGCCTGGTGTCCAACCGCCGGGGACGACTGGTGGCCCTGCGCTGGGGCGGCGGCCTCTGGATTGCGGCCTGCCTGCTCTCCA
>JAYKIX010000005.1:0-8886 GCA_035286005.1 Synechococcus sp. | reverse complement strand
AGCCTTGAGCAACACCAATCGGGGCGGCTGATCACCGGGAGAGCAGGCCGTCATGCCGATCCCGATCAGCAGGGCACAGACCAGGGCAAGACCACGGCGGATCCACAAACGCAAAACGTTCTGAACGGGGGCAAGGCTCGACACGTTTGGCAGCATGGGCGCATCAGGAACAACCCCATGATCGGCTGGCTGCAAGGGGAACGGGTCGACAGCTGGTCGCAAGGGGGCCGACAAGGGCTTGTGATCGCCTGCGGCGGAGTGGGTTACGAGGTGCAGCTCACCAGTGGGCATCGGCGCCAACTGGAGGCGGAAACCGTTTGCACAGCCTGGATTCATCAGGTGCAGCGGGATGACGGCAGCACCCTGTATGGGTTTCTGAACAAGGGAGAACGGGATCTGTTTCGCACCCTGATCAGCGTGAACGGTGTGGGGCCGCAGATGGCACTGGCTCTTCTGGAATGCTGCGGCGCCGAGGCCTTGGTGAACGCCATTGTTGATGGTGATCTGCGCCAGCTCACCCAGGCCCAGGGCGTGGGAAAACGCACGGCCGAACGGCTGGCTGTTGAGCTGCGCGACCGGCTCGGCGATTGGAAACAACCGGCCGTGGATGCCCTCTCCCTGGTGGATCGCAGTGATCTCCAAGCCCTTCCGATCCAGGGAGATCCCTTGGAAGAACTCCAGCAAACCCTGGATGCCCTGGGATACGAAGACCTGGAAATCCGCCGGGCCATGCGGGCCGTGGCCCAATCCGACACACCCCCCAGTCCAGGCGATGGCGAAGCGTGGCTGCGGGAAAGCCTGCGCTGGTTAAGCAGGGCCAGCGCTTAAGGGCCCACGACGAGGTAAATTGGTTGTTTGCACTGTCAGGGCCAGACGCCGCGCATGTCGCTCGATACCACTCAAAAGCAGCAGCTGATCAACACCCACCAAACCCACGCCACCGACACCGGATCGGCTGAGGTTCAAGTGGCCATGCTGACCGAGCGCATCTCCAAGCTCAGCAGCCACCTACAGAAAAACATCCACGACTTCTCCTCCCGCCAGGGCCTGCTGAAGATGATCGGCCGCCGCAAGCGTCTGCTCTCCTATGTGCGGGGCAAGAGCGAGCAACGCTACAGCGATCTGATCGGCAAACTGGGCATCCGCGGCTGATCCGCCGCCTCCAGTCGATCTCCTTCCCATGGCCGACCAGCGCAAACCTTTGCCGTTTGAACCCCGCCGATCGGCCGACGGCAGCACCCCAAGCTCTTCGAGCGCCAAGGCGGTGCAATCACAGCCCATCCCCAAGGCAGTCGCCAACCGCATGGCACGACGTGTTGCCATCGCCACAGGCGTGCCGTCGGTGATGGGGATGGCTGTATTTGTCATCAGCTATGTGCTGGTAAGCCGGCAGATTCTCGATATTCCCCCAGGCATCACCTTGATCAGCTCAGGGGCCTGTTTCCTGTTGGGCCTTCTGGGCCTCAGTTACGGGGTGCTTTCAGCCAGCTGGGAGCCGCAAGCAGGCACCCTGCTGGGTCTTGAGCACATCAAGCCCAATCTTCAACGGATGCGCAGCTCGATCAAAGCGCAGAAAAGCAGCAGTTGATCAGCCTTTACTGGTGGCTGCACCACTGAACACCGCTTGGGTGCTGGCGGCGAACGCCTGATCCTGGAGATCACTGGCCGCAGCTGCTGCATTGCGGACGCAGAACTGAGGGCCGAGACGCACATAGCGCACCTCAGTTCCTTGGCGCACCGCTGCCACAACAGGAACGCGCACGCCCAGTTCATCTTGATCCGGCTTGTGGGCGTGAAGACATTCCCGCAATTTGTGCTGAACGGCCACGTCGCTGGCCTGATCAGGGGCCAGCTCCACAAGAAGCAACTGCAGATCGTCAATGGCTCGGCAGTCGTCAACGATCAACTGAACCCGTTCATCTCGGCGGTCGACAGCGGCCCAAACCAACAAACGGGCTTCAGCCATCAGGTGATCCGACAAACGGGCATAACTCTTGGGGAACACCACCGCCTCACAACTTCCAGTGAGGTCTTCCAAGGTGAGGACGGCCATGCGATCACCCTTACGGGTGGTGACCTGGCGATAGTCGCTCACCATCGCAATGGCACTCACCTTGGCCTTATCCGCCTGTTCCTCCAAACTTGCAAGACCGATGGGAGCGAGCAGTTTGGCCGATGGCCTGAGCTGCTTGAGCGGGTGATCGGAGAGATAAAAGCCCACAAGATCCTTCTCCAAGCGAAGCTTCTCGGTGGGGTGATAGTCGGGCACCGGGACCGCCTTGGGCGCCATGCTGAGGTCGTTTGCACTGTTGGCATCCGCCGCTCCCGCTGCCGCCATCAGATCAAACAAATTGCCCTGGCCGCTTTCGCGATCTTTGGCCCGCGATGAAGCCCAATCGAGCAGCAGATCCAGGTCGGCCATCAACTGCGCACGGTTGGCCTTGGGCTCCAAGGCATCTAGGGCGCCGCAGTGAATCAGCGATTCGAGGCTGCGACGGTTGAGCACCGCTGAAGGCAAGCGGTCGCACAGATCGGCCAAACACTGGAACGGACCATCGGCTTCTCGGCTGGAGATCAACTGGCGAATCGCCCCATCGCCGAGATTCCGGACCGCCGATAGCCCGAACAGGATCCTTTCCCCGGTGGGTGTGAAGTCAATACCCGAAGCATTCACATCCGGCGGCATCACCTCAATGCCCATGGCATTGCAATTGGAGATATAGCGCTGCACCTTGTCGCTGGCGCCGGCGTTCACAGTCAGCAACGCGGCCATGTAAGCCACCGGATAGTGCGCCTTCAGGTAGGCGGTTTGGTAGGTCACAGCGCCGTAGGCGGTGGAGTGGCTCTTGTTGAAGCAGTACTCCGCAAACAGCACCATCTGGTCGAACAGTTCATCGGCGACCTTTTCATCAACGCCGCGTTCTCCAGCCCCTTTGACAAAGATGCTGCGATGTTTCTGCATCTCCGACACTTTCTTTTTACCCATGGCACGGCGCAGCAGATCCGCTTCGCCCAAGGAATACCCCGCAAGATCCTGAGCGATCTTCATGATCTGCTCCTGATACACCATGATCCCGTAGGTCTCATTCAGGATCGGTTCCAGGGCCTGATGGGCAAAATCGATGGCTTCGCGCCCATGCTTGCGGTTGATGAATTTGGGGATCAGACCTGCGTCCAAAGGGCCCGGTCGATATAGGGCAAGGATGGAAGAGATGTCTTCCAGGGATGAAGGTCGCAGGTCTCGAACGATCTGACGCATGCCGCTTGATTCCAACTGGAAGATGCCTTCCAAATCACCACGGGCCAGCAGAGCAAATGTGTCTGGATCCTGGGGAGGCAGTTTGTCGGGATCGATGCGCTCACCGAAGTTCGATGCGACCAACTCCAGGGTTTTGTCGATCATTGTGAGGTTCTTCAACCCCAGAAAATCCATCTTCAGGAGTCCCATCGACTCCACGTCTTCCATGAAGTATTGAGTGATCACCTGCCCATCGTTGTTGCGCTGCAACGGCACCAACTCATCCAAAGGATCAGCGGCAATCACAACACCAGCAGCGTGCACGCCGAAGGTCTTGTTGGTGCCCTCGATGCGCATCGCCATGTCCACCCAACGCTTCACCACCGGATCGCTGAGATATTTCTCGCGGAAGTCGGGATTCGGTGACTCGTCGCTAATCATGGCGGCCAGCTTTGCGGGCTTTCCACGGGCCACAGGAATCAACTTGGCGAGTCGGTCGGCATCGCCGTAGGGAATATCCAGCACACGGGCCACATCCTTGAGCACCGCCTTCGAGGTCATCCGGTTGAAGGTAATGATCTGAGCCACCTTGTCTTCGCCGTAACGGCGGGTGACGTAATCAATCACCTCCCCTCGACGCTCAATGCAGAAGTCGGTGTCGATATCAGGCATCGACTTCCGTTCGGGATTGAGGAAGCGCTCAAACAGAAGCCCATTGCTCACAGGATCGATGTTGGTGATCCCAAGGGCATAGGCCACCAGTGACCCTGCAGCAGAACCGCGGCCAGGCCCGACTGGAATCCCCTGTTCACGGGCAAAGCGGATGTAGTCCCACACCACCAGGAAGTAGGTGGGGAAGCCCATCTGCTCCATCACCCCCAGTTCGTACTCAAGGCGTTCGCCATAAACAGGATCAATCGGGGCCACCGGATCAAGCGACAACCGTTCGCGCAAGCCCTGCTCGGTCACCTCCTTGAGGTAGCTCACCGGCGTATGGCCGTCGGGGATAGGGAAGCGGGGCATTTGGTAGCGACCCAGGATGTCGTAGTCCTCAACCTTGTCGGCCACCTTGACCGTGGTCGCGATGGCCTCTTGCACCACCTCGGGGGAGAGATGGTCAGCAAACAGCTGACCCATCTCCTCTTCACTACGAATGAACTCGGTGCCTGTGTAGCGGAGTCGTTTCTCGTCGCTGATTAATTTGCCGGTGAGCACGCACAACAGAGCATCGTGCGCCTCAACATCGTTGCGGGTTAGATAGTGGGCATCGTTGGTGGCAATCAACCCGATGCCCAGCTCCTTGGCAATCTTGACGATCTCGACATTCACGATCCGATCTTCAACCGATCCGTGATCTTGAATTTCAAGGTAAAAATCGTCTCCAAACACCCCCTGGTACCAACGGGCCACATCCCTGGCCACATCAGGGCGTCCACGCATGATGGCCTGAGGGATTTCGCCCCCGAGGCAAGCGGTCGCAACGATCAAACCTTCGCTGTATTGCTGCAGCAGGTGCTTATCAATACAAGCCCTTGAAAAAATGCCTCTCCCACGCATTCCACGCAGGTGACTGATGCTGGTGAGTTTCACCAGGTTGCGGTAGCCCTTGGCATTTTTGGCCAAAACGACCAGGTGATAACGGCGCTCTTTCTTCTGTTGCGGATCATCAATCGATCCGTTCACCACATACATCTCATTGCCGATGATCGGCTTGATCCCGGCCGCTTTGCAGAGCTTCAGCAACTCCACGGCGCCGTACATCACTCCGTGATCAGTGAGCGCAAGGGCCGGCATCCCAAGTTCCTTGGCCCGCTCCACCATCTGCGGCAGCTGAGACGCCCCGTCCAGAAGGCTGTAGTCGCTGTGGTTGTGAAGAGGAACGAATGCCATAACCCCAGCCTAGGGGGCCACGCAAGATGGAGGGTCGAGCCATCCATCAAGCCCCATATCTAGGGGCCCGATGGATCCGTCGGTTTACGCAGGGATGAATGCCCCTTCAGGGCGGGAGGCCATCACCTGGGCCGACTGCTCGTATTGATGGGCCACTTGCAGAAGCAAAGACTCCTCAAGCACGTTGCCAATCAACTGAACGCCGATCGGAAGACCTGCCTTGTTGAACCCACAGGGAACGCTGATGGCGGGAAGTCCCGCAAGGTTGGCGGGAATGGTGAGCAGATCCGCCAGATACATGGCCAGGGGATCATCGGCGTGGGCCCCATTGCGGAAGGAGGTCGTGGGTGCCGTTGGGGTCAGGAGCACATCCACGGTTTGATAAGCCGCATCAAAATCACGGCGAATCAGCGTGCGCACCTGCTGCGCTTTTTTGTAGTAAGCATCCACATAGCCTGCCGAAAGGGCGTAAGTGCCGATCAGGATCCTGCGTTGCACCTCACTGCCGAAGCCCTGGGCACGACTGCTGGCGGTCATGGCCGCCAAGCTCTCAGCATCCTCAGCCCTGAAGCCATATTTCACGCCGTCGTAGCGAGCCAGGTTGGCGGAGGCTTCCGAAGGCGCAATCACGTAGTAGGTGGCAATGCCGTCGGTGAACCGTGGGCAGCTCACCTCCACCAATTCAGCGCCAAGGGATTGCAACTGCTGAGCCGCGGCCATCACCGAAGCCTTCACCTCGGGATCCAAACCGTCCTGATCGAAACACTCACGCACCAGACCCACCTTCAATCCTTGGATCGGCTGAGCCAGCGCAGCGCTGTAATCGGGAACGGGAGCTTTGAGGGATGTGGAATCCCTGGGGTCATGGCCCGCCATCACCTGCAGCAAGGCAGCCGCATCAGCCACGTTGGAGGTGAACGGGCCCACCTGGTCAAGGGAGCTCGCGAAAGCCACCAGGCCATAGCGGCTGATGCGTCCATAGGTGGGCTTTAGACCCACGACGCCGCAGAAGGAGGCCGGCTGACGAATCGAACCGCCGGTGTCGGAGCCAAGAGAAGCCATGCATTCACCGGCAGCAACGGCTGCCGCACTGCCGCCGGAGCTGCCGCCTGGAACGTGGTCCACATTCCAGGGGTTGGCGGTTGGGCCAAACGCAGACGTCTCGGTGGAGCCGCCCATGGCGAATTCATCGAGGTTGGTTTTGCCCAGCAGCACGGCGCCGGCATTCCAGAGCTTGCCGGTGACTGTCGACTCATAGGGAGGGACAAATCCCTCCAGCATGCGGCTGGCGCAGGTGGTGGTGACCCCTTTGGTGCAGAGGTTGTCCTTGATCGCGAGCGGAACACCCGCCAAAGGCGGCAGCTCTTCGCCAGCGGAACGGGCCTGATCAATGCGATCGGCATCTGCACGGGCCCGATCCGCAGTCACCTCCAGATAGGCGTTGAGACTGGGTTCAACCGAAGCGATGCGCGCCAGATGTTGATCCGTGAGTTCACGGGCCGACACCTGGCCGCTCTCCAGTTGCTGACGCCACTCGGCGATCGCCATCGACAGGGACTGCTACACAGCAGCGACGCTATCAGCCGTCGTCGGCACTAATGGTGAAGGGCTCACCACGGCGACAACGCACGCAGGTGTGGCTGATGTGAGCGGGCGACTCTGAGGAGATGTCGTTCAGGAAAGCAGGCAGATCCTTCTCCAGGCTTTTGCGGGTCACAAACGGGCCAAACCAGTAGGTGACATCGGGGCCCTGGGTCTGAACCCGAGCCCACCAAGCCAATCCAAGACCGTTGGCGAAGCTGCGCAGCGGCCTGATCAGGGGGCCCATCAGCGGAGAAAGCAGAACAGCATCATTGTGCCCTGCTTCGGGCCCAGTGGTCGCCGAGATGAAGCCAGACCGGAACAGAATCAGAGCTCAACGCTGGTGTGGAACGGCGAAGGGTCCGTGTCTGCAACGGAATCGTCTGGACGATCAAGCTCTAACGCCACTTCAGGCGCCCCCTGAGGCGCCATCTCCAGACTCTCGGCCGCTGGCCAAGGGGTGGCTTCCCCTTCAACATCCGTCAGGCGCCCATCAGTGAACTCCTCAGAGGGAGCCTCCGGTGGGGGGGCAGCCATCTCTGCTGCAGGATCTGCAGCCTGGGAGGCACAACGGGGGCGCACGATTGGCGGTGAAGGGGCCTGGCCCTTGAGATCCTTCATCCAGCCGCGACGGGCCACCTCATAGAGGCACATGGCGGTAGCGACGGAAGCATTGAGGCTGGGGGTCACCCCACGCAGAGGGATGCGGATCAGTTGATCGCAGTGACGACGGGTCAGCAGAGACAACCCCTGCCCTTCAGAGCCTGTGACCACCACAAGTGGTCCCTCCAGATCGGCTTCTGCCAAGGTCACATCACCTTCGCCGGCAAGGCCTACAACGCGGTATCCCGCGTCCTTGAGCGTTTCCAGTGAACGGTTGAGGTTCACAACCCGAGCCACGGGCAAGTGCTCCAGAGCCCCTGCGGCCACTTTGGCCACAGAACCTGTGAGGCCAGCACTGCGTCGCTGGGGAAGCACCACGCCATGGGCGCCTAAGGCCTCTGCGGAACGCACAATCGCTCCGAGGTTATGGGGATCAGTGAGCCCATCGAGGGCAAGCAACAGGGGTGGCTCGCCCAGGGCCGCACACCCTTCCACAAGCGTGGGCAGATCCAGCGTCTCCGCCGAAGCGGTCTGCAGGGCAATGCCCTGGTGCACGGCACCACCGGTGAGCTGACCCAGACGGGCCCAAGTGACCTCCTCGACGAGCACACCCGAAGCCTTGGCTTCCCTCAGAAGCTGCAGAAATTTGGGCGAACTGCGCAGTTCGGGGGTGCACCAGATGCGATGGATCGGCCGGCCAGCCTCAAGGGCTGCCTGGGTGGCATGACGCCCCCAGAGCATGTCATCAGCTTGAGCATCCGGTGAATGGGAGAGCTCTTCGCCCTGACGTGGGTCCTGATCGAAGGCAGGACGGGAATCCTCCCGATTCCAGCCACCCCGCCTTGGCCCACTTCTGGCGTCATGACGTGCGGGACGGGAACGCTCCGGACCTGACGACGACCTGCCAGCGCCGCGCTCAAAACGCTCCCTGCGATCGCCGCCACGCTCTTGACCATCAAAACGATCCCTGCGCTCGAAGCGGTCTTTGCGGTCAAAACGGTCACTGCCTTCAAAACGGGGCTTGGCGTCGAAACGACTCTTCCCCTCGAATCGACCTTTGCCTTCAAAACGGCCCGGCCGACTTCCAGCAGGCTTGCGATCAAACCGGTCAAAACGGCCACGACCTCCGTCACGGCCCCGTTGATCGCCGCCTTGCTCAGGGCGGTCATCACGGCCGAAGCGACCACTCCGCTCCCCACGATCTCCGCGCTCAAAACGATCGCCTTTGTTGAAACGATCCGAGCGGGGAAAACGGTTCTCACCTTCCGCTCCACCCTCACGGTCGAAACGCCGGTCCCGATCGGGACGCCCTCCCCGGAAGGGACGGCCACCTCCACCGGGGCGCCCCGCTCCGGGCCGACCACCCCCGTATGAACGACCCTTGCCAGAAGAACGGCCACCTCCATAGGGACGGCCATCGCCGGAGGAACGGCGATCAGAACGGAAACTCATGGTCGAAACGGGGGCTATGACAGGTCGTTTTCGGTCTCCTCCAGTCGATCCAAGAGCTCGGCAAGCCGCGCCGGATTCTGCAAAAAGAGCCAGCCCACCATTGTCTCAAATCCCGTGGCACG
>JAYKIX010000004.1:0-6020 GCA_035286005.1 Synechococcus sp. | reverse complement strand
TGGGGGCCAGCCCAGCCACCCGGGGGTTGATCGGTGCACTGATTGTGCAAACGACCCCATGGCGCGAGGCCTTCGCCAGCAGTCTCTGGCTGCCCTCACGCATCATCATCATCCTCGCTCTTGTTGTTGTGGGGATGCGGCTTGGCGCTCTCCAAAAACTCCAGGTCGCTCAAGCAGCCCGGTTGGAGAGCGCTCGCCATGGCAGTGCTTGGGGAGAACGCCCCATGGCCCTGCTGGGCAAACTCACCCTCTTTCCTGTCTGGGTTTGGCTCATTGGCCAGCTTTTGCCGCTCGAGCCTGTAATGCGCCAGGCGCTGGTGCTCCAGGGGGCTGCCCCAGCGGCCATTTCAGTTCTGCTGATGGCCGAACAGGCCGGCAAAGATGCCGATCTAGCCGCACAACTCATTCTGCGTAGCACCGTGATCGCCCTTTTCAGCGTTCCCCTTTGGTGGTGGATCACCCAGAAGACGTTGTTCGGAACACCCTGAACGTGAGGTTGATCCGAGGCGTTGTTACCCGTTGACGAACCGGGAGCCCATGCAGCCATTCCCGTTGACAAGGAGGAACCATCACCAGTAGATCGCCATCTGCCAACTCAAGGGAATGCCGCCCACCCCCTTGCCGTTCTTTCAGTTGAAAGGTTCGCGTTGCGCCTAACGACAACGAGGCAATCGGCATGGCGGGATCAATTTCCGGTTCATCATCGGCATGCCATCCCATTCGGTCCTGACCGGTGCGGTAGTAATTGAGGAGACACCCGTTGAACGCAACCCCGCATTGCGTGTTCACCAATGTCAGAAGGGGGTGAAACCAGTGCGGCCAACCACTGCCGTGATGCACCACGCCGCTATAGCGATAGGAGACCCCGGTCTCGGCAAGGAAAGCCGCCAATCGTGGGGTGGAATAGCGCCTTCCATACACGAGCACCTCGGGTTGTTCCCAGGCCAACTGATCCCTGCAGAGGCCTCGCCAATGAAACGCTTCCGGAGCCGACAACCAGGTTTTGTGCAACCTCCAGGGCAGACCAGCCATGGCTCATGAGCACCTGAAGGACCACCATGCTGAATCAAGCTGCCACCGCCCCGTGGATCCTGCCTGCGAGCGGCACCCACCCATGATTCAGGCCTTGCTGCAACCCGAGGCTTATCCCCATCCAGTGGCCGGGCTAGCGCTGATTGAAACCCACATTTCCTGGGTTCTGCTCACAGGAACATTGGCCTACAAAATCAAAAAGTCTGTCGATCTAGGTTTTGTTCAAACAAGCAGCCTTGAACAACGACTGCATTGCTGTCGGGAAGAATTACGACTCAACCGGCGACTCGCCCCAGACCTCTATGAGGCGGTGGTGCCCGTTGTGGGCCCACCGGAATGCGCCCGCATCCTTGCCGAGCCTTGGGATTCCCAAGACCTGGAATCTGGTTCCAGGTTGGATGTGGCCGTCAGGATGCGCCAATTTGATCCGCAGGCGCTCCTCCACCACGGCCTCAAGCTGGGTGTGGTGAACTCCGCCCACCTCTCTGATCTCGCCTGGGAGCTTGGGCTGTTTCACCAACACGCGGCTCTCAACGACCCGACGTCGGACTACGGCCATCCAGACAGCATCATTGAGCCGGTGGTCACCAACCTCAACATCCTTGATCAACTGGCGACCAGCCCCTCTCAAACGTCCCAGCTGAGCGCTCATCGCGCCTGGGTGGAGCAACAGCAAGCTCTGCTCCAATGCCGGTTCGAAGCCCGACGGCAGGATGGTGCAATCCGTGAGTGCCACGGGGATCTGCACTGCGGCAACATTCGACGCACCTCCAAGGGTCGACTGGAGGTCTTTGATGCGATCGATTTCAGCCCAAAACTGCGATGGATTGATCCCATTAGTGAGATGGCATTCCTGGTGATGGACCTGCAAACCCAGGGTCACACCACAGAAGGGTTGCAGGTGTTGAATACCTGGCTCGAATGCACGGGAGCCTATGAGGGCCTTGATCTTTGGCCGTGGTACTTCGCCTATCGCGCGATGGTACGAGCCAAAGTCAGCGCCCTGCAGGCTGATCGATGCCGTGATCCTCAACAGCGAGAGCGGCTGCTTGAAGACCTGAATCGCTACCTGATCACAGCGGCCAGCTGTGAACCACGCCCCTCTGGTGGACTGGTGTTAATGCATGGACTCAGCGGGAGCGGCAAATCAACGCTGAGCCAAGCACTGATTGGTCCGCTGCACGCGGTTCGCATTCGCTCCGACCGCGAGCGACACAGGGCCTTTTCGGCAATGAACCAGCAACCCGCCCGATTCACAGGAGATCGCTACAGGCCTGAGATCAGCACTTGGTTGTTCCACGAACACCTACCGAGCTTGGTGCGGGCGGCACTCAACAGTGGCTATGTGGTGATTGTGGACGCCACATTCCTACGCAAGCGGGAACGGGAAGTGATGGCCGACTGCGCGCAAGCCATGGGGCGCCCCTGGGCCATCGTTAGCTGTCGCTGTTCAGACAACACGGCCCAAGAACGCCTGAGGCAGCGCCTTCGAGCCGGCGATGACCCATCCGAGGCGGATCAGGCCGTGCGTCAGCAACAGAGCCAGTGGCTCGAGCCACTGGATGCAATGGAACAGGCACGAAGTGTGCTTGCGCAGGAAAGCACCTCCCCTGCTGCAGTGGCTGAAGCGCTGAGGGCCCTGATCGTCCAGCCTCAAACTCCGCGTAACAACTCATAACACCCTCGTGAAGGGTGCGGAGAGCGACCCATAGATTTCAGCCATGGGAGCGCGGATCACCGAGCAGGAATTTCTCGAGCGCGCTATGCAGCGCTTTGGTTCCCGCTTTGATTACACGGGGATTCACTACCGCAGTTACAAGAGTCCCATCAAGATCCGCTGCCGCAAGCATCCGGTGCAGCAGATCTGCATCACGCCTGAAAAACATCTTCAAACCACAGGGGGATGTCGGCACTGCCTGCGTGAAAAACGGGTGGAATCACTGGAACGTGAACTCAATCGCGACCTTCTGTCGCAGCACCTGTCATCCATTCCAAAGCAGATCCCCAGCACCGCGAAGGCCTGATCCTTGGGCGACCCAGAACCCTCAAAGCGACGAGGGGCTCAGCTGGCACGCAGACCCTCTAGTTGGAGAGAAGGCCTGCTTTCGCCGCACGGTCAACATCAAGGAAGGAGTACTTGGCGTTTCAGCAGCTCAGGCTGACCCTCTGATAACAGAACCAGACCCATTGCTGAAACAACAAGTTCCGGTGGGAACGCCAAAGGGTTTGGGGGTGATCAGGGTCGAAATTCTCCGGAGGTGGAACATCGCCTCGGGCCTTGTCGCGCTCCATCTCCGCAAGGATGCGACCCGCGTTGTATTCCGGATGGCCCAGGTGCATCAACTGCCGCTGATCGGTGGTTTCAAAAATGGTGTACCCCACCTGCTCACCGTGGGCGAGCAGGCGCAATCGCCCCTGCCGCTGAGCCGCTTCCATGGCGGCATCAGGCAAGCCAGCATGCCGACTTTGCGGGCATAGAAAACTGTCGTCCTGCGTTCCCATCAATGGATGGCCGGGCACCAGGCTGCGCATCGGATACACCCCGAACAATTTCTGTTCAAAAGGGATCTTGTCGACTCCGGCGAGATAGGCCAACGCGAATCCAGCCCAACAAAGGCCGAGGGTGCTGGCGCAGGTGCGGCGGGCATCCTCCACCAGCTCCACAAGCTCAGGCCAGTAATTCACCTGCTCGTAAGGAAGATGCTCCACCGGAGCACCAGTGATGATCAAACCATCAAGGGGAGCCTCGGCGGTGGCCTCCTCCCAGGTCACATAGAGCTGGTCCAGGTGACTGTTGTCCCAGGTTTTGTACGAATGACTGCGCAGCCGAATCCAGATGGGTTCGATCTGGAGCGGTGACAAACCTAGAGGGTGCAGAAGATTGAACTCGTACTGCTTCCCCAACGGCATGATGTTGAGAATGCCGATGCGCAGTGGACGAATATCCTGTCGTTTGGCCAGATCAGGCTCAATCCAGGAAATCCGGTTGCGTTCAACAGCGGCAATTTTGTGATAGCTGCGAGGAAGAATCAGAGCCATGGAGATTCAGCCTCAGGCGATGCCCGCCAGGGCCTGATCAAAATCAGCCTTGATGTCATCAATGTGCTCAAGTCCGACTGACACACGCACCATGGTCGGTGTGACGCCGGCTGAAGCCTGTTCGTCCTCCGACAACTGCTGATGGGTCGTGGAGGCAGGATGAATTACCAAGGTCTTGGCATCACCCACATTGGCGAGGTGGCTCGCCAGCTTGAGGCTATCGATGAATCGCACGGCATCGTCATACCCCCCCTTCAACGCCATCATCAACATGCACCCCATGCCCCGACCCGTGAGGTATTTCTTCGCTGCTGCGTGATAAGGATCACCTGAGAGGCCTGGGTAACTGACCGAAGCCACAGCTGGATGCTGCTGCAGCCACGTCGCCAGAGCCATGGCATTTTCGGTGTGGCGTTCCACTCTGAGACTGAGAGTTTCCAATCCCTGGAGCAGCAGGAAGCTGTTGAACGGACTCACCGCAGGCCCCCAATCACGGAGGCCCTCCACCCGGGCACGAAGCGCAAAGGCGATGTTGCGATCATCCGGCAGTCCAAGCATCTTGCAGATGTCGCTCGCAAAGCCGAAAGCGTCCCAGTGCACGAGTCCGTGATAAGCAGCGCTGGGCTGGCTCATCAAAGGGAATTTGCCATTGCCCCAGTTGAAGGTTCCGGCATCAACAATCACACCACCAAGACTGGTGCCATGACCACCAATCCATTTGGTGGCACTTTCCACGACCACATCAGCACCATGCTCAATCGGCCTGAGTAAGGCACCGCAAGCGCCAAGCGTGTTGTCCACGATTAAAGGGATGCCGTGCTGCTTTGCGAGAGCGGAAAGACCTTCGAAATCAGGGATATTGAAGCGAGGGTTGCCCATCGCTTCCACGTAGATGGCCTTGGTGTTGGCATCAATCTGCGCAGCAAAGCTTTCCACCAAATCGCCATCGGCGAATTTCACCTGAATCCCCAGGCGAGGGAACTGAACTTTGAACTGGTTGTAGGTACCGCCGTAGAGATAGGAGGTGGAGACAAAATTGTCCCCAGCCTGCATGCAGTTGGTGATGGCCAAAAACTGCGCCGACTGACCGGAGGCGGTTGCAAGGGCGGCGACACCGCCTTCGAGGGCGGCGACCCGCTTCTCGAAAACGTCCGTCGTCGGATTCATCAGACGGGTGTAGATATTCCCGAATTCCTTGAGGCCAAAAAGATTGGCCCCATGCTCCGCGTCATTGAAGACGTAGGAACTTGTTTGGTAAATCGGAACTGCCCGGGCATTCGTGGCGGGATCAGGAGACTGACCGGCATGCAACTGCAGCGTCTCGAAACGATGCGAGGTCAAGGCTGATCGAGCAAGCGTGCTCCCGTTCTAGCTGTCGGCTTCACCAGGGCGACGCCAATCATCGGACGGTTCGGGCTTGTCGGTGTCTGCCAGTGATGGCATCGACTCCCGAACCAGTGGCAAGAATCGTGCACGTACCTGCTGGCGGAAGGCCGTTGCAGATGGGGCGTCCAGCACCGGATAGGGCTGGGGGCCATCCGCTTCGAGCAAATGCCTCCATCGGTTGTTGTCCTTAGCTTTGAGTTCTTCAAGGGGTGCCTTGAAGTTGTGCTGCTGCATCGATCCACCATCGGCAGCCAGGGACACAGCGTCGGCAGCCAATTCGGCGCGTACAGGATCAAACCCCTTGGCCTTAAGGGTGTCGGGAAGACCCAGCACAGGCTGGTAGTAATCGAGCAGCCGCAGCTCCTCCTCCAGAAGAATCGCCCAAGCACCACGAGCGCCAGCACTCAGTTCGAAACCCTGCTCAGCAGCGGTCATGGCATCGAGATGGAACTGGAGCCAGAGGTAATACGACTTTTCCCTCAGGCTCTTCTTGACAGCAGCCTTGCCGGACACAATCGCGGGAAGGGCCGCCTCTGCCTTGCGCAGGAACAACCGATCCTCAC
>JAYKIX010000003.1:0-14920 GCA_035286005.1 Synechococcus sp. | reverse complement strand
AGCCGGGTCTCATGGTGATGCTCCACAATCGCCAATTCGCCGTTCTGCCAGCTGTAGATGGCACGGGAGCGATAGCGATCCTGATCAATCAATCGCGTGTGCTCAAGGATGTGCCAGTCGGCGTAATGCGACTCAAACACCACCTCATGCTCATCCACCTGACGGATCTGCGTGCGCACCGGCATGTCTTCCAGGTAGGCACGGTCACGCTGTAGCTGGTGGCCGAGGAGAGTGGCCTCCATCACGCCCTCGCGCAGGTAATTCGGTTTGCGCTCGAAAAAGTCGGTCTCTTTCTCCGGCCACCAGGTGAAGCGGTACCGGGGGCTGCCGATGGACGATTCCGCGAAAATATCGACACGAATCACCATGTCGAGGTAGAGCACCTCGTCGTCCTTGAAGATGTACTGGCGCCTGGAACGCCACAGGCCCAGATTGCGCGCGAACCAACGTCTGAGGTTGCTGTCAAGGTTGAACCGCTCCGAGGGAGGAGGTCCACCAGGAGGCATCTGAGCACCCCTTCGTTCAAGAGGGAGTAGCGGCATCACAGGCCTCGCAAGACAACAGTCTGTTCAACTTCGTCATAGCGGATCTGTCGCGAGCGGCAAAAACCCATAAGGTGAGCGTCATCTTTGGCGCTTACCTCTGTGGATGGGAGCCGTCCCAATCCGCGCCAGCCCCTCAAGCTTTTGCTGGTTGCCGGCAGGCACCATCTGTCGAGCGGAGACATCAGGTCGTTGATTCAGTTCCTCGAAAGCGAGGACTGCGATTTTGACGTGTCTCTTCAAGTCGCCGATCCCAGCACCGATCCGGAGCTGCTTGAGCTCCATCGTCTCGTGGTCACACCGGCACTGATCAAGATCCAACCCGCCCCCAAGCAGGTGTTTGCCGGCAGCAGCATCTACCAGCAATTACGGGGCTGGGTGCCTCGCTGGCAAGAGGATGAGGTGGTCAGTGATCTGGCCCTGAGCCTCAAACCCACCGATCTGGATGGCAGCCGCACGCAACGGGAACTGCTGCTGGAAGACCAACTACTTGTCCTGCGCCAAGAAAACGAAACCCTGATCGATCGCTTGGAGGCACAGGAACGCCTCTTGCGCATGGTGGCCCATGAACTGCGAACGCCACTCACTGCAGCCACCCTGGCGCTCCAGAGCCAACAGCTGGGGCAGATCGATCTCGATCGGTTTCAAGACGTGCTGAAACGCCGCCTGGAGGAGATTGCCATGCTCTCCAAGGATCTGCTGGAGGTGGGCAGCACCCGCTGGGAAGCCATGTTCAACCCACAACGGCTCAATCTCGCCACCTTGGCGGCGGAGGCCATTCTGGAACTGGAAAAACAGTGGCTGGGACGGGACGTCACCGTTCACACCGATATCCCCTCAGACCTTCCAACGGTTTACGCCGATCAACGACGCATGCGTCAGGTGCTGCTCAACCTGATGGAAAACGCCCTCAAGTACACCCAGGATGGAGGCGAGGTGACGCTGACGATGCTGCACCGCACCAGCCAGTGGTTGCAGGTGAGCGTCTGTGACAGCGGTCCTGGCATCCCTGCTGCAGAGCAGCAACGCATCTTTCTCGATCGTGTGCGCCTACCCCAAACCTCCAGCGAGACCTCAGGCTTCGGGGTGGGACTTTCAGTGTGTCGACGGATTGTTGAAGTGCACGGCGGCAAGATCTGGGTGGTGTCTGCTCCAGGAGAAGGAGCATGCTTCTTTTTCACCGTTCCGGTGTGGCAAGGGCAAGATCAGAGCAAGTCAGAAAACGATCTGACCAGTGTCTTGACGGAGGGTCCGTCGGACCCGTAATTTCGATTGGTGCTCGGAAACACGTCTTCCGAACATGGCCTCGCCCCCATCGTCTAGAGGCCTAGGACACCTCCCTTTCACGGAGGCGACAGGGGTTCGAATCCCCTTGGGGGTATCAATCAACTCCGAAAAAACGGAGAGTAGTTCACCCTTTACGGGTGATTTTTTTTGACGTATCTGTCATTGACAGACCTCATTAAGGACTCCAGACCTGGCCTCGAAGGGTCTGAAGAACGGAACCACAACCACCTCATACAGCAGCGCAAAGACAGCACTGTTGATTGGCATTGGTTTCAGCAGTGGTCGCTGCGGGATGCTGAGAAATGCAGCAGCGTCAGCACTGGGGTGCTTGCCGACGCATGGCTTCCTGCTCCACCGCTAGAAGATTGGCGGTGAGGTCACTGCGCAGACGCTGCTCAATCAAGCCAACAGGCATACCCATGCAGCCCTGAACGGTGAGGTCGTAAAGCAACGACGTGCCATCGGGCAAGGATTGAAGCCGCCAGGATCCTTCAAAGCGGCGAAAATCGCCCTTCACCATCCGAAAGAGCAAAAGACCTTCTGGACGATGCTCGGTGAGTTCCAATTCCACCTGAGCCGAGAACTTCAATCCAAGTAGCTGCTGGCTTCCCACCTGGGCCAGATGAACAGTGTTATCGCCGCGGCCAAGAACGGTGCTGCTCGTGAGATTGGGAATGAACGTGCTCAAGCGGTCGTAATCGGTCAGCACTTTCCAAAGCAGATCAACCCCGAGAGGCGTGCGCAGCTGTACTGCCAGGCGACGGGTTCCCTGCGGCAGCCGTTCCATCGTCTGCTCAATGGTCTGACGACGAACCCCGAACCCGGGAAGGCCTGCAAATGCAGGGCGGGATTGAACAGCGGGGTCAAGGGACGCCAAGAGAATGTCGTCGTGAAGACAGAAGGTGCTTGAAAGCGACTTTAAGGTCGCAACTTGATCAAATGCGTCTGTTACCGACATTTGCATTGCAGCAAACGACAGAGCAGCCGTTCTGAGAGCCGCAACACGCCTATGATCGCGCCGTTTAATGGTTTGGCAAAGCCCATGCGCGTCAGCACTGCTGGTTCAGGCGAGTCCCAGGAACGGATGTTCACCCTGGTCGCCGTTGGACTCCAGGCAGGCCGTCAACGCCGTGCTGAACGCCGTTACACCGTGCCCTATTCCCAGCTGCAGGCCACGGTGAGACGCATCACTGCCGGTGGAGGACAGATCACTGCTGTCGTGCCCGGTAGTGAAGCCCCAGCAACCTCAGCTCCCGCCAAAGCCGCCACCGCCCCTTCCAAGGCCTCCACTCCTGTGACCAAGAATCCCGCGCATCAAGACGTTCCTGTCAATCTCTATAAGCCGAAGACTCCCTTCATCGGCACCGTTACGGAGAACTACAGCCTTCTCAAGGAAGGTGCCATCGGACGGGTGAACCACATCACCTTTGACCTGAGTGGTGGAGACCCCCATCTCCACTATGTGGAAGGTCAGTCAATCGGCATCATTCCCGACGGTGAAGACGCCAAGGGCAAGCCCCACAAACTGCGGCTCTACTCGATCGCCAGCACCCGCCATGGCGACAACATGGCTGGAAACAGCGTCTCGCTCTGTGTGCGTCAGCTGCAGTACGAAAAAGACGGCGAGACCATCAATGGTGTCTGCTCCACCTTCCTCTGCGACATCAAGCCCGGCGACAAGGTGAAGATCACGGGGCCCGTGGGCAAGGAAATGCTGCTTCCTGAGGAGGAAAATGCCAACGTGATCATGTTGGCCACCGGCACTGGCATTGCGCCGATGCGCACCTATCTGCGCCGCATGTTTGAACCGGCAGAGCGTGAGAAGAACGGCTGGAACTTCCGCGGCAAGGCTTGGCTGTTCATGGGTGCCCCAAAAACCCCAAACCTGCTCTATGACGCCGACTTCGAGCATTACCAGAGCCAGTTCCCAGAGAACTTCCGCTACACCAAGGCCATCAGCCGCGAGCAGCAGAACACCAAAGGCGGTCGCATGTACATCCAGGACCGTGTTCTGGAGCATGCTGACGAGATCTTCTCGATGATCGAAGACCCCAAGACCCACGTCTACATGTGCGGTCTGCGCGGCATGGAGCCCGGCATCGACGAAGCCATGACCGCAGCGGCAGCGGCTAAGGGCCTCGACTGGAGCGTCCTGCGTCCCCAGCTCAAGAAGGCCGAGCGCTGGCACGTGGAAACCTATTGATTGTTGGCCGAAGCCGACCCATCCAGCCCGCCCCAGAGGTGGGCTTTTTGATGCTCTTTTTGAGGAGACGGCGACAAAACATGGCGGGGACGCTCAATCGAGGTGTGCGTTGCGCCAATCCTGGGTAAACCTTCGTCAGAACCGGGTGATCCATGAGCGCCACGATGACGACGAACCCGTTGCGGGTTGGCCTGCGTCAGGAACGGGTGATTGCACCCCAGTGCCTGGTGATTTTTGGCGCCAGTGGTGACCTCACCCACCGCAAGCTGGTTCCCGCGTTATTTGAGCTGTTTCTGCAGCGTCGTTTACCCAGTGAGTTTGCGGTGCTTGGCTGCGCGCGACGCCCCTGGAGTGACGAGGAATTCCGCACCAAGATGGCGGATGCCATGGACGACAAAGTCGGCGAGAAGCCCCAGGCCTGGGAGCAGTTTTCCGCTGGCATGTTCTACGAACCCGTGGACCTGCAACAGCCCGAAGACCTGGTGAAACTTGCAGGACGCCTGGAGGCGATTGACCGCCTGCGGGCAACGCGCAGCAACCGCACGTTTTATCTCTCTGTTTCACCCAAGTTTTATGGCAGTGGTTGCCGGGCCTTGGCAGATGCAGGGCTGCTCCGCGACCCGGAACGCAGCCGGGTGGTGATCGAAAAGCCTTTTGGCCGCGACTATGGCAGTGCCCAGGCCCTCAACAGGGTGGTGCAGTCCTGCGGCCAGGAAAACCAGATCTTCCGCATCGACCACTACCTCGGCAAGGAAACAGTCCAGAACATCATGGTTCTGCGGTTTGCCAACACGATCTTCGAACCGATCTGGAACCGCAACTACATCTCGAGCGTGCAGATCACTGCGGCGGAAACGGTTGGTGTGGAGGAGCGGGCCGGGTATTACGAAAGCTCCGGTGCCCTGCGCGACATGGTGCAGAACCACCTCACTCAGATGCTGGCCATCACCGCGATGGAAACGCCAGGACGCTTTGACCCTGAAGCCATCCGCAGTGAAAAAGCGAAAGTGCTGCAGGCGGCGCGGCTGGCAGATGAACTGGAACCCTGGAACTGCTGCATCCGCGGGCAATACGGCCCTGGCGGCAGCCAGGCAGCTCCGCTGAAGGGCTATCGCGAAGAACCTGGGGTTGATCCCAACAGCACCACGGAGACCTACGTGGCGATGAAGCTGTTCATCGACAATTGGCGCTGGCAAGGGGTGCCCTTTTACGTGCGCACCGGCAAGCGGCTGGCCAAGCGGCTCAGCGAAGTGGTGCTCACCTTCCGAGAAGCACCGGTGCACCTGTTCGATGCCGCCGGCGGCAGTCCCACTGCCAACCAACTGATCCTGCGTATTCAGCCCGATGAGGGAGCGGAGTTCCGCTTTGAGGTGAAATCCCCGGGATCGGGAATGCGCAGTCGGCCTGTGGAAATGGAGTTCTCCTACGACGAATCCTTCGGAGAACCCTCCGACGAGGGCTATGTGCGCTTGCTGGCCGACGCCATGCTCGGCGACCCGACCCTTTTCACCCGCAGTGACGAGGTGGAAGCCGCGTGGAGGCTTTACACCCCGCTTCTGGAATTGATCGAAGACAGCCCCTGGCAACTGCCGATCCACCCCTACGAATCGCGTACCTGGGGGCCCGCCGCAGCCGATTCCATGCTGGCCCGTGATGGGTTGCTCTGGCGCCGCCCCTGAACAGTCTCCGTCGACCACGGTCGCTCCTGAACCTCCACTCCGAACCACCACCCCCTTCTCCAGACCCCGATGTCTCCCCAGCTCACCCTTCAGACGCCGCTTGAGCTTCCCCCTTCAGAAGTTCCCGGTTATCTCGAGCAGTTGTGGTCGAAAGATCAACCCACCACCCAGGGAGCCCATACCTTCTGCCTGCTGGTGTGGCAACCCGCCTGGGTGGAGCAGCAGCTGGTGCGGACAGGCCGGATGACGGGTCCGATCACCGGCGTGCAACGCGAAGAGGTGATCGCCGCCGCCCGCCAGGTGGTGGTCGACGGTGACCTACCCCATAGCACCCCTCCCCTCAACGCAAGCGTGAGCGAAGCCCTCGCCGCCATGCATGGGGAACAGGCGGCCGAAGATCTGCGCGGGCAGCATGTGGATGCTGCGGTCAGCGCCCTGCGACCGCGTCGGTTGATCACCCTGGCTCCCAGCCTCGATGGTCAGCATCCACTGGAGACGCTGGTGGCGGCGTACTGCCCTCTGCCGGAAGAGGGTGGCGGCACGGCGGCCTGCGGCGACGTGGTGGTGCTGCGCGGTGGCCATACGGCCCTCACCCAGGGGCTCACGATCCTTCAGCCCCTGCTCCCGGAAGATCTTCCCTCCTGGGTGTGGTGGAACGGGAGTTTGGATGAGGCGCCTGAATTGCTCCAGCAGCTGGCCGTTCGCCCACGGCGGCTGATCCTCGATTCCGCCGTGGGAACCCCCGACCGCTGTCTCGACCTGCTGCGGGATCGCATTGAAGCCGGTCAATCGGTGAATGACCTCAACTGGCTGAGGCTGCGCGGTTGGCGGGAAACGCTGGCCATGGTGTTCGACCCGCCTCAGCGCCGTAATGCCCTCGGCCACGTGGTGCAGCTCGACGTGGATGTGGAAGGCGAGCACCCAGTGCAGGGGCTTCTGCTGGCGGCCTGGATCGCAGACCGCCTGGGCTGGTCTCTCAACCAGCGCCACACAGAGACGGACGGCACCATGACCGCCCAATTCCAACGCCCGGATGGGGTCCCGGTGAGCGTTCGAGTCGCGCCTGTCCCGATGGGGCAGCCCAGCATCCACCCAGGACAGATCGTGGGCCTGCGTCTGATCTGCCAGCCTGATCACCAACCCGCAGCCTGCGTCATCCTCTGCGCGGAATCCGGGGGCTGCATGCGCCTGGAAGCTGGCGGGATGGCCAGCATGGAGCTGATTGAAGAAGTGGTGCCGGTGCAGCACAGCTCTGTGGAGGCCGATGTGGCCCGCCTGTTGGAAGGCGGCCATGACACCACCAATCCACTGTTGGCGGCGGCGGCCCCTCTGGCTGCCAAGCTGATCCATTGAATGGCCTCGGGCGGCATCCCGCTCAACACCAACGCCGCCCATGGCTTGCCTGATCGCTGCCCCGTCCAGTGGCAGCGGTAAAACACTTCTCAGCCTCAGCCTGATTGCCTGGGCCCGCAGCCGCGGTCTCAGCATCCAGCCCTTCAAGGTGGGGCCCGATTACCTCGACCCGCAGCTACTGGCGGCGGCGGCCGATCGCCCCTGCCGCAATCTCGACCTTCCCCTCTGTGGGGAAACCTGGGTGCGCGACAGCTTCCATGGCCACGGTGGCCGCGCCAATTTCGCCCTTGTGGAAGGGGTGATGGGCCTGTTTGATGGCATTGGACCCACCAGTGAGGGCAGCAGTGCTGCGGTGGCTCGCCTGCTCAACCTGCCGGTGGTGTTGGTGGTCGACGCCGGCGGCCAGGCCCAGTCCCTGGCGGCCCTAGTGCGCGGGTTTCAAGGTCATGACCCTGATCTACACCTGGCCGGCGTGGTGCTCAACCGGGTGAGCACGCCCCGGCACCGCCAGTTGATGCAGGAGGTCCTTGATGGCATCGGGGTGCCACTGCTGGGGTGCTTACCGCGCAGCGTGGATCTGGACTTACCCAGTCGCCATCTCGGTCTGGCACCAGCTCACGAGATCACCGCCTTGCAAACTCGGCTGGAAGCCTGGGCCGCCCTGGCGGAATCCCATCTTGATCTCGAAGCCCTGATTCCTCTGCTCCAGGCCCCGAGCCTCGGAGGCGATCCCATTCAACGCCAGCTCGACCAGCAACCGAGCGCAGCCCCCCGTGTCCCCCTGCCGGTGGCCGTGGCCCGGGATCAAGCCTTCCATTTCCGTTATCCGGAAATGCAGGACTGGCTCGATGCCCTGGCCATGCCCGTTGTGCCATGGCAACCACTGGAGGATGAACCCCTGCCCGAACAGGCCTGTGGCCTGATCCTGCCGGGGGGATTCCCTGAACTCCATGCCGCTGAGCTCAGCCGGTGCACCCGCAGCCTGAACAGCCTGAGGGCCTGGTTTGGGCGCAGACCGATCTACGCCGAATGCGGCGGCATGTTGCTGCTGGGCCAGAGCCTCAGCGATGGCAATGGCCAAGCCCATCCCATGGCCGGGGTGTTGCCGTTCCATGCCCGTCAGGGGAGGTTGCAGGTGGGATACCGCCAGCTGGAGGCCAGCGATGACGGACTTCTGCTGCACCGCGGTGACCGCCTCACCGGCCATGAATTCCATCGCTGGGAACTCAGCGCGGAAACCCCCTCCAAAGAGGTTGGCAATCTGCGCAGCCTTTGGCACGTTGAAGGGTGGCAGGTTGCACGTCGGAGGGAGGGATGGAATCACCCAGGTCTTCACGCCAGCTGGGTACACCTCCACTGGGGAGGATGCTGGACGATCTCATGCAGATGGCGCGCCGCAGTCGAAGCCGCAGCGCCCAAAACCGCGGCCGCTTCGTCAGCCGCCAGCAACCCCGGAGCCAAGCCTTAAACGAACGTTGGCGCTTGCTCATTGAAGGCGAGGTGCAAGGAGTGGGCTTTCGCCAGGCCTGCTGCCAACGTGCTGCCGAACTGGGTGTCTGTGGCTGGGTCCGCAATCTGCTCGATGGACGGGTTGAGGTGCAGGCCGAAGGCACGAGCTTGCAACTGAACGAACTGCGCCTGTGGTGTGAACGCGGGCCCACCACCGCCAGGGTGCGCATGGTGCGTCTCACTCACATCCCTTTGACCGGCGACGACTGGTTCGAAATCAAGTCTTGAAAGCAGCCGGTGAGCCTTGGCCTTAAGGCTGCGGGTCTGCGAGGGCTTGCTGCCACCGTTGCTGCACTGAAGGTGATGTGGAACGCCCCACCAGCCACACCCCGTGGCGGGCACGGCTGACTGCCACATACACCAGTTGGCGACGCAGCGCGAGATCCTGGGGCCAGAACACATCGTCAGCCACAAAGACTTCCCCGAAGCTGCTGCCCTGGCTGCGGTGCACCGTGAGCACCGCGGCGGGTCCAAGGGAGGCGAAGGCATCGCGAATCAGGAAAAAACGACGCCACAGGCCGCGGCCATTGCGTTTTCCGGCATCACGGGCTTGCTGACGTAACCGCTGCAGCACCCGATCCAGCTGCTGGCGAGAGGCGCTGCCCACCGGCGGCAACAACCGCAACGACAGTTCCATCTCTCCGCAGCGAACGCGGGCATTGAGGGTGTCGATCACGGCTGTGCCCATGCCATCCAGTGACAGCTGACCGCCGCCGTTGAGTTCAACATCAGTGAGACCGAACTGCAACAGGTCGCACCGTTCCGGCGTGACGTCTTCCACCACCAGCTCCCGATTCGAACCGAGCACGAGATCGGGTTCCTCCCCCGTTTCACCCCCATCACGGGAAGCGGGGGCCATCACCGCCGTGCGGGTGATCAGCACCTCCCCGGGAAGCACGGGCATCTGATCGGCCATCTCACCATGAATCGCTCGCCGGGCATGGGGAACCAGTTGTTCGAGGCTGCGGTTGGTCCAGCAGAGGATGCGTGCCGCATCGGGGTTGTCGCAGACGGAGGCCTGTTTCAGAGCCTCCTGGGCCCGCTGCAACCAGGCGGAGCGATCAAGGCTGGCGACGGTGCCCATCGTGGTGGCAACGGCTGGCAGCAGCGGGGGACGCTCACAGGCAAGGCGGCCCTCCCGCAGGCAACTCGCCAGCTGCAGCACCGGCCCCTGATGGCGCACCACCTGCTGGAGACAGGCCGACTGGGCCCGCCCCATTGCAAACACGGGACTGTCCGCCTCTCCGACCGGTGGTAGCTGGGCAGGATCCCCCACAAACACCAGGCGTGTACGGAACGGATGGGCACACTGCAACGCCACCTGCAGCAGGGAGCTATCGACCATGGAAGCCTCATCGATGAGCACCAGACCGAGATGCTCCAAGGCCATCGCGGTCTGTTCCGTGGGTTCACACAGCTCACGATCCCCCTGGCGCTTGAGCTTGAGCCGCAGCAGGCGGTGAATCGTTGAGGGATACCAGGTGGGCTGCAGGCCTTCGAGGCTGAGGGCCTGCCGCAACACCCCCACGGCCTTGTGGGTGGGAGCAACCACGGTCCAGCAGAGCCCGGTGGCCTCCACCATGCGCAACAGGCGCATCGAGAGAAACGTTTTGCCACTGCCGGCAAAGCCACTGAGCACAAACGGCACGCCCGGCTCGCGGCTCTGCAACCAGAGGGCAAAAGCCTGGGCAGCGGCCCGCTGGTCTTGGGTGAGATCGGCCATCAGCTCGGCCGCCAGGCCCTGGGCCAGATCCGGGGTCAGATCATCACCAAGGTTGTTGGAGCCACTCACCCGAATGCCTGAGCGATGCGCTGCGCCAACTCAAGGGGCGAACCAGCCCAGGCCAGACCGGGAAGGGCAATGGCTGGGCCGAGAAGGCTGCCCACCAGCACCTCAAGACGGGAATGGCCCAAGGTCTCCTTCAGGGGCTTGGCGGGAACCTGCTCCCAGACACTTTGAGGCAAAGCGTTGACCCGGGCCGCCGTGAAACCCGCAGCACGACGAATGCCGCTGGCGTCATACATGACCACAAAGGCCACGGTGGCCGCTAGAGCAAACAGAGGATCGTTGAACCCGTTCTGCCAACCCACACCGGCAGCCGTTCCGGTCACCAAGGCTGAATGGCTGGAGGGCATGCCGCCGGTTTCAATCAACACGGCCGGACGCCAGCGTCGGTGCACCACCAACTCGATCAGCAATTTGGAGAGTTGAGCCAAACCACAGGCGGCAAGGCCCCAGGCCAGCACACCGTTATCGAGAACTTGTGCCGCAGGTGACAGGGTGGCAAACATCACGCTGGCCATGGTCAGCGATCGCGACCGATCACGTAATCAGCCAGGGCCAGGAGCGGAGCGGCCTGCAGCCCACCGGCGGTGGCTGGTTTGAAGGCATCCAGGGAGGCCTTGGCCTCCTGAATCAGAGCCTTGGCCCGCTCACGGGAGGCGTCGAGACCCAACAGCTTGGGGTAGGTGGTTTTATCGGCGATCAGATCCTTGCCGGCGGTCTTGCCAAGCACATCACTGCTGGCGGTGACATCAAGGATGTCATCCACGATCTGGAAAGCCAGACCAATCCCACGGGCATAGGTGCGCAATGACTCGAGCTGGGCGTCATCGGCTCCGCCGATCAGGGCACCGGTGATCACGCAGGCTTTGAGCAGTGCTCCGGTTTTGTGCAAATGGATGTATTCGAGGGTGTCGAGATCGACTTCCTTACCCTCACATTCCAGATCCACCACCTGACCTCCCACCAGACCGGGAGCACCGGCCACCAGGGAGAGCTCTCCCACCACCTTCAGAAGGCGATCCGCAGGCACTCCGGGGCTGCGCAGAGCCACCATCTCGAAGGCACGGGTGAGCAGGGCATCGCCGGCCAGAATCGCCACCGCATCGCCGTACACCTTGTGGTTGGTGGGACGACCACGGCGCAGATCGTCGTTGTCCATCGCCGGCAGATCGTCGTGGATCAACGACATGGTGTGGATCATTTCCAGGGCCACTGCCGTGGGCATGGCCAACGCAGGATCACCACCGGCTAGTTCGCAGGCGGCCAGACACAGAATCGGCCGGAGTCGCTTGCCGCCCGCCAAGAGCGAGTAGCGCATGGCCTCCCGGAGGGACTCGGGACGTTCTGGGCCCAGAGAATCGTCGAGAGCCGACTCGACCCATTGCTTCTGGGACGAAAGGTAGGCGCTGAAATCGAACGCCTGCTGATCACTTCCCGACCGGGCACTCTCGGGACTGGTCGCCGCGGCGGTCATGCACAGGACAAAGCTGGCCGGATTCTCTCAGGCCAAGGGCACAACCCATGGACTGCAGACACAGTTCGAGGTGTTCCGAAGCCCCTCAGACGACCAGATCGTCGAGCCCATGGGAGAGGCCATGGCGCCGAGACCAGGCCACCACAGTGTTCACCAACAGCATGGACACAGTCATCGGCCCCACCCCACCGGGCACGGGCGACAGGGCCGAAGCGATGCCATCGAGCTCTTCGGAACGAACATCCCCGCACAATTTGGCCTTGGTGCCTTCAGGAGCATCGGCGGGTGGGGGCAAGCGGTGAATGCCCACATCAACAACAACTGCCCCAGGGGCGACATGCTCAGCGCCGATCATGCGCGGCTTGCCCGCCGCCACCACGAGCACCTCGGCCTGACGGGTGATGGCTGCCAAATCGCGCGTGCGTGAATGCGCCACGGTGACGGTGGCATTGGCGGCCTGAAGCATGAGTGCCATGGGCTGCCCCACCAAAATGCTTCGGCCCACCACCACGGCGCGCTTTCCCTCCAGCGACAGGTTGTGACGGGCCAGCAGCGCCATCACCCCGGCAGGCGTGCAGCTGCGCGGCCCAGGCTCACCTTTGAGCAGGCGGCCGAGGTTGAGTGTGTGCAAGCCGTCGGCATCCTTGTCAGGATCAATCGCAGCCAGCAGGGGGCCTTCCTCCAGGCCCGCAGGGAGGGGAAGCTGCAGCAGGATCCCGTCGACCCGTTCATCGGCATTAAGAGCGGCGATCGCTTGCAGCACCTCCCCTTGGGTGCTGGTCTGCGGCAGGTGGGACCCATAGCTGGCCACACCGATGCGAGCGCAGGCCTTCTCTTTATTGGCCACATACACACCGCTGGCGGGATCATCCCCCACGCGCAGGACCGCCAAGCCCGGAGGCCGCCCCGCCTGAGCCGTTGCGCCTGTGATCAGCTCGCGCAGACGCTCCTCCAACTCTGCGGCGAGCAGTTTGCCGTCAAGCCTCAGAGGCATGGCGCGTGACGTAGCTTCTCCCAGCATGCCCGCCCAGTGGAGCTAGCGTTTGAATTCAACGCCAGCCTCTGTGATTCGCCACCAACGCCTGCGCCGGCTTTGGCACAGCTGGCTTCGCAACGAAGCGCCCAGGCGACCGGTGCTGCGCTGGGCGCCGCTGTTCAAGGGCGGACTGTTGGTGGTGTGCCTGATGGTGGCCCTGGTGTCGAGCTGGCCCTGGCTTGCCGAACCAAACCTCAGACCCGGCGTGCTGGCCCCGTTTGATGCCGTTGCCCCCAAGGATGCCCTGGTGGTGGACAGTGAGGCTCTCGAGCAACGGCGCAGCAGCCTCGTGCCGCGCACCTTCGTGCAGGTGATCGACCGGCAGGAAAGCCAGCGGCTGCGCGAACGGCTGGAACGTCAGCTCAATGAATTGCAGCGGGTCGCCCGCAGCAACGCAGCTGACCGCGTTGGCCCGGTGAACCTCACCGACGACGAACAACAATGGCTCTCGAGCCAGACCAATCAGGCCCGGGCAGGCTGGCAAACCATGGTTCGCGACGCGGCCAACCGCATGCTCAGCCAGGGATTGGTGAACACCCTGGCCATCAGCCAGTTACGGGAGGCGGCATCCCTCCAGCTTTCGGCCCTCGGCACTCCTGCAGATCCCGCCCGCAGCCTGGGAAGCAAGTTGCTGGCGAGCAGCTTTCAAGGATCCAGCAATCTGCGCACGGATCCTGTGCTCAGCCAGCGCAAGATCGAAGCGCTGATCACCCAACAGGGCATTCCCACCATCGAGGTGACCAAGGGCAGTCTGATCACGCGTAAGGGCGAACCGATCAGCCCCCAGGCTTACGACGTGCTCGATTACTTCGGCCTGGTGAGCCGCAGTCCGCGAATGGGCACCTGGCTCGCCCGTTTCACCGAAGCTCTGGCGGGCTGCGCGGTGCTGCTGCTGCTGATGCGCAGGGAACGTCCCTGCCTGGAGGCCTCCCATGGCGTGTTGGCCCTTGGGCTGCTGCTGCTGGTGCAGGGCAGCAAGATCTGGTTCGGCGCAGCTGTGAGCCCCTTGGCGGTGCTGGTGCCTCCCACCCTGCTGCTGGCGCAAGGGCTTGGCACCAGTTGTGGACTGGCATGGCTGGCGATTTCCAGCCTGCTCTGGCCGGTGCCGGTGAATGGGCTGGGGGAAGGGCGGCTGATGATCGCGGCCGCCATTGCCGTGGTGGCGGCCCTGCAGGCCGGCCGACTGCGCAGTCGCGCCCAGCTCCTCCAGCTCACCGTGCTGCTGCCGCTTGCGGCGTTACTGAGCGAATGGCTGTTGTTGCGCAGCCAGATCAGCGGAGGTGCCAGTGCCTGGACCCGTCTAGCGCCCGATGCGGGAGAACTGGCCTCAGAAGCCCTGCTGATGGGCATTTTGCTGATGGTGGCGATCCTGCTGTTGCCGATCCTGGAGGGATCGTTCGGGCTGCTCACCCGGGCCAGACTGATGGAGCTGGCCGACCAGGAGCGTCCCCTGCTGCGACGACTGGCGTCGGAAGCGCCGGGCACCTTTGAGCACACCTTGATGATCTGCAGCCTGGCGGAGGAAGGGGCGCGGGCCATCGGAGCTGACACCGACCTGATCCGCACAGGATCCCTGTATCACGACGTGGGCAAACTGCATGCGCCCGAATGGTTCATCGAGAATCAGGTGGGGGATGGAGAGAATCCTCACGACCGCCTCAACGATCCCTTCGCCAGTGCCGGGGTGCTCCAAGCCCATGTGGATGAAGGGCTGAAACTGGCGCGCCGCTACCGCCTGCCGCGGCCCCTGGCCGACTTCATCCCGGAACATCAGGGCACGCTGAAGATGGGGTACTTCCTGCACAAGGCTCGGGAAGCCGATCCATCAATCGCAGAAAAACGCTTCCGCTACAAGGGCCCGCGGCCCCGGTGCCGAGAAACGGCAATCCTGATGCTGGCGGATGGCTGCGAAGCCGCCCTCCGCTCATTGCCCCCCGACACCACCGACGCCCAGGCCAAACAAACGGTGCGCCGCATCGTGGAAGCCCGCCAGCTCGACGGCCAGCTGCAGCTGAGCAGCCTCAGCCGGGCGGAGGTGGAACTGGTCATCC
>JAYKIX010000002.1:0-5853 GCA_035286005.1 Synechococcus sp. | reverse complement strand
TTCACCTTGATCAGGATCGAATTGGCCACGCCCTGGTCAATGCCCTGCTGGAGGCGCTTGCTGTTGGTCACGAACAGGTCGTCGCCCACCAGTTGCACTTTGCTGCCGAGTCGCTCGGTGAGCAATTTCCAGCCGCTCCAGTCGTCTTCGGCCAGGCCGTCTTCGATCGACACGATCGGGAAGCGGTTCACCAGTTGCTCCAGCTGACCCACCATTTCGGCGCTATCGAAGCTGCCGCCATCGAAGGCATAACGGCCGTCTTTGAAAAACTCGGTGCTGGCCACGTCGAGGGCCAGGGAGATCTGATCACCGGGCTTGTAGCCAGCTTTCTCAATGGCCTGCACCAGCACGTCACCGGCTTCGACATTGCCGAGGTTGGGAGCAAAGCCTCCTTCGTCACCCACGGAGGTGCTCAATCCGCGGTCGTGCAGCAGGCCCTTGAGGGTGTGGAATACCTCGGTGCCCATGCGCAGGGCTTCCCGGAAGGTGGGCGCGCCGTGGGGCACCAGCATGAATTCCTGGAAGTCCAGGCTGTTGGCGGCGTGGGCGCCGCCGTTGATCACGTTCATCAGCGGCACCGGCAGCAGCGATGCCATGGGGCCGCCCAGGTAGCGGTACAGAGGCAGGCCGACGCCGTTGGCGGCGGCACGGGAGGTGGCCATGCTCACGGCCAGGATCGCGTTCGCGCCCAGGTTTGATTTGTTGTCGCTGCCGTCGAGCTCCTGCATGGTGGCGTCAACGGCGGCCTGGTCGAGTGCCGAAAGGCCACACAGGGCAGGGGCAATGCGATCTTCGATGTGATCCACCGCCTTGGTGACGCCCTTGCCCATGTAGCGGCTGCCGCCATCTCGCAGTTCATGGGCCTCATGGGCACCGGTGCTGGCACCACTGGGAACGATTGCCCGTCCGCTGGCGCCGCCCTCGAGCAGGACCTCGGCCTCCACCGTGGGGTTGCCGCGGGAGTCGAGCACCTCCCTGGCCACGATGGTGTCGATGACGAGATCGAGGGAATCGAGCACGTGCAGCGGGTCAAAGATGAAGTGATCCTATGGAATGCCCCCTGCCGCACCCCTGTGTGCTTTGGCACCATGCGGTGAGATTGGCTGAACAGCAGCGCATGCGCATGCTCCACACCATGCTTCGGGTCGTAGACCTGGAGCGTTCTCTGCGCTTCTACACCGAGGTGTTGGGGATGCAGCTGCTTCGCCGGAAGGACTATCCCTCGGGTCGCTTCACCAATGCCTTTGTGGGTTATGGCCCGGAAAGCGAGCAAACAGTGCTGGAGCTCACCCACAACTGGGATACCACTGACTATGACCTCGGCGATGGCTATGGCCATCTCGCCCTCGGTGTGGACGACATCGTGGGCACCTGTGCGGGAATTGCTGAACGCGGTGGCCGTGTGGTGCGTGAGCCCGGCCCCATGAAGCACGGCAACACCGTGATCGCCTTTGTGGAGGATCCCGATGGCTACAAAGTGGAATTGATTCAGTTGTCGTCCCGCTCGGATGCGGCTTAAGCACCGGTTCAACTCGCCATGACCTTTTCGGCTCCCCCCAGCGTTGAACCCCCCTCCAGCCTCACGGCGGAGCCGGATCGCTTCAGTGATGACGCCTGGGAACTGCTGCTGGCGGGCCAGGACCTGGCTCGGCGTTGGCGCCACGGCGAACTCGATGTGGAGCATCTGCTCCAGGTGCTGTTCAGCGACCGTCGCTATGGCGATCTTGTGGAGGCCCTGCCCATTGACCCCGATGCGTTGCTGGATCGTCTTGAGGGGTTCCTGGCCGATCAGCCCATGGCTCGCGGAGACGAGCTGTTCATCGGTGACGATCTCGAGCAGCTGCTGGAGGAAGCCGATCGTTGCAGGGGGCTGTGGGGCTCTCGGCTGATTGAGGTCTCCCATCTGCTCATTGCGATGGGTCGGGATCCCCGTGTTGGGGCAGACCTTTTCGAGCGTCTCGGTTTGCCTGCGGATCGTCTGGAGGCGGCTGTGCGCCAGTGGCGCCCTGCCCAACGCCCCATGGAGCCTCCCTTGCCACCCCCGGCATCAAGACCGCCTTCGCCAGCTCAGTCTTCGGCATCGCCCTTGCCAGCTCAGCCCCCTTCGCAACAGAGCGTGCCGCAGGGGTCTGCCGGTTCCGTTGCGGAGGCCCGCCGCCGGAGACGACGCAGTGGGGCCTCAGCCCCTGTGCCCAGGATTGAACCGCAGCCGGCCGATGTAGCCGTGGCGGGGCAGCCCCCTGAGAACGAACCCAGTGCGCTGGAGCTCTACGGCCGTGATCTCACCGCTGCAGCGGCCCAGGGCAAGCTGGATCCGGTGATCGGGCGCGACACCGAGATCCGGCGCTTGATCAAGGTTCTGTCCCGTCGTGGCAAGAACAATCCCGTGTTGATGGGTGCCCCAGGTGTGGGTAAAACCGCCATCGCTGAATTGTTGGCGCAGCGGATCGTGGCCGGAGAGGTGCCGGAATCGCTTCAGGGGCTACGCCTGGTGGCTCTCGACGTGGGGGCCTTGATTGCTGGAGCCAAATTCCGTGGCCAGTTCGAAGAACGCCTGCGGGCCGTGCTCGCAGAAGTGAGTGATCCTGATGCGGGTGTGGTGCTGTTCATCGATGAATTGCACACGGTGGTGAGCAGCGATCGCTCCAGCGCCGATGCCGGCAGCCTGCTGAAGCCGGCCTTGGCCCGTGGTGATCTGCGCTGCATTGCCGCCACCACTCCCGAGGACTATCGCCGCACGGTGGAGAAGGATCCGGCCTTGCATCGCCGCTTCCAGCAAGTGCCGATCCTTGAGCCATCGTTGGAGTTGAGCGTTGAGATCCTGCGGGGGCTCAAGGAGCGCTACGAGTTGCACCACGGGGTGACGATCACTGATGAGGCCGTGGTGGCCTCGACCCGCTTGGCGGACCGCTACATCAGCGACCGCTGCTTGCCCGATAAAGCCATCGACCTGATCGATGAGGCGGCCGCCCAGTTGAAGATGGACGTGACCTCCAAGCCCCAGGTGGTGGAGGACGCCGAAGCCGAGCTTCGCCGCATCGAACTGGCTCTGTTGGCGGCGGAACAGGCGCCCGAAGCCGAACGGGTGCAGCTGCAGCGCTCCCGCCTGGAGGCGTCCAGTCGGCTGGAGACATTGCGCGAGCGTTGGCAGGCGGAGCGTGATCAGCTGGCCGAACTACGCCAGCTGTTGCAAGACGATGAGGATCTGCGCCATGCGATGGCGGAGGCCGAGCGCAACGGGGATCTCGAAGAAGCCGCCCGCTTGCAATACGACCAGTTGCATCGGGTTCAGCAGCGTCGTCACGACCTGGAGCAGACCCTCGCTGAGGCCCAGGCTGCCGGTACGGCCCTCCTGCGGGAGCAGGTGGAGGCCGGTGACATCGCCGACGTCGTGGCGCGCTGGACCGGGATTCCAGTGCAGCGCCTGATGGCGGGTGAGCGGCAGAAGTTGTTGGAGCTTGAGGCCCACCTTGGGGAACGGGTGATTGGTCAGCCGGAAGCCGTGCAGGCGGTGGCGGCCGCGATTCGACGCGCCCGGGCAGGCATGAAAGACCCCCGCAGGCCCGTGGGATCGTTCCTGTTCCTTGGTCCCACGGGCGTGGGCAAGACGGAATTGGCCAAGGCCTTGGCGGCCCTGCTCTTCGATGAGGACGAAGCCCTGGTGCGGCTCGACATGAGCGAGTTCATGGAGCGCAACGCCGTCGCCCGGTTGTTGGGGGCGCCCCCCGGCTATGTGGGCTATGAGGAAGGGGGGCAGCTCACCGAAGCGGTGCGGCGTCGGCCCTATGCCCTGCTGTTGCTGGATGAGGTGGAGAAGGCCCATCCGGATGTGTTCAACGTGCTGTTGCAGGTGCTGGATGACGGCCGTCTCACCGATTCCCAGGGCCGCACGGTCGACTTTCGCCACACCGTGGTGGTGATGACCAGCAACCTCGCCAGTCGGGCCATTCTTGATAGCGCGCGTCAGGCACAGCAGGACGGTGCCGATCCTGTGGCGTTGGAGGCGACCCTGTCAGGGCAAGTCGATGAGGCGTTGGGCCGTCAGTTCCGTCCGGAGTTCCTCAATCGCATCGATGAGGTGATTCGTTTCCGCCCCTTGGCTGTCGACGATCTGGAGCGCATCGTTCGCCTCCAGCTGGCCGATCTCTCGCGCCTGATGGCGGAGCAGGGCTTGGAGTTGCAGGTGGATGCCCCGGTGGTGCGCTCCCTGGCGGAATTGGGTCATGAACCTGAATATGGTGCCCGTCCTTTGCGGCGGGTGTTGCGCCGTTACCTGGAGAATCCCCTGGCGACGGAGCTGTTGGAGGAGCACTTCCGGGGGGCCGCAACAGTGAGGGTCAGCGCTGGAGAGGGGTCAGGAGATCCATTCCGATTTGCAGCAGAACCTTGACGGGACAAGCATCCGGTATGGTGACTGTTTGCTGGCAGGTGTCTTCAATCCCGCCGTCAGCACCGGCCCAACACCTGTGACCACCCCCACCTCCGAGGACACATCAGCGACCACGCCTCAGTCTCCGGCCGGCCCCAGCCGGAAGGGTAGTTTTTTGGCGGCCACGTTGGAGGAGCTCAAGCTTGTGGTTTGGCCCACCCGCCAACAGCTGTTCAGTGAGTCGATTGCGGTGATCCTGATGGTGAGCCTGTCGGCTGCGGCAATCGCATCGGTCAGTCGTTTTTTCGGTTGGTCAGCAACGCAAGTGTTTCGCTGATTCCCGGAACCCCCTCAGGCGATTGGCTCGTCTCGTTTTTTGTTTTTCCTGATCCCCTAGCCCGTGTCTGACGTCGATCTCACTGCCCAGAGCGCTGATGTGCTCGATCTGCCCGCCCCGAACGAGGGCGAGGCGGGCACGGTGTCGGCGGCAGCCCGCACCTCGGTGGCGCGCTGGTATGCCGTGCAGGTGGCGTCCAGCTGTGAAAAGAAGGTGAAGGCCACCTTGGAGCAGCGGGCGGTCACCCTTGCGGTCAGCGATCGCATCCTGGAGATCGAGATCCCCGAGACCCCTGCGGTCAAGATCAAGAAAGACGGCAGCCGCCAGTCCACCGAAGAAAAGGTGTTTCCTGGGTACGTGTTGGTGCGGATGGTCCTGGATGAGGACACGATGATGGCCGTGCGCAGCACCCCCAACGTGATCAATTTCGTGGGGGCCGAGGATCGCCGTGCCACCGGTAAGGCTCGCGGTCACATCAAGCCCCGACCGCTCAGCCGTTCGGAGGTGGATCGCATCTTCAAGCGTGCCGCTGAGAAGAAGACTGTCGTGAAGGTGGATCTCACCGAAGGCGATCAGATCCTGGTCACCGCTGGACCATTCAAAGACTTTCAGGGCGAGGTGATTGAGGTGTCTGGCGAGCGCAGCAAGCTCAAGGCCCTGCTCTCGATCTTCGGTCGGGAAACCCCTGTTGAATTGGAGTTCTCCCAGGTCAGCAAACAAGGCTGATTGCGCGGCGGCCGTCTCCCTGCGGAGGGCGGCCTCAGAGATGGTTCGCCATTTCGCCGCACCTGCCCCGAGGGTCAGGTGATCCGCAGATGTCCAACCCCGCTAGCCGATGGCCAAGAAAGTCGTAGCTGTGATCAAGCTGGCCCTTCAGGCCGGCAAAGCCAACCCTGCACCACCCGTGGGCCCTGCCCTCGGTCAGCATGGCGTCAACATCATGGCGTTCTGCAAGGAATACAACGCCCGGACGCAGGACAAGGCCGGTTACGTGATCCCGGTGGAGATCTCGGTCTTTGAAGACCGCAGCTTCACCTTCATCACCAAGACGCCTCCGGCGTCGGTGCTGATCACCAAAGCCGCTGGAATCGCCAAAGGTTCCGGTGAGTCCGCCAAGGGAAGCGTTGGTTCCATCAACCGCGCCCAG
>JAYKIX010000001.1:0-23928 GCA_035286005.1 Synechococcus sp. | reverse complement strand
TTGCTGGCGTTGCCGGCGGCCCAGAACTGCTGATAGCGGTCGAGGCAAACCTGCTTCATGTAGGCCCGAGCGGGCTTGTTGAAGTGGCGGGGATCGAAGTTGGCGGGATCCTTCATGGCGGCTTCACGCACAGCGGCGGTGAAGGCCAGGCGGTTGTCGGTGTCGATGTTCACCTTGCGCACGCCATTACGGATGCCTTCCTGGATCTCTTCGACGGGAACGCCGTAGGTCTCGGGGATGGCACCGCCGAACTTGTTGATCATCTCCAGCCATTCCTGGGGCACGGAAGAAGAACCGTGCATCACCAGGTGGGTGTTGGGGATGGCTTTGTGGATTTCGGCGATGCGGCTGATGGCGAGCACTTCACCCGTGGGCTTGCGGGTGAACTTGTAAGCGCCGTGGCTGGTGCCGATGGCAATCGCCAGAGCATCCACCTTGGTCTTGGCGACGAAGTCAGCAGCTTCGGCGGGGTCGGTCAGCAGCTGGCTGTGGTCGAGCTTGCCCTCAAAACCATGGCCGTCTTCGGCTTCGCCCATGCCGGTTTCCAGGGAACCCAGGCAGCCGAGCTCACCCTCCACGCTCACGCCAATGGCGTGGGCCACGTCCACCACTTCCTTGGTGACAGCAACGTTGTAGTCGTAGCTGGCGGGAGTCTTGGCGTCAGCCTCGAGGGAGCCGTCCATCATCACGGAGGTGAAGCCGTTGGCGGCAGCACCAAAGCAGGTGGCAGGGCTGTTGCCGTGATCCTGGTGCATCACGACGGGGATGTCGGGATAGGTCTCGACAGCCGCGAGGATCAGGTGACGGAGAAAGTTCTCACCGGCGTAGGTGCGAGCACCGCGGGAGGCCTGCAGGATCACCGGAGAATCGGTCTCGTAGGCCGCCTCCATGATCGACTGGACCTGCTCCAGATTGTTGACGTTGAAAGCAGGGATGCCGTAGCCGTTTTCGGCGGCGTGGTCGAGCAGGAGCCGAAGCGGGACGAGCGCCATGGTGAAGATCCTCGGGGGTGAACGTCGAGTGACGGATGCGGGCGAATCTACCGGATTTGATACACCTGGATCACACGGAGGCGCTCCAGGCCCGATGCGATGCCTGGGCCTGATCGCAGGCCGTCTGGCTCAAAAGCCCTTCAGCGAGCCCTGGAACCATGGGGCGCCCACTGCGAATGCTGTCGGCCCACCAACCCTGCAGTCGAGCGACTGGTGCTATTCGGCCATCACTCCAGGTGGTGGGAAAACTCAGATCCGGATCCACCTGAACCACACGGGCCGCCTCGCCGGCTTTGCTGATGCAGAGGCTGAATCCATGGACGTAATCCTTCTGGTTATCACTGCCGAGAGTGAGGCTGCCCTTGGAGCCATAAATTTCGAGCCAGCAACCGCGACCGTTGCGGGCCACAGAGGCGAGGCTAATTTGGGCTGGCACACTGCCGAGTCCGTCGGCTAGCGCAAGCCGGGCCTGGATGAGCGCGATGTCTTCAGCGTCGACCCTTGTCAGCCTGCCTTCACCATCAGGGCGTTGTTCGATGGCGGTGTGATGCAGCGCCCGCAGGTCTGTGGTGGGACCGATCAGCCAATGCAGGGTGTCGAAGGCATGGGTGCCCAGTGCACCGATGACGCCACCACCCTGCGCCGCATCGGAATACCAGCTCCATGGGCGATCGGGATTGGCTCGACTGCTCATCAACCAGTCGTATTTCACAAGCCAAGGGGTTCCGATCGCCCCCTCCTGCAGAAGCCTCGCCGCTTGCATGAACAGGGGGACTGCTCGATATTCGAAATCGATAGCCACGCTGAGACCTTCTTGGATGGCCAAGCGTTGAAGATCGGCAACCTGATCGGCGTTCAGGGCGACTGGTTTTTCCAACAGGAGGTGTTTGCCAGCCTGGAGGGCCCGTCGAGCAAGGTCGTGTCGTGGTTCCGGCGGGGTCGTGATGATCACCGCATCCACGGCTGGGTCCTGCAGCAGGGCATCCCAGTCGGTGTAGCCCTTTAGGCCATGGCTTTCGCAGGCTTGGTCGAGACGGTTCTGGCGGGGATGCCAGAGGGCAACGGGTTTGAGCTCTGGGTTGACCTTGAGTGCAGGCAGATGAACCGCTTCACCAAAGCCAAGTCCGGCAATGGCAACGCCCACGGGATGGTGCTTAGGAGGTTGGGTTTGCATGCGCTCAGGCCACATCAGCTCGGCAGACAGCATCGATGACGCGTTCGATCAATCCGTCGCCACCAGCAGGTTCCCACTGGGCTCGCCATTGGGGCAAACCATTGACCTGTTTGTCGCGGAACAACAGTTGGTCACAGTCGATCTGCATGACCACAAGGGTTCCGAGTGTGGGGGTGTCTTCATCGGTCTCTGTGGTGTAGCGGCTCAGAACACTCAGGAATCCTTCACGGTCGTGACGAAGGCTTCCGGCATCCCACCACTGACGGCCCTCGGCCGTCGGTTCCACCTCATGCCAGTCCACGGGGCCCGCAAGCGCGATGCCTTGCACTGCCTGATTGGGCAGAGGCAGTAGCAGGAGCAGCGGGAGGAGTAAACAACAGATCAGGCGGCGCCAATCCAGGCTGCGCATCAACCGGCCACCCCAGCCGGCAGGCTCCCGTGCAGTCGGAGCAATTTGGTCAACGTGCTCTTCAGCTGGGTGCGGGGGACGATTGTGTCAACGAAGCCCTTTTCCTGGAGATACTCGGCGGTCTGAAAGTTGTCGGGGAGCTTTTCTCGCAGGGTCTGTTCAATCACACGACGACCTGCGAAACCAATCAGGGCCTTGGGTTCCGCAAGAATCAAGTCGCCAAGCATGGCAAAACTGGCGGTCACACCTCCTGTGGTGGGGTGCGTCAGGAGAGGCATGTAGAGCAACCCCTGTTCACGATGACGCTCCAGGGCTCCTGAGATCTTGGCCATCTGCATCAGGCTGAGCATGCCTTCCTGCATGCGGGCTCCACCTGAGGCGCACACGATCAACAGCGGGAGGCGCTCATCGGTGGCCCGTTCCACCAGGCGAGTGATGCGTTCACCCACCACAGAACCCATTGATCCGCCCATGAAGCGGAAATCCATCACGGCCAGGGCCATCGGTAGATCATTCACCCGGCAAAGGCCAGTGATCACAGCATCTCTGAGCCCTGTCTTGGCCTGAGTCTCCCGCAGCCGATCGGCATAGGCACGGCGATCTTTGAACCCAAGAGGGTCAGTTGGCTCCAGGTCACTATTGATCGTGACGAACGTGCCGGGATCAGCAATCAGAGCAATGCGCTCACTGCTGTCAATGCGGTTGTGGTGGCCGCAGTTGTTGCAGACATTCGCATTGGCGATCAGGTCTTTTCGATACACAACCTGGGCGCATTCCGGGCATTTGCTCCAAAGCCCATCTCCTTCGTCCGTTTCCTGGGTGACCTTGCCAACGAACTGATCATTCCGGCGTTCAGCAAACCAGTCGAAGAGACTCATCCAGCCTTCCTGCGATCAGATCAATCTAATCGCAGTTGCGACAATGACTCTGAGGTTTGGCCTTGGAACCCTTCAGTCCCCCTTGGGTCTGGCCTAGGAGCCAAGGACCGTTAGCCACTCCTGCCACCACCACGCCGGACCCATGAGCCATACCAGCCAGATGCCGGTGGCAATAAAGGGTCCGAATGGGAACGGTTCTCTCGGCCCCAGTCGTCCGATCAACCGGGCGATCGATCCGATCACGGCACCGCCCAGAATGGCCAAAAAAAGGGCGATGCCAATGCCCTGGAGTCCTAGCCACGCACCACCAAGGGCAGCAAGCTTGGCGTCCCCGAGCCCCAGAGCCGGTTGCCCCAGGGCTGCTTCAGCGAAAGCACTGAGCCGTTCCAGCACCATCAGGCCGGCGCAGGCTCCCAGCAGGTGATCAAAGATCAGGGAGGATCCTTGATCGGGACTGCCCAAGGCTGCGATCCCGGAGAAGATCAGGCCAGTGATCACTCCAGCTCGGCAGAGCGGTTCTGGGAGCCATAAATGGTCCAGGTCGATCAGCGTGAGCGGCAACAGCAGACTCACCAGGAGGAGTCCCGCCGTCAGATTGAGCGCGGGATTGGTGCCGGAGTCAAAGCCGATGGCCTTGGACGCCGAGAGCCAGAGGGCTGCGCTGAGGAGCTCAACCAGGGGATACCGAGCAGGGATTGACCATCCGCAGTCGCGGCAGCGTCCGCGCAGAAACATCCACCCCAGGACGGGGATGTTGTCATGCCAACGCACGTCACTTCCACAACTGGGGCAATGGCTACCGGGCCAGACCACTGACTCCTGTCTGGGAAGTCGCCACACCACCACATTGAGAAAACTGCCGATGCAGGCTCCGGCAAGGATCAGTGGCCAAGAGATCGACATCAGATTCGGTTGGATCCTCGTCGCGGACTCCTGCCCCGGAGCAGATGGGTGGAGAGGAAATCCTCGTGGGGAAGAAGGGTGGGAGTTTCGAACACCACGCGGCCTTCACCGCTTTGGGCGCAGAGCACAACACCAGAGGGTTCTGACGCTCTGCAGGCTTCGCTCAGATAGCGGAAATAGATGGCGCGTGCCCGTGCAATCAACTGCTGACTATTGACACGATCCCATCGGGGTGAAGGTGCCTGGCTCAGCGTTGCACCGGCGATGACAAACGATGGGGACGAAATAGAAATGGGCCCACCTGATTGCTCAGATGGGCCCACGATAGATGTTCTAGGCCGGTTTAGATCAGGCCAGCTTCTTCTTTTCTTCAATCATGCGGTGAATGATCGGAGTGAGGATCAGTTCCATGGCAAAACCCATCTTGCCGCCATTCACAACGATGGAGGTGGGGCTGGACATGAAGGAATCGTGGATCATGTCGAGCAGGTAGGTGAAATCAATCCCCCACTTTTCACGTGCTCCCTTTCGGAAGTGGATGATCACGAAGCTCTCATCCGGAGTTGGGATATTCCGGATCATGAAGGGGTTGGAGGTGTCCACGGTGGGGACACGCTGGAAGTTGATGTCGGTCTGGCTGAACTGCGGGCAGATGTGATTGATGTAATCCGGCATCCGGCGCAGGATTGTGTCCACGGTGGCCTCTGCGGAATAACCACGCTCGGAGTTGTCTCGGGCGATTTTCTGAATCCATTCAAGATTCACGATCGGCACCACACCCACCAGCAGATCGGCAAGGCCAGCCACGTCATAGCCGTCGCCCTTCACCCCACCGTGAAGACCTTCGTAGAAGAGGAGGTCGGTGCCGGACGGAATGTTCTCCCAGGGAGTGAACTGGCCAGGCTCAAGGTTCACACCCAGGCGGCTGTTGTGGTGATCAGCTTCCTCGGTGCTGTGCAGGTAGTAACGCTTCTGTCCGCCACCGGTTTCGCCGTAAACGCGAAACAGTTCTTCGAGCTTGTCGAAGAGGTTGGCTTCGGGGCCAAAGTGGGAAAAATTTTCACCCTTGGAGAGGGCGTCGGCCATGGCTTCCTTCATGGCCATGCGCTCGAAGCGGTGGTAGCTGTCGCCTTCCACCACCGCGGGGGTGATGTTCTCGCGAGCGAAGATGTGCTCGAAAGCCCGTTTCACAGTGCTGGTGCCGGCACCGGACGAACCTGTAACGGCGACAACGGGATGGCGCTTCGACATCGACGCAGGAGAACTAAACCCCGCGAGTTTGGCAGATGCCGGACGATCGCGGGCAATCCGGGGCCGGCATTTGCAACGGCCTCTAGGGCTTGAGGGCCTTGAGCAGTTCCTCTCCCATGGCTTTGCATCCCAGCTGGATACAGCCCTCAGCCATCAGATCTCCAGTGCGGAAGCCCCTCGCAAGCACTTCGTCCACGGCGGCCTCGAGGTCAGAAGCTGCCTCTGCTTCTTGGAGACCGATCCGCAACATCATCGCTGCCGACAACACCATGGCCATGGGGTTGGCTTTGTCCTGACCAGCGATGTCTGGGGCTGAACCATGCACCGGTTCGAACAAGCCCGGACCCATGGAGCCAAGGGAGGCCGAGGGCAGCATGCCGATCGAGCCAGTGAGCATGGCCGCCTCGTCGCTGAGGATGTCGCCAAACAGATTGCCTGTCAGCAGCACATCGAACTGTCGCGGTGACCGAACCAGTTGCATGGCGGCATTGTCCACATACATGTGGCTCACTTCCACGCCGGTGTACTCAGGGGCCATGGCATCGACCCGGTCGCGCCAGAGCTGGCTGACATCGAGCACGTTGGCTTTGTCGACGGAACACAGTTGTCCGCGTCGCTCCTTGGCCAGGTCGAAGGCCACCTTCGCAATGCGATCCACCTCGGAGCTGGAGTAGGTCATGGTGTTGAAGCCGCGCTCCTCACCGTTGGCCTCGACGCGGCCTTTGGGTTCACCGAAGTAGATCCCACCGGTCAATTCGCGCACCACCATCAGGTCCACGCCTGAAATCACCTCGGGACGGAGCGTGCTCGCATCAATCAGGGCAGGCACGATCTTGACTGGCCTCAGGTTGGCGAACAGCTCCATCCCCGCTCGCAGCGCTAACAATCCGGTTTCAGGCCGCTTTTCACGCGGGAGCGAATCGAAACTGGGGCTGCCGATGGCCGCCAGCAAGACCGCATCTGCAGCCCGGCAGGCGTCCAGGGTGCTTGCTGGAAGAGGTTCACCGGTGGCGTCAATGGCAGCCCCCCCAATGGGTTGCTCCTCGAAGCTGAGGCTGAAACCGTGCTTGTGGCTCACTGCCTGCAGCAGGGTACGGGCCACCGCGGTGATTTCCGGCCCGATGCCATCACCGGGCAGCAGAACGACGCGATGCTGACGCATGGAACCTCAGAGGAAGCGGGTGCAGCCTGCGAGGTTACTGAGGGGGTTGGGCTGCGTTCTTCAGAGCAGCCATTTCTTTCTTGAGCTCTCGCACCTGTTTGGCCAGCTCAGGCAGCTTGGCGAAGGCGTTGGAACAACGCAGCCATAAGCGGTTGGGGATCGCGGGAAAGCCACTCACCACTTCTCCGGGAGCCACCTTCCCGTGAATCCCGCTTCGGGAACTGGCAATCACACGGTCACCTACTTCAGCTCGGTTGCTCACGCCGACCTGACCGGCAAGGATCACCCCATGGCCGAGGCGCGCTCCACCGGCGATGCCGACCTGGGAGGCCATGGCGCAGCCTTTGCCGGTGACAACGCCATGGCCGATCTGCACCAGGTTGTCGATCTTGGTCCCCGCACCGATGCGGGTTTCTCCTACGGAGGGTCGATCGATGGTGCTGCCACAGCCCACTTCGACGCCTTCTTCCAGCACAACGATTCCGGTCTGGGGCATCTTGCGCCAGCCGCGAGCCGTGGGAACGAAGCCGAAACCTTCGGAACCGATCACCGCACCGGAATGAACGACGCAGCGACGTTGCAGGCGGGTACCGGGATGGAGCACTGCGTTGGCATGCACCACACAGCTGTCTGCAATCTCAACATCGGAATAGATCACGACGCCCGGATGCAGCACGGTCTGGGAGCCGATCCGGCTGCCATCAGCAATGCAGACATGGGGGCCAATGGAGACGCCCGCACCAAGCTCAACCCGCTCACCGATCACAGCCGTGGGGTGGATCTGAGCGACGACCCTGGGTTCAGGATGGAGCTGATCAAGGGTTTCGGCAAAGGCCAGGCGCGGATCCCGCAACACGGCCCATGCCAGGCCTCGCTGCTCTGCCAAGTCCCGCATGTCTTGTTGATCGGGGAGCAGCACAGCTCCAACCTCACTGCTCGCCAGCTGCGAGGCCAGGGCGCTTCCTTTTTCGAGAAAACTGATCTGTGCGGCGACCGCTTTGTCGAGGGAGGCGGCACCCGCGAGCTCGGGGTCGCAGCCGAGGTGATAATCCAGCAGTCCGGCCTCACCGTGCTGCAGGGCATTGATCAACTGGCTGAAGCGCATGGGTCAGGACTGCTGCGGACGGATCGTAGGCGTGGTCGTCATCACCAGAACATCGCGGTGCACGACCACGGGTGAGCCGTGTTGACTGTGGGCTCCTTGGCCCTGGCCCTGGGCGAGGGCTTGCCGCAAGGCCTCACTGCTGAGTGAACTCAGCCCTCGTGCGAGTTCAGCGCCAGATGAATCCACCAGGGTCACCGCCTGGTTGGCGCTGAACTGTCCCTGCACGGCTTGGACACCCACCAGTAACAGCGATGCACCGTGATCGCGCAGCGCCAGGCAGGCCCCGGCATCGAGGGTCAGTGTCCCCTGAGGCTGTAGGGCATGGGCGAGCCAGCTTTTGCGATTGCCAAGGGGTTCGGGATGTGGATGAAAAACCGTTCCACCACGACCTCCATTGAGAAGGTTCTCAAGCACTCCGGCTTGACGGCCATCAGCCAGGTGAACGGTGATGCCGCTGGCCGTGGCGATTCGCGCCGCCGCCAGTTTGGTGGTCATGCCTCCTGTGCCCCAGCGGCCTCCATTCCCTGCTCCTTTCTCGAGGGCTGCCAATTCAGCGGGATGGAGCACATCGGTGATCGGTGTTGCGGATGCATCCAGCCTTGGATCAGAGGAGTAGAGCCGATCGACATCGGTGAGCAGAATCAGCTCATCGGCACCCACTGCCGCTGCCACAAGGGCTGAAAGGGTGTCGTTGTCGCCGAAGCGAAGCTCGGCGGAAGACACCGTGTCGTTTTCATTCACGATGGGCAGTACCTGCCAGTCGAGCAATTGGTGGAGGGTGGCTGATGCGCTGGTGTAGCTGCGGCGGTCCGCCAATTCGGATCGGGTCAGCAGGACCTGGGCCACGGCGCGGCCGTGGCGTGCCATGGCCTGGTCATAGATCCCCATCAGGTGACCCTGGCCGATGGCTGCAGCGGCTTGGAGAGCCACAACGTTGTCGGGACGATCATTGAGGCCGAGACGCCGGCAGCCAAGGCCGACGGCCCCACTGCTGACCAGAACAGCCCGATCTCCCCTGGTCAGGCTGATGGCCAAGGCACTGGTGAGTTGCTCGATCACATCGGCGGTGGTCTGTCCGTTTTGTCCACGCAGGAGGCTTGTGCCTACCTTCACCACCCGAAGGGTCATTGGCGTTCCGCCCCCAGAAGACGTGCCAATGAGCGTTCTAGGCGCTGTACCCGATCGTGGGGGCAGGCGGTGCCATCGGCCTTAAGGGGACGCACCAACACGGTGTAGAGGCCCAGCCGATTTCCGGCCAACACATCAGTGAACAGGCGGTCGCCGACGATCGCCATCTGTTCGGGCGGGAGCTCCAGGTCGTTGAGCACCTTCCTCAGGGGCGCGCGCCGTGGCTTGGAGGCACCGCTGGTGTACGTCACCCCAAGCTGATCAGCGACAGCGGCGATCCTTGTTTTGGATGGATTGTTGCTGAACAGGTGCAGGCGTAGATGCCGGTGAGCGGAGGAGGCCCAGCCCATCACGGCATCGGGGAGGCGAACATCACGTCCTGGTAGCAGCGTGCGGTCCACATCCAAGAGCAGGGCCCTGATCCCACGATCGAGTAGATGCTCAAGGGGAAGCTGCACCACGGTCAAGCCAGGATCCCAGTTGGGCATGAGCCACTGGCGCTTCATCACTCAGTCAGCTCACGCTCTTCCAGCTCCGCCTCGATGCGGGGCTGGATGCGGTCGAAGTCTTCACCCTCCACGAGCTGAGCCCCTGACTCATCCATGCGAGCCACCACAAAGAAAGGGTCGAGAGGAATGTAAAGGCCGTAGTCCTGTTCCTCGACCACAAAACTCACCAGCAGCTCGTAGGTCTCGGAATCGTCATCATCGGCGTCTTCTTCCTCAAGATCCTCGGGTTCGGGTTCATCAAGTTCGCCACTCACGGTGAGCGTCACGGCAGAGCGCACCAGCTGGAGGTCGTGCTCCTGGAGCACGACATCGGCGATCGAGAGGATGGGTTCGCTGTCTGTGAGGGAATCGATCAATTCCGGATCACTGCCGTCCTCAAGCTTGAAAAGGCACACCGGGGTGTCCACAGGAGTGAGCAGGGCGTAATCCTTTCCATCCAGGGGGATGAGTTGCTCGAGAAAGCAGAGCAGATGTCTGCCGGTGCTGTCCTTCACCAGAACGGTGGGCACTTCTCCGCTGTTGCCTGGTCCGCTGGCGGTCATGAATTGGAGATCGGTCTTTCCAGGATCATGCCTTGTCGCTGCTCTGACCACTGGCTGGTGCCGAAGCCTCGACCGGTTCAGGTTCGGGTCCTTCTTGCAACCATTGCTCTAGGAGCAGGGCTGCCGCCTCACTATCCAGGCGTCCACTGCGATCCCCATGCAGGTTGCGTCGTTCCCCAGCGGCCCAGCTGCTGCTGTGTTCATTGACCCAAGCGATTGGTAAAGCAAGCCGTTGGGCCAGTCGGCGTCCATAACGCTCGCAGTGTTCCGCCTGTTTGGTGTGTTGGCCGAGCTGATCGAGGGGAAGGCCCACCACAAGGGCCGTGACCCTGCGCTCGTGACAAAGGGTTTTGAGCTGATCGAGATCCTGTTCGAAGCGACTGCGGTGGAGAGCCGCAAGCGGCCGCACGCTGATCCCCAACGGATCGCATCCTGCAAGACCGATGCGTTTACGGCCCACATCGAGGCTGAGTACTGACCGGGGGTGGGGACTGGCCATCGGGCTCAGCGGCGGCCTAACGAGGGTGTGGGCAGTGGAGGTTGTTGCGGTTGCAGATGCCCCAGCATCGTTTCCAGGGGCCGCGTGCCCTGCAGCAGACGCGGAGCACTCTGGCGTCGCCAGAGACTGCGACCCAGCAGAAACTCATCTTCCAGCGGCTGCCATCCCAGGGCATCAATGCGCTGGGCCAACTCAACATCCTCTTGGCTACATACCAAGGTGGCCTGGGCAAACTGGCGCCTGAGCTGATTCAACAGAATCGGGAGTGCCTGGTCGATCCGTTGATCCCAGGCCGGTTCGCGCAGAAGTTCAAACACGTGGGCGTCGTCACAACGTTGTTGTCGGATCAGTCCGGCAATGGCGACGTTGGCTTCAGCTGCTGTGGGGTCTGGCCTGGTGGCCAGCAACACACCAGTGCCAGGGCCAGCTTGATCGAGCAGGTCGGTCGGATGGCGGTCGACAATCTGACGCTGATGACTGGTGGTTGAGGCCTGATCGAGGTGCCAGAGCAAAGGGGTGGTTTGGCGATCGATCTCGACCCAAGCCAGGCCCTTGGGCAATGCCGGCCTGACTTGGGCTTGGCTTTGCGCTTGGCCAGGTGCTCGCCAACGGCGCATGGTTCGAATGGGCTGGAAGCCAAGTTCCCGTAACACCCCAAGCTGTGCCAGGTCGCCACTGCTGCTGCGAACCACCCAACTGCGGGACCGCGCATGGGCTCCCAGCAGAGCCAGTTTCAGCAACTCACGGTTGACATGCGCTTGGCCATGGCCAATGGGTGGAACCAGGGCTTGGAGTTCAAGACGCCAACAGGTGGCTTGGCGGTTGTGGGGGCGAATCATCAGTAGGGAACACAGCTGATGCTGTTCGCTCGCCACAAGGGCAAAGGGCTGTCTGCTGATCAGCAGCCCTGGAACAAGGTTTTCAGCCTGCGCTAGCCAACCGCGCAGCAGAAGAATTTGAAGCTTCGGGAGCAGTGCTGCCTGATCGTTGGCATGCAGCCAGGTCAGATGGGCCGCTTTGAGCGGCTCAACCCGAAGTGAGCTGCTGGTCGACTCCACCCCCTCGACTCCCTAGGCCCTCTCAACAATATCCCCGGGGATCGGTGAGTGCGTCAGGCTTGCGGACGCACGAGCACAAGAGGCGTGCGTTCATTGGCGTTGCCTGCGGGGTTGGGTCGCAGGGCGCGCTGCAGAAGCGCTTCGTCGCAACCACGACTGCTGGCCAACACTTTGACTCTTCCCAGGTCGTTGACATCCACAATGGCGACCGCCACGCCCAGGGCATCGGCAGCCTCCTGACAAAGACTTTCGGGATCCTCCGGTCCCAGAACGATGGTCTGGTCGTAGGGGGGGGTGGTGCCGGTGACGTCATCAATCAGGCGCGCCTGCGCACCTGCAAGGCGATAGAAGCCACCTGGACTGCCGATCAGTTTGAGGGCAAGGCCCAGGGTCCAGGCCAGCAGCACCCGGGTTGGCCCTACCTGGTCGATCAGGGTTTGCAGGCCACAAGCTGTGGCCAAGCTGCTGGTGGGATGGAACGCTCGGCAGAGGAGTCGCGAAAGCCAGCCGGGTTCCACGGTGGATGGATGGGCATAGCGGCCCTGCATCACGGCTACCGGTGTTTCGCCAATGGTGAGCACGTCTCCCGGCTGGATCAGGGAGCCGGCGTAGGTGCGCAGCACCTCGACGGTGTCGTCGAGAGGGCCAAGCAGGTGGGTGCGGATAGGCAGCACGGCGCAGGCTTCTCCTGCTCGGAAGCTGGCCTGGGCGGAGTTGAGAACGGTTGGCCGTCGCAGAGGAATAACCACCCCTTGACGGCGCATCAAACGACCGAAGGGTCCGTAGTTGACCCAATGCACGTCGGCCCAGAGGGTGTCGATGTCTTGAATGGCATTCACACCTTCCCTCGAGGCGATCTCGATCTGCACCTGAACACGGGTGGTTTTACGACCTTTCACGATGTAAGCCGCCCAGTAGCCATCACTGCGGGCCTCCTCATCGGGGTGATGGGCGATCAGGCGAACACGCGGCTGGAGCGCGGATAGATCTTTCTGGCCCAGCAGAACTGGTTCCACGCGGATTTCCGGCACGAACACCTCCATCCGTGGATGGGGGTTGCTGATGTCCAGCCAACCCTCCACCTTCAGATGGATGCCATCAGCGCAGACGTTCCAGTCGCGGGCTTTGAGCTGCAGCGGCGAGGCTGGCCGCAGTCGGTGGCGAGCCTCAATCCATAAAACCCCAAGACCCAGGCACAACAGAACTGGGAGCAACACAGGCATGAACAAGCCGACTTGGGGCCGGAAGCATCAGCCGCGCAGCGTAAGCGGTTTCAGGGTGCCGCTTCAGCGGGTTTGCACTTCGGTGTTCAGCTCGTTGAAACTCACACTGGTGGTAACGCCCTCAGGTCCAGCAATCCCGGTGGCCTTGCTCACCGCCTTGTTGATGGCGTCCAGGGACACCTGGCCTTCCTCATCCAGCAGGATGGCGCCCTTGCCATCGAGAACCACCACCTGGGGAATTCGGCCATGCCAGTAGGTGGCTGGGTCACCAGGGCCTTCCGCCTCTCGACCCTGCAAGGCATCGGTCGTTAACGGCATTAGATCAACCGCTCTGCCCCACAGACGCTGGAGCTCAGAGACAACCGGCGCAAACGCTTTGCTTGTGCTGCTGTCGTCGAGATAGAAAACCAAAATGGTGGTGCGTCCCGCAGCCTGGGAGTCCCTCAGGCTGGTGGCTGGGGGCACCAGTGAGCCATTGCCGGCGTAAAGGGCATAGATATTGCCGTCGTAACTGTCGCTCGTGAGGCTGGCCTGCACGGGGGCTGCCAGGAGGATGACGGCAAAGAGCAGGCCCACAAGCGAGCAAAGCAGACGGGCCATGGAGCGCGGCAGCAAAGGCCGCATTCTGCCGTTCAACCTCAGCTGGTGGACCGACGCCTGACGCTGCGGCCCATACCCTGGGCAACGCCACGGCCCACCAGGCCAATGGCGCGACCGATCACCTGAGTGAGGAGCACCACCATCAGATCGCCAAGGCGTTGCACGAGGCCCTGCACCTGAGGCGCAATGGCGTCACGTGCTTCCAGCAGGAGGGCCACCTGTTGTTGCCACCAACCGAGTCGACGCAGCTCTTCATCACGGGGCTCAATCAGCAGCAGGGGTGCGATCTGGCCACCCCTCAATTGATAGAGCATTCGACGGCTTTCATAGAGCTGGACGGGGCGTTGGATCCAAAGCTGCCAACGGGACTGGTTGTTGAGTTGGTTGCGCAGCCTTTCCAAATCGCGGGTGGGAATCAACCGTTCATCCAACAGATAACGCCGGAGCTCAGGCCACTCGCCACAGATGGCGAGCAATTCAGCGCTGATCAATTCGGCGCTGCGAACGAGCCAGTTACTCACGAGTGTTTCGAGCTGAAGAAGCGCCTTCGGATGGTCTGACGGCAACAGCTGTCCATTCACCAGCACGGGCTGGTCGAGCAGTAACGGTTCAAGCATGCCGCGAGGGTCGGGGAGTTCATCGTCGATCTGTGTGAGATCGGACCCTTCGATCAGGTGCTGCGCCACTGGTTGCAGGTCGTTTCCCCGGGGCAGTCGGACGTAGCTTCCTGCCATGGCTTGAACGGCCTGGCGCCGGACCTCCGGCTGCAAGCTCAAAAACTGCTGCTCGATTGGCAGGCTCGTGGAGGCCGCGCCATTGGTGCCAGATGTGCGCAGGCGGGTCATCACTTGATCCAACTGGCGCAACAGGGCCAGCAATAGATCGCGGCGGCGTTCGGGCTGGAGGCCTTCGATTGCCAGCAGCGCACCGGTGGCGTTGCTGAGCCCCGCATCCACAGCCAGCGTGAGTCGTTCCTGAATCGAGGCCCATACGGCCTCGGCATTGCGTTGGCGCACTGTGATCGCCATACCGATGTCTGACGTTGAAACCATGGCGGATGCGCCTGTGGTCAGCGCCTGCTGATCACTGCGAAGGGGATGAACATCGTTGAGCCCCATCTGCAATGGCCCCCAAAGCAGCAGCAGCAGGCTGCGGGCACTGTGGAGTTCCCGTTGACGGCCCTCCAGCAGCAACTTCAGCACGAGGTTGTCTGGTGGGGGCACGAGCAGGGCTTCAATCACCTGGAGATCGTTGGTGATCTGTTGAAGACCACTTGTCAGCAGCCATTGGCCCAATCCCATCGTGGGTTGGCTGCCACTGACGGGTTGATGGCCTGTGGCCAGATGCACGATCCTTCCCCCCTGCTCAAGGGTGACAACGGCGTCAAGCAGAGTGGGCAGATCAGGATCCTGCAGCAGCCCCGGACAATCCAGAGCGAGCAGCTCACTGGCAGGGATCGGCAATACAGCTGGCAGCAGAACCAGTAAGGGCGCGGGCTGCCAATGCTCCTGGAGCTGCAGCACTTCCCTCTGGAGTAAAGCGACCGACTGCACGGAGTCGAGTGACCAGATCACCAGTTTCGGTTGGCCCTGAAGCTGATCGGATCGAAGGCAGACCGACCGTTTTGGATCCTGGGTGGTGAGCTGCAAAGCAAGGGCTTCGCCCAGGAGATCAGGCGCCAGCAGCAGGATCTCGGCTTTCGCAGCGTTCACCAGAGCATCCGTGCTTTCAACTAACGCCAAGGTAACGATCAAATCGATCGGGCTCCAGTGCTCGGCGGCGTTTAGTTAGGCGTGCGGCGGCCGTTCAACTGAAGCGTGTACGACTCGATACGAAATCCGGTGGCTTGTTCGATCTGATTCAGCAGTTCCGCCGGCAGTTCCACGTCGATGTCTTCGATCGCCCCGCTGTCGAGGCAGGTGAGGTGGCTGTGGGGGTCGCTTCGGTAGCCGTAGAGGCGTCCGTTGGCGCGGTCGAGGCATTCGATCACACCAGCAGATTGAAGAGCTTCGAGGTTCTGATACACCGAGGTATGACCGATGCGGCGGCCACGGGCGTTGAGCTTTTCAAAAATGTCGCGTGCGCTCATGTGGCTTGCTTCGCCCCAGAGGAGGTCGAGCACCATGCGGCGCTGACGGCTGAGGCGCATCCCCAGTTGTTTGCAGCGCTCAAAGGCCATTTGCACCCCCTGTTCAAGGCGAGGGGTGTCCGCTGCTGAAGTTGGCTTGGAAACGCCGGACACAGCCGTAAGAGGAATGACTTCACCTTAAGGCGCCAGTTTCGCCGGTGCACGTCAGGCGATCGTTCCCATGGTTCCGCCGGGGTCCTGAAGTCGGCCATCGCTGACGGCCTGGATCCCCTCTTTGAGGGTCACCCGCCCGTCATAAAGAGCGCGACCCACGATCACCCCATGCACGCCATGGGGTTCGAGGCTGAGCAGAGAGATCAGATCGGCCATGCAGCCAACGCCGCCGGAGGCGATCACCGGAACGGAGCTGGCATCGGCCATGCTGCGGAGTGCTTCGAGATTCGGGCCGGCCAATGTGCCATCGGTGGCGATATCGGTGCTGATGATGGCGGCAATGCCGGTGCCGCTCAGTTCACGGGCCAGGGTGGTGGCTTCCACGTTGCTGTCCTCGATCCAGCCACGGGTCGCCACCTTGCCGTCGCGGGCATCGATGCCCACGATGATCTGTCCGGGGTAGCGACTTGCCAGCGTTTCCACGAGCGCGGGATTCTCAATCGCTGCTGTACCCAGAATCACGCTCTCCAGTCCGCAGGCCAGGAGGGATTCGGCGCGTTCCACAGAGCGCACGCCTCCCCCGAGCTGCACCGGAATGTCGAGAGCCTCGGCAATTGCCCGCACACTGGTGTCGTTGACGGGATCGCCGCTTTTGGCACCGTCAAGATCCACTAAATGCAACCTGCTGGCTCCCTGGGCTTGCCAGCTGCGTGCCTGAGCCACAGGGTCGTCGCTAAAGCGGGTCACCTGGTCGTAATCCCCTTGATGGAGTCGAACGCAGGCTCCACCCAACAGGTCAATGGCGGGGATGATCTCCATCCGTTGTGCATCTGATCTGGGCACCATCCTGCAGTGCGGTGCCTCAGCCCACGCTTCAATGGCGCCAGTTCTGGTGGCCTGATGAAGATCCTGGTGATGGGTGGAACCCGCTTTGTGGGCAAGCCCCTAGTGGCGTCCCTGCTTGATCAGGGTCATGAGCTCACGTTGTTCACCCGTGGTCGGCAGCCGGCACCTGAAGGCGTAGATCATGTGGTGGGAGACCGTGGGAACCCCACTGATCTGGCACAACTGAGCGGCCAATCGTTTGATGTGGTGGTGGACAGTTCGGGCCGGACCCTGGCGGATAGTCAGGCGGTGCTGGACGTGACCGGTGCTCCAAGCCATCGATTCCTTTATGTGAGTTCTGCCGGCGTGTATGCCGGTTCTGATGTCTGGCCTCTGGATGAGGACGCGGCGATTGATCCAGCCAGCCGCCACGCGGGGAAGGCGGAAACGGAAGCCTGGTTGCTGAAGGAAGGTATTCCTTTCACCAGCTTCCGGCCGACTTACATCGTCGGCCCCGGGAATTACAACCCCGTCGAACGCTGGTTCTTCGATCGGGTCTGCAACGATTTGCCCGTGCCGATGCCAGGTGATGGCAGCACCATCACCCAGCTTGGCCACGTGGATGACCTTGCCGATGCCATGGTGCGGTCGGTGGGTGTGGATGCGGCGGCCAATCGCATTTACAACTGTTCGTCTCGGAAAGGCATCACCTTCGCCGGGCTGGTGCGCGCGGCAGCACTGGCCTGTGGCAAGGATCCAGCCTCAGTTGATGTGCGCTATTTCGATCCCAGGGGTCTTGATCCGAAAGCGCGCAAGGCTTTCCCGCTGCGTCTCAGCCATTTCCTCACAGATGTGAGCCGGGCGGAACGCGAACTGGCCTGGACGCCTCGCTATGACGCCATCAGCGCCTTCCAGCACAATTTCGACCTCGACTACAGCCAGCGCCCTGAGGCTGTACCGGATGTCAGTGGCGATGCGGCTCTGATCGGGTCGGTCTGAGGTACCCAACAGCCGACTGAAGGGCCAGCACCAGTGATGGCCAAAACAGCCACCAACCCAGCTGCTGCAGTGTTGTGACCGCAGCAGCATTGCCCCATCGGTCGGGCCAGAGCAGCAGTAGCAGGCTCAGGAATTGAAGGATGGTTTTCCACTTACCCCACCGGGAAGCGGGAGCTCCATCGTGGGCGTCCCGTCGCCAACCGGAAATCAACAGTTCGCGGGCTAGCAGCAACCACACCGCCCAGAGGGGAAGGGTCTGGTTGGCCGAGAGCCAGAGCAGAGGCGCTACGAGCAGCAATTTGTCGGCCAGGGGATCAAGACGCGCCCCCCAGCGACTTCCGCCTCCAGCGCGGCGGGCCATCCAGCCATCGAGGGCGTCGGTCAGTCCACCTGCCACAAGCAGACACCAGGCCAAAGCCTGTTGCTGGCAAAGTAACGCAAGCACCAGGGGGAGGCCGGCCATGGCTCGGATCAGGGTGAGGCGATCAGCCCAGGTGCGCCATTGGGAGTTCAAGCTCAGAATGCATGCACACGCTTGCGTCCCATGGTGCTCCAGCAGACGGTCCGCGACGTCATGACCTCCCCAGTGCTCAGCGTGAAGCCTGAGACCGAACTTCAGGAGGCGGTGGCGCTATTGAGCAAGCACCACATCAGTGGCATGCCTGTGGTCAATAACGACCAGGAATTGATTGGTGAGCTCACCGAGCAGAATTTGATGGTGCGCGAAAGCGGTGTGGATGTCGGCCCCTACGTGATGCTCCTCGACAGCATCATTTATCTGCGCAATCCCTTGAACTGGGACAAGCAGGTGCACCAGGTGCTGGGGAACTCCGTGAAGGACCTGATGGAGAACGACACGCACTCCTGCTCCGAATCGCTGCCATTGCCCAAGGCCGCTGCTCTGCTGCATGAGCGCAGCACTCAGAGGCTGTATGTGGTGAACGACCGTCAACAGCCTGTCGGCGTGATTACACGAGGTGATGTGGTGCGTGCTTTGGCGGCCCAGGGCGGCTGACGCCAATGCTTTGTCGAGGTGCAGCAGCTGATCAGGGAAGTGGTGGCGGCAGCAGTGGAGGAGGGGGCGCGTCGTAGGGAAGATCTGCTCCAAGCTCCTGCACACCGGCTGGCGAGGAGATCGGACCTGGGGCGCGTCGCGTTGGCGCCTGGGGGTTCGGATCAGTGATCACGACCGGTGGTGGCAGATCGGGCGGCAGGGCGGGTCTGGTGAACTCGTTGTCCTCTGGGCGATCCCGCTCAGGGTTGTCGCTGCCATTCGCCTTCGCATCCTGGGCATCCCGCAGCACCAGGGGATCCGCGGTGATCGGAGGTTCAGGCAGGGGTGAACGATCGAATGAACCACCACTCTCTGGATGTTCCGGGCGGTTGGGGCGAGATCCTGGCGCTGGTTTGGGTGGCCAGATCATCCGTGCCAGCGGTTCCACACCTTGTTCCATCACCCTGTTCAGACCTGCCAGCGAACGGTCGATTAATCGGCCTGTCAGCCACTTCCCACAGTCGATCGGATCTCCACAACTGTTGTTGAAGCGGAATTTAAGGGCCAGGTTGGCCATCAGATTCCCTTGGAGTGGAAAGCGTCGTTCGCTTAACCGCAGCATGTAGGGCACATGCACGAAGCTTGTGGCTCCACCGCTGATCCAGTTGGCATCCTCTTCTGTGAATCCCTTGTTGCCAGGAATGATCAGGCGACTCTTGGAGGCGTGATCGGGTAGGTAGGCACTCACCAGACCCCGCCGTCGGGCGAGATCACGGGTCTGTTCCAGGGTGAGCCCGTCCTTGCTCATCAGCATTTCCAGGCGGCCATCCTGACGGAGGCCAAACACCATGCGAATCCGAGGCAGGTAATACCGGATCTGCTGCCCCATGCTGATGCTGTAGGCACCGGTGTAAGAGGAGGGTGGTTCTTCCAGGTCGTTGTAGACGCTGTGCAACCCCCCGATGAAGGTGTCGTACTCGCGGGCCCTGGCATCGGTAAGTTCGCCGTAGCTGAAATCGACAGTGCCGTCGTGGCGGATGCCGATGTAGGCCCGCTGTTGGGAAGCGGTGCGATTGCGTCCTCTCCAAATCCTCTGGCCCAGCTTCATGTCGCCAAGCGGCACGGTGACCTCTTGGCCACCGGCTTCGAGATGGCGTTCATACATCGGGCCGCTCACATAGGCGAGGGCCGCCGTGTCTTTAAAGGCATCGTCTTCCCGATCCCAGCCCTCCAGCAGGCCGATTCGCACCTTTCGAGGATCGAAATCAACCGCGTAGACCTCGTCGTCGGGAACATAGCGAAAGGTTCCGCCTGCTTCGCCGAGATTGGTGTAGCCAGGTCGCGTTGCTTGGTTGCTTGGGTCTGGTGATCCTGGGGCCAAGGCCACCAGGGCGGCAAAGGTGAGGAGGGGAAAGCCGACAAGCAGAAGCCTTTTGCGCAGCAACAAAGGGCGTTGGCGTCGCTTCTTCTGCTTCCGTGGGCGTCGCAGGCCACGGGGATCTTCCATCTCGCCACGAGGTTGTTGGCGACCTGGCCTGGTGGGGGGAGGAAGGGTTCCAGTCACTTGGCGACCCTTCGGTGTTGGGGAGTGGGAACGGGATCGATCCAAGGAACGATGGCGTGGTCAGCCACCAACCATTTTCTGTAACGCTGATCGCAGCTGTGGCCTCCCGTCAATTCCCCAAACGCGGGAATCAGCAAATGCTGTTGATCAGGGTTGTAGGCAAAGCAAGGAATTCTGAGTCGATCGCAGCCCTGTTGAATGCTGGCGACGGGATGCACGTGGCCGCAAACGTTCAAAAGATGGCCGGCCTCTGTGGGAGGGGGTTGTTCCGGTTCATGGCTAAGCCAGAGGTCGCCAAGTCTGCAGCTGGGCTGTTGAGGTAGCCCTTCAATCACACTGGCGCGGTCGTGATTGCCGCCAATCAGCAGCACCGGGCAGCCACAGAGTTCGGGTAAGACCAGCAGTTTCTCGCGCAGGCTGGGGGTCAGGCCCAGGCGGCCATGGATGAGATCGCCAAGCACAACCAATCGGCTGGGTTTCTGCCTTGCACAGAGGGCCAGTAGCCGATTCAGGGTGGCCCGATCGCCATCGCTGGGCAAGGGAATGCCATGGGCCTGGAACACCTCCGCCTTGCCGAGATGCAAATCGGCTACCAACAGCAGCCGATCAGCAGGAAACCACAGGGCTCGCTCCGGAAGGAAGCACAGTTCTTGGCCTTGCCAATGCCAGAGGTGCGTCATCCCCGGTCTCGGCTTCGTGTGCGGCGGAATCCACTCAGCATGGGGTCACTTTGGCGAGGTGGTCTGTCTTTGGCCAGCGATCGCAGGAAGAAGATGCCAACCTGGCCGGATCTCTCCTGAACGCCTCGATGACGTTGGCCCTATTGATTGCCCTGGCTAGTTCCCTTGTCGCCATGGGTCTGATCGTGCGACGCCTCGATCAAGGCTGATTCGTATTCACTGCAGGCTTGTGTGACGGCGGAGCCCGTCTTCGATCAGAAACGTTGCCAGGCTGCTGCAGCTGCGCCCCTCCTGGAGGGCTTGTTGTTTCAGTCTGGCCATCACGCCCCCTGGAAGCGTCACATTCAACCGTTCAGACTCAGCGGCCTCCGCGACTTCTGCAGCGGAGGGTGAGGGTTTGTCAACTTCCAGCCGCTCTTGAAGCTCCTGCAGCAACGTACGGAGAATTGACACGATGCCGTCTCATTTACGTAACTAGATCGTAACGCGATTGCTTAGGTTGGGCTAGCTAGAGAAGGCGTTAACCTTGCTGGCAGAAATTCAGCAGTAGTGATGCGGACTCTGGCTTTGAAGCTTGCTCCCGGCCAGGATCTGCGTCTCTCCCTCGAAACACTCGCCCGTACCCACGGAGCTTCCGGTTACGTCCTCGGAGTGGTGGGGAATCTCTCCAGGGCAGCCTTCCAATGCCCGGGACGTGAACAACCCAATGTGCTCGAGGGTGATCTCGAGATCATCACGCTCCAGGGCCATTTTTCTCCTGCTGGAGCCCACTTGCATCTGAGTCTTTCCGATGGCGCTTGCCAGGTCTGGGGAGGCCACCTGGAGCCAGGCACCCTCGTGCTTAAAGGTGCAGACCTGCTCGTGGGTTTGTTGGATCAGCCTTTACCGCAGGAGCCTTCGCTCTTGGAGCCTCAGGAGCACGTCCAGGAGTCTGGGGCCGTTGCACCGGCTGTTTCAGCGGTGCGGGTGGAAGTGGCCGTGCTCCCGGGCTGCCCGTGGTGCACCAGAGCTCTGCGCATCCTCCGCAGCCTGGATATTGCTCACACTGTGGTCACCTGCGATAGCGATGCCATTTTTAAGGCCCTGAATCAACGCAGCGCCATGACCACCTTTCCCCAGGTGTTCATCGATGGTGCGGTGATCGGTGGCTATGACGCACTGGCCCAAATGCACGCCGATGGGGGCCTGGCCCATCTGCAGTGAGCAACGCAGAGTCCACCGCTGTGCAGTCCACAAGCCTATGGGCGGCGAAACCTTGGTGGTGTCAGCCTTGGACCATTGTGCTGACGGGTTTTCTGGTGCCCGTCGCCAGCTGGCTACTGCTGCATCGCGTTTGGGTCACTGCGCCAGTGGTTGGGGCTGTGCTGCTCTGGTGGTGGTTGTTTCTGGTGATTGCACCCGCGGCCTATCACCAGGCACTTGTCGATGCCCAAAGCACGGACCAGGCGACGGCGCCTTGAACCCAGTCAAGGCTCAGCTCCATCGCGGTTGGCTACCAATTCAATGTCGTTGCTCGAGGCGGTAACGCTGCTTTTCATTCATCAGCTCGGATTCCAGCTGTTCGATCAGACGGGTGACAAGGGCCTGAAATTCTGGCTGGCAGCCGCGGAATGCGGCCTTGTGGCGGATCGGTTCGTTGCGGGTGCGCAGATCGGTGAGCATCAGCTCCAGGGCATCGATGCTGGCGTTGCTGTTCATGGCGCAGATCCACGGCTCAGCGAGGCTATGACAGGGGCGCTACCTGGCGGTAGCCGCCGGCATCGATCACCTGAAGCGGGGTGTCAAAGAGTTGACTGAGGCAGGGCCCGGTGAGGATCTTGTCGCTTGGACCATCGGCTACCACGCTTCCCTGCTGCAGGCAGACCACGCGGTTGATCTCCGGAATCAAGGTTTCCACCTGGTGGGTGATCATCACCAGGGTTGTGTTGCCCTGGCAGAGCCGGCGGAGGCAGGCCAAGAGTTCGTGCTTGGCCTTGAGGTCGAGGGCGTTGGTGGGCTCATCCAGCACCAGGATCTCGGGTTCATGGGCCAGCGCCCGCGCAATCAGGGCCCGCCGGCGTTGTCCGTCGGAAAGGCGACTGAAGGCTTCATCGGCCTGGTCAGTGAGGTGGAAGGTGTTGAGAAGACTGGAAGCCCGCTGCTCCTGCATGCGGGTGGGCTGCTGATCGCGCCGTAGGCCGACGGCACCAAAAAAGGCTGACAGCACCAGATCACATACAGGTACGCCCCCCGGCACCCGCAAATCCAGCTCACTGGACACCAACCCGATGCGTTGTCGCAGCTCCCATTGGCGGGGAAGTGGTGATCCGAAGAGACGTAGATGCGAGTTTGGCTTGACCACTGGGTGGGTGCTCCGATCGATGAGGCGCACCAGGGTGCTCTTCCCCGATCCATTGGGCCCAAGAATGGCGGTGTGTTCCCCCAATTTGAGGTTGAGGGTGAGATCGTTGAACACACAGCTGGTTTTAATCCAGGCTTCAACGGCCTTGAGTTCAAGCCATGGCTGTGTGCGTTCCGTCACGAGATGAACTGGATGGCTTCTGTCTGCTCGCAGTGTGGCTCGCGTAGCTGGCGTGCGGATCGTTCCCTGGCGGGACGACTGGTGTGTCGTCGCTGCGGCGCTCCAGAGGCTGCAGCGGGTCGCCGCAGCCCCAGGGTCCGGCCTGGCCCAGGCGCCATGCGGTTTCGGGTGCGCTGGTGGTGGTGGTTGCTGTTGGGCTTGGTCTTCGTGCTGATACTCCAACTGTTGTGAACACTGACCTTGGAGCTCAGGTGAGTTCCTTCAGTTGATGCGAGCGCTTCAGCACCAACTGAAGGCTTGGTGCCAAGGGTCTGGCTTCCTGCAGCCGCGGGCTGTAAGCACTGCCTTCAGCCAGTTGCTCAAGACTGGCCAGGGTCAGGTCTTGTCCTTCCTGTAGGTGGAGGTCCTCAATGGGCACTGGCAAGGGTCCAACAAAGACATGCAGGCAGCGCTGTGAGGTTTGGTGCAAAAACCAGGGCGTCAGCTCACGGGCCTTCAGGCCGAGTTCTTCATTGAGCTCACGGCGCAAGCCCTCTTCAGGGCTTTCGGTCGGTTCCAAGTGGCCCCCAAAGAGCCCCCAACATCCCGGCGCGACGATGCCTTCAATGTCGTCGCGCAGCTGAACCAGCCATTGACCCTGGCGATGCAGCATCGCCACTGCCACCTCAAC